>NZ_JANXMI010000238.1 GCF_025354735.1 Rugamonas sp.
GTCTGCGCAACCCGGTTTCGCGGCGCGTCTGCGCATAGAAACAATTCTCCGCTTGCCGATGACGGCAATCCCAACTAACATATGAACATCTATTCATATGTTAGCCATGACCTCCTATTCCGAATCCGACCCCGCCATCGCGCAGCTGGCCGACCTGTTCCACCTGCTCGGCGACCCGACCCGGCTGCGCATCGTGCTGGGCTGTCTGACGACGCCGATCGCCGTCAGCGACATCGCGGCCACGCTGCAACTGAGCAGCTCGCTGGTCAGCCACCACCTGCGGCTGCTGCGCGCGGCGCGCATCGTCAAGTCCGAGCGCCACGGCAAACAAGTTTTTTATTCCGCCGCCGACGCCCACATCAGCGGCGTGCTGAGCGACATGCTCGAACATATCGCCGAACCATCCACAGGAACCGAAGCATGAGCGACCAGCACAAACACCACGGCCACCAGCACGACCACGCGCACGATGCGGCCCCGTCGCACGATCATGAGCACACGCACGGCGGCCATGACCATGGCAACGGCGCGGCAGCGCCCGCGCACCAGCACGATGACGGCCACGACCACCACGAAGGCCACGACCACGGCGCCCACGCCCACGCGGCGCCCGCTTCCCACCAGCACGGACATGACCACGGCCACCATCACCACCAACACGGCGACCCGACCACGCACGGCCGCGCGTTCGCCATCGCCATCGGCCTGAACACGCTGTTCGTGGCGATCGAATTCGTCTACGGCTTCATCGCCAACTCGACCGCGCTGATGGCCGACGCCGGCCACAACCTGTCGGATGTGCTGGGCCTGATGCTGGCCTGGGGCGCCGCCATCCTGGCCAAGCGCACGCCGAGCGGCCGCTATACCTACGGCTTGCGCAGCACGTCGATGCTGGCGGCGCTGTTCAACTCCATGCTGCTGATGGCCGCCTGCGGCGCCATCGCGTGGGAAGCCGTGCAGCAGCTGCTGCATCCCAACCCGGTGGCCGGATTGACGGTGTCGGTGGTGGCGGCGGTCGGCATCGCCGTCAACGGCTTCTCGGCCTGGCTGTTCGTGGCCGGCAGCAAGGACGACATCAACATCCGCGGCGCCTACCTGCACATGGCGGCCGACGCCGTGATCTCCTTCGGCGTGCTGGTGGCCGGCCTGGTCGTCATGGCCACCGGCTGGAGCTGGCTCGATCCGCTGGTCAGCGTGGCCATCGTCGTCATGATCGTGCTGGGGACCTGGTCGCTGCTGCGCGAGGCGCTGCGCATGATGCTGGCGGCGGTGCCCGACAGCGTCGACGCGGCCAAGGTGGCCGGCTTCCTGCGCGCGCGTCCCGGCGTGCGCGAGGTGCACGACTTGCACATCTGGTCGATGAGCACGACGGAGACGGCGCTGACGGCGCACCTGGTGATGCCGGCCGGCTATCCGGGCGACGTGACGATGGACGCCATCAGCGCGGAACTGAAGCGCACCTTCGCGATTCACCACAGCACGCTGCAAATCGAGATGGGCACCACCGACCACGAGTGCTGCCTGCAACACAGTCACGACTGAGATCGTAAGGCCACGGGACCGAAACCGTGGTCTGACCCCGAAGTCGCGGCGCGGGCCGGTCCGCTCCGACGCAGCGACATGGTCTGCCTCCGCCGTGGCGACGCGGCCGGCTTATTCCAGCCCGGCGTAAAGCGGCGTGCTCAGATAGCGCTCGCCGAACGAGGGCACGATGGTGACGATCATCTTGCCGGCATTTTCCGGCCGCCGCGCCAGTTCCATCGCGGCCCACAGCGCGGCGCCGGACGAGATCCCCACCAGCAAGCCTTCCTCGCTGGCGGCGCGGCGCGCGACGGCGTAGGCGTCCTCGGTCGCGACGCAGATCACCTCGTCGTAGATCGCCGTGTTCAACACGGCCGGCACGAAGCCGGCGCCTATGCCCTGGATGCCGTGCGCGCCCTTGCTCCCTTTCGACAACAGCGGCGACGCCGCCGGCTCCACGGCGACGCAGCGCAGCGTCGGCTTGCGCCCCTTGAGCGCTTCACCGATGCCGGTGATGGTGCCGCCGGTGCCGACGCCGGCCACGACGATGTCGACGGCGCCGTCCGTGTCGCGCCAGATTTCCTCGGCCGTGGTGCGGCGGTGGACGTCGGGGTTGGCGGGATTATTGAATTGCTGCGGCATCAGGTAGCGGCGGTCGGACTCGGCCATCCGCTCGGCCGTGCGGATCGCGCCCAGCATGCCGTCGGCGCCGGGCGTGAGCACCAGCTCGGCGCCGTAGGCGCGCAGCAGCAGGCGGCGCTCGCGGCTCATGGTGTCGGGCATGACCAGCGTGCAGCGGTAGCCGCGCGCGGCGCACACCATCGCCAGCGCGATGCCGGTGTTGCCGCTGGTCGGTTCGAGGATGATGGTGTCGGGATGGATCTGGCCGGCCGCCTCGGCCGCCGCGATCATGGCCAGGCCGATGCGGTCCTTGACGCTGTGCGCCGGATTGCAGTATTCGAGCTTGGCCAGCAGCTGCGCCGTGCTGGCGCCGCCGAGGCGGTTCAGGCGCACCAGCGGGGTGTTGCCTATCAGTTCGGTGACGTCGTTGGCGATGTTCATGGTCTGCTCCGCGCGAGTGGCTGGAGCAGACAGTCTACCGTGTTTTACGGCCGCGACGACATCGCCGGGCTTACTGCACGCCCATCAATTCGACTTCGAAGATCAGCGCCGAATTGGGCGGAATGTCGCCGCCGGGCGCGCCCTTGGCGCCGTAGGCGAGTTCCGGCGGAATAATCAGGGTGCGCTTGCCGCCCACCTTCATGCCGGCCACGCCCTGGTCCCAGCCCTTGATGACTTTGCCGCCACCGATGGGAAACTCCAGCGGTTCGCGGCCCGGCACGCGCGAGGTGTCGAACATTTTGCCGTGCGACTGGCGCGCCAGCGGACGGTACAGCCAGCCCGTGTAGTTGACGCGCACGGTGGTGCCGGTGCTCGCTTCCCTGCCGGTGCCGATCTTGGTGTCGGTGATGATGAGCGCATCGGCGGCCGGGCCGGGCGTGGCCGAGCCGACCACCACGGGCGCCGGGGCGGCGACCGGCGCGTCGGCGGTGGCCTGGTCGGCCCGCGCCATCGAGGCGCCGAACGCGGCCAGCAGGACGAATACTAGGGAACTACGCTTCATGGTGTCTCTTTCGATGGGGTTCTGGACAGTGCAGCGCGGCTGTGCCAGCCGGGCGCGGCACAATGATAGCAAAACCTTACCGGCGGCAGGACAAATATGCGCGCGGCCGGGGGCAAGACCGGGTATCACGCGGCAACGACAAAGCGGGGTCAGACCCCGCTGGCGCTGACGCCGACTTGCGGCTACCAACCTCAAGCGGGGTCTGACCCCGATGTCAAGCGGCGGCGGCTGGAGCCAGCGCGAGCGGAACTGCGGCTGCGGCTTCGGCCTTCGCCGCAACTTCAACCTCACCACCGGCGGCCAGCTTGCGCAGCACGTGGCTGGCGGCGATCAGGCCGAAGCTGGCCGTGACCACCATCGCCGAACCGAAACCGGCGCAGTTCAGGCCGGTAACCCCGCCGCTGCGCTCGTCGCCGTCGACGCTGCACGTGGCATCGTCCTCGGGGAACTTCAGCGGCTCCATCGAAAACACGGCGTCGACGTTGAACTTGTTCTTTTCGCCGCGCGGAAAGCCGTACTGGCTGCGCATGACCTTGCGCACTTTTTTCAGCAGCGGCTCCTGCTCCGTCTTGGCCAGGTCGCGCACGGCGATCTGGGTCGGGTCGGTCTGGCCGCCGGCGCTGCCGATGACCACCAGCGGCAAGCCCTGGGCGCGGCAGTAGGCGATCAGCGCGGCCTTGGCCTTGACGCTGTCGATGGCGTCGACCACGTAGTCGTAGCCGCGGCCGCCTATCATCTGGTCCAGATTGTCCGGTTCGATGAAATCCTCGACCTGGTTGACCCGGCAAAACGGGTTGATCTGGGCGATGCGCTCGGCCAGCGCCGTGATCTTGGCCTGGCCGACGGTGCTCGTCAGGGCCTGGATCTGGCGGTTGATATTCGATTCGGCCACGTTGTCGAGGTCGATCAGGGTCAGCTGGCCGATGGCGCTGCGGGCCAGCGCTTCGACGATCCACGAGCCGACGCCGCCGACGCCGACCACGCAGACGTGGGCGGCGCGGAAGCGTTGCAGCGCGCGCGCGCCGTACAGGCGGCCGATGCCGCCGAAGCGGCGCTCGAAGTCGATATCGTCAACATTGCCGGCGACGGCGGAAGGGAGGGTAAGGGTATCCATGCCGCCATTTTAACGGACGCGGCGGCAAAGATTATTCTACAATGATTTTCTTGGCAGCCAGTCAACAGCCTGCCCGCCTAATTTCCTCCCCGCATCAATACCGAGACCACCATGAGCGACTTCCTGATTACCCCGGCGCCCGGCTTCGACCAGCCGATCGCCGTCCTCAAGCACTGCCACGACCGCATCCGCAAACAGCTGGCCACGCTGCAAAAGCTGCTGGCCCACCTGCCCGAGCATGGCGCCGACGCCGACGCCCAGCAGGCCGCGCAAGCGGTGCTGAAATATTTCAACCAGGCGGCCCAGCTGCACCACGCGGACGAGGAAGACAATCTGATGCCGATGCTGCAAGCGTGCGCGCGCGACGCCGATGCCGCCCTGCTGGCCGCGCTGGTGCCTGAGATCCTGGCCGACCATCAGCGCATGGATGGCGATTGGCTTATAATTAAATCGCAACTTGATAGTATCGCCAAGGGTCTGGACGGCCCGCTGTCGGCGCCGGACGTGGCGCGTTTCTGCGATTCCTACACGGCGCACATGGCCAAGGAGGAGGCGCATATCGCCCCGATGGCCAAGCGGCTGTTCAGCCCGGAGCAGATGGCCGAGCTGGGCGCGGCGATGCAGCGCCGGCGCGGCCTGGAGCCGGCCGGCGCGCAGCAAGCGGAGACGGTTCCGGCTGCCGTCCCGGCGGCGCCGGCCGCCAGCGGCGACGCACTGGCCGCGCTGCGCTCCGATTACGGCCGCGCCAGTTTGTCGGAAGCGGACGTGCTGGCCGATCCGATCGGGCAGTTCGCCCGGTGGTTCGACGAGGCGGTGCAGGCCCGGGTCAACGAGCCGAACGCGATGAGCGTGGCGACCGTCGACGCGGACGGCAAGCCGAGTTCGCGCATTGTGCTCATCAAGCAATACGACGAACGCGGTTTTACGTGGTACGCCAATTACGACAGCCAAAAGGGCCGCCAACTGTGCGCCAACCCGCATGCGGCGCTGCTATTCTTTTGGAATGAAGTCGAGCGGCAGGTGCGCATCGAAGGCACGGTGGTGCGGACCTCGGCGGAAGAGAGCGACCAGTATTTTTACAGCCGCCCGCTGAAAAGCCAGCTGGCGGCGATGGCCTCGCAGCAAAGCGCAACGATCGCCAGCCGGGCGCAGATGGAAGCGAATTACGCGGCCGTGGCGGCGGCCTGCGGCGAGCACGCGACGCGGCCCGAACAATGGGGCGGCTATCGCTTGCAGCCGCAGCGTATCGAATTTTGGCAGGGGCGGCGCTCGCGCTTCCATGACCGCATCGTGTACGTGCGGCAAGCGGACGGCAGCTGGATCATCGAGCGTTTGCAGCCATAGCGAACATGCGACGTGCAGGCCGATGCGGCGGCGTGGCTTCAGGGTCAGAGTCAGGTCGGCGGTCGCCCAGCCGGGTCGGCCCCGACTTAAGCCGCCGGCATCCAGGCGTGATTTTAGTGGTCTTTTTTCTTCGTACTGTTTGTTTCTGACACCACGGCGGCGACGCTGCCGTCCACCGGAGGCTATCTTGTTCGTACAAAACCGACTCAGCGCCTGGATCGCGGGCATCCGTCAACAAATGGCGCTGCCGCTGCGCATCGAACTGTGGAACGGCCAGCACATCGACCTGTCCTCCGAAGCGCCGCGCGTGACGATACGCCTGCCGCGCGCGTCGGCTGCGCGCTATCTGCTGACGCCGTCGCTGTCCAACCTCGGCGCGGCCTACGTCGAGGGCGCCATCGAAGTGCGCGGCGCGGCCCATGACATGATATCCATCGTCAACGCGCTGGCCCGCACGACGCTCAAGGCCGAAGGCAAGTTCGCCCGCATCGTGCGCACCATCGGTCACGACAAGAGGAAGGACGCCGAGGCGATCCGCTACCACTACGACGTCTCCAACGAGTTCTACGCCCAGTTCCTCGACCCCAACATGGTTTATTCCTGCGCCTATTTCGAGAACGGCGACGAAGACCTGGCGACGGCGCAGATCAAGAAAATCGACCACATCCTGCGCAAGATCGAGCTGGGCCAGGGCCAGACGCTGCTCGACATCGGCTGCGGCTGGGGCGCGCTGGTGATCCGCGCGGCGCAGCGCTACGGTGCCCGCTGCGTCGGCGTGACGTTGTCGGAAAACCAGTATGCGCTGGCCCAGCAGCGGGTGCGCGCGGCCGGGCTCGAACATCTGGTCGAGATCCGCTTGCAGGATTACCGCGACGTGCGCGGCCAGTTCGACCGCATCACCAGCGTCGGCATGTTCGAGCACGTCGGGCTGAAACACTTGCCCGATTATTTCGCTACCATCAACCGGCTGCTGGCGCCGGACGGATTGGTGATGAACCACGGCATCACGTCGACCGACCCGGACAACGGCGAAACGCCCTATGGCGGCGGCGAGTTCATCGAAAAATATGTGTTCCCGCACGGCGAGCTGGCCCATGTCGGCCAGGTGCTCAAGGCCATGCAGCAGGGCGCGCTGGAAGCCTACGACGTGGAAAACCTGCGCCGCCACTACGCCCGCACCTGCGCCATGTGGACCGACAATTTCGAGGCCAAGGCCGACCAGGTGCGCGCCCTGGCCGGCGACAAGCGCTTCCGCATCTGGCATGTGTATCTGGCCGGATGCAGCTACGCCTTCGAGCAGGACTGGATCAGCCTGTACCAGATCGTCTGCGGCAAGGCGGGACGCAAGACGGCGGCGCTGCCATGGTCGCGCAACTATATGTATGGCGGGCCGGCGCCGGGGCTGGCGGCGCGGGAAGTGCCAGCGCCAGCGTGGAAGACCGAGGCCGAGGCCGCCGCTCAGGAAGCGGCGCCGGCGATCCACGTGATGAGCCCATCGTAGGCACCGGCGCCCGGCGAGGATGTGGTGACAGCGGCCGGCGCCGCCGAGCGGCCGCTTTTCAGCCAGCCGCCTATTTGCTGCGCGCCGGGTGCATCTTCCTGAATTTGTCGACCTTGGGCGCGACCACGAAGGCGCAATATCCCTGCATCGGATGCTGGCTGAAATAATTCTGGTGGTAATCCTCGGCCCGGAAATAGGGCTGGGCCGGCGACAGCTCGGTGACGATGGGCGCATCCCACACATTGGCCATTTCGCAAATCACCTGCCGCGCCGTCGCTTCCTGCTGCGGCGACTGATGGAAGATCACGGAGCGGTACTGGGTGCCGACGTCATTGCCCTGGCGGTTCAGCGTGGTCGGATCGTGGACGGTGAAAAAGATTTCCAGCAAGTCGCGATAGGAAACGACGGCCGGATCGAACTCCAGCCTGACCACTTCGGCGTGGCCGGTGGCGCCGGCGCACACTTGCTCGTAGCTGGGATTGGGCTGCTGGCCGCCGCTATAGCCGGACTCGACGCGCTGCACTCCCTTCACTTCGAGATAAACGGCTTCGGTACACCAGAAGCACCCTCCTCCTAAAACGGCAACCTCCGTCATACAACCCCCGATAAATCAACGAGTTAGAACTTTCAGATGTGAGCAAAAAATTCGCATGTGACTACTCTACCACGAGGTGTACGGGAAGTCAGGCTCAAGAGCGCGACGGCGCCCGGCCCTAAAGCGCGGCCGGCCCGCCGGCGCCAGACATTCGCACCGGCCTTGCCGCAGGAATGAAGCGGTCGCGCGCCGATTGTCCTGCGCAGCGCCATTCTTTGGCATAATGTCTAAAAGATACAGGCTCTCCATGAATACTAGTTCCCCCCGCGCCACCGCCGACAGCGTCGACAGCGTCCATTTCCGCCAGGCGCTGGCCCAGTTCGCCACCGGCGTGACCGTCATCACGACGCGCCTGGCCGACGGCGGCTTTCGCGGCTTGACGGCCAGTTCCTTCAATTCGGTATCGCTGACGCCGCCGCTGGTGCTGTGGAGCCTGGGCAGCAATGCCAACAGCATGCCCATCTTCAGCGGCAATTCGCACTACGTCATCAATGTGCTGTCGGCCGAGCAAGGCCATCTCGCCACGCGCTTCGCCACGCGCGGCGGCGATCCGTGGGAAGGCGTCGAATACGAACTGTCGCGCACCGGCCAGCCGATATTGAAGGGCGTGTCGGCCTGGTTCGAGTGCCACAACCGCAGCCGCTATCCGGAGGGCGACCACGTCATCTTTGTCGGCGAAGTCGAATTGTGCGAGGTGTCGCCGTGCCCGCCGCTGATTTTCCACGGCGGCCAGTTCCGCCGCCTGGCATAGGGCGGCGGCGGCGGGAAAACGGAAATTGGTGTCGCCATTTGAAAAGCCGCGCGCCGCGTCCCGTCTTAGAATGCTGGCAGCCTTTATATAACCAGACATAACCAGAGACGAGGAAACACGATGAGCCACGCCCGCGCCCAATTCCACTGGGATGATCCGCTGTTGCTGGACCGGCAGCTGAACGACGATGAACGCATGGTGCGCGACGCCGCCGCCGCCTACTGCCAGGACAAGTTGCAGCCGCGCATACTGGAAGCGTTCCGCCACGAAAAGATGGACACCACCATCTTCCGCGAAATGGGCGAGCTGGGCCTGCTCGGCCCGACCATCCCGGAACAGTACGGCGGCCCCGGCCTGAACTACGTGGCCTATGGCTTGATCGCGCGCGAAGTCGAGCGCGTCGATTCCGGCTACCGCTCGATGATGAGCGTGCAGTCGTCGCTGGTGATGGTGCCGATCTTCGAATTCGGCACCGAGGCGCAGCGCCAGAAATACCTGCCCAAGCTGGCCACCGGCGAGTGGATAGGCTGCTTCGGCCTGACCGAGCCCAACCACGGCTCCGACCCCGGCTCCATGATTACCCGCGCCCGCAAGGTGGCCGGCGGCTACGCGCTGTCGGGCGCCAAGATGTGGATCACCAATTCGCCGGTGGCCGACGTGTTCGTCGTCTGGGCCAAGGACGACGAGGGCGCGATCCGCGGCTTCGTGCTGGAAAAGGGCATGGCCGGCCTCAGCACGCCGGCGATCCACGGCAAGTTCGGCCTGCGCGCCTCGGTCACGGGCGAGATCGTCATGGACAATGTGTTTTGCCCGGAAGAAAACGCCTTCCCGGACGTGCGCGGCCTGAAGGGTCCGTTCACCTGCCTGAACTCGGCGCGCTACGGCATCGCCTGGGGCGCGCTGGGCGCGGCCGAAGCGTGCTGGCACATCGCGCGCCAGTACACCATGGACCGCGTGCAGTTCGGCCGGCCGCTGGCCGCCAACCAGCTGGTGCAAAAGAAGCTGGCCGACATGCAGACCGAAATCACGCTGGGCCTGCAAGGTTGTTTGCAACTGGGCCGCATGAAGGACGCCGGCACGGCGGCGGTGGAAATCACGTCCATGATGAAGCGCAATTCCTGCGGCAAGTCGCTGGACATCGCCCGCGTCGCGCGCGACATGCTGGGCGGTAACGGCATCTCCGACGAGTTCGGCGTGATCCGCCACATGGTCAACCTGGAGGTGGTCAACACCTACGAGGGCACGCACGACATCCACGCACTGATTCTGGGCCGGGCCCAGACCGGCATCCAGGCTTTCCAGTAAGCGGGGCCGCCGGCAGCGGCGGCAATAAAAAAACCGCCACGGCTTTGCGGCCGTGGCGGTTTTTTGACGTGGGCGGCGCTTAGAAGCCCTTGAAGCGGTAGCCGACACTGACGTTGATCGCGACCGGATCGAGCCTGACGTCCTGCGTCTGCCCGGTCGAGAAGTGGACCTTGGTTTTCAGCTTGGTCTTGATGACGCTGGCGTCGATGAACCACGCCTCGCTGATCTTGGCGGTCATGCCCAGCTGGAAGCAGGCGGCCCATTTGTCGTCGATCTTGAAGGTGGCGCCGGGGCCGCCCGTGTTCAGGATCGCCGTCAGCTCGGCCGAGCCCTCTTCCTTCTGGAACTTGGCGTAGCTGATGCCCAGGCCGGCGTACGGACGGAACATCGAGTTGGCCTGGAACAGACGGTACTGGAGGAAGGCGGCCGGCGGCAGCACTTCGGACGTGCCCAGCTTGCCGGTGCCCTGGATGGAGCCGGCGCCGTTCAGGTCGTGCTTGTACGGTGCGCCGAGGTCGATCTCGGTCGAGATGTTGTCGCTGTACATATAGGCGATGGCCAGGCGCGGCTTGGTGTCGGTGCCGACGTCGGCCTTGGTGCCCGGCAGCGCCGGCGCCGAGACGTCGCCGCTCTCGACTTTCGGGCTGATCTTGTTGGCGCCCAGCGTGACCAGCCAGTTGCCGGCCGACTGGGCCGAAGCGGCTGAGGCGGCGGTCATGGCGGCGACCAGCGCCAGCAGTTTTACGGCCTGATTCAAACGATTATTCATTTTGTCTCCTGATTGATAAGGTGCGGGACGGCGTGCGTCCGGTTGCCCTGTACCGGCTCCGGCCGCGCGGCCGGAGCGGTGCCGCGAATTACAGCCAGCCCTTGATGACCATCTGCTCGGCCACATAGCGGGCCAGCAGCAGATTGTTGAACGGCGTCGGCTGTACCGTATCGGCGAACGAATAGTGGCTGATGTCACCGGCGATCAGGTTGTTGGCGTTGCAAACGAGCGAGCTTTGCAGCGGATTCTTGGCCGGCGTCAAGTCACAGGCCGGCGTCGTGACATTGGTCAAGCCATACGGCGCGGGATTGGTGGCTTGGTCGTGGCTGACGCTGAACACGTCGACCAGCAACACGCGATTCTCGCCGGCGAAGCCGGTGCTCAGCGCGCCGTTGAAGGCGGTGACCATGGCGGCGATCAGCGCTTGCGTCGAGGCCGGCTGCGCGCGGGCCGACGGTGTCGTCGCGACATCGGGCAGATTGTTCACGGTGACATAGTTGGCGCCGTTGGCCAGGATCTGGCCCTTGACCAAGGCCACCAGTTGCTGGCCGGCGGCGGCCATGTTGGCGACCAGCGCCGGACCGTTGGCGGCGGCGTAGGCGTTGGCGGCGGCCAGTCCGGCGGCGGCGCCGGCGCTGGCACCGGCGGCGGCGCCGGCGGCCTGGCCGTCAGCGGTGGCCTTGGCGACCATCGGACCGTAGACGGCCGGCGAGGCGACGGCGGAGTCGCCCGGCTGGTTGGCGGCCGTGAAAATGGCGGCGTTCACTTCGTCGGTCGTGGTCGCGCCGGGCGTGGCGGCGGCGGTGGCGAGCGCCAGGCCGATCGCTTGCGCGGCGGTCTGCGGATTGGTCGCTCCGGCGGCCAGCTGGGCCACCAAGCTGGCACCGAAGGCTTGCGCGCCCGCGGTGGCACCGGCGGCGGCGCCGGCGGCCTGGCCGGCCGTATTGCCGGCCTGGGCGGCGGCGACCGCCAGTTCGTTCAATTGTTCCAGCGCGTCGTTACCGCCGGCCATCACGATGACCATTTCGGTGCCGCTGAATTTACCGCCGACAGCGGCGAGGTGGTTGGCGACCTGGGTCACCAGCGGCACGGTCAGCGCGCCCAGCGGGCTCTTGACGACCGTGTTGGTCGCGCTCAGCGACACGGCGTTGGCATTGCCCGCGCCGATGGGATTGGTCACGCGCGAACCACCCTGGGCGTAGCCGAAGCAACCGGTGTGGTTGACGACGGGCACCAGGAAGCCCAGCGAGGCCTGGCCCTGCAATCCGGTCTGGGCCGCGCACGGCGGCGCCACGCCCAGCTGGGCGGCCAGCAGTTCGGTATAGTTTTTGCCCGTCAGCGTGGGATTGACGGCGGTGTTGTTGCCATTGATGGTGAATTTGCCGCCGCCCAGCGCCGCCACGGTGCCGACCGCGTAGGAGCCGACGTCGGACAGGCTGTCGCCAAACGTCACTTGAGCGGTGTAATGGATTTTCGGCGTTTGATTGCCGGGGCTGGGGCTGGTGCCGCCGCATGCGGCGAGCACCGCGACGGCCATGGTGGCGAGCGCAAGTTTGGTATGACGCATTGTGTCTCCTCAAATTTTTATAGTGTTATCCGAACGGGCGTGCTATTCGCAACCCGACTAATATGCCAGCCTTGCAAACTCTTGTATAGAGCTTATCTTGTAAAAACATTAGTTTCACAAAAAAAAGGGCGGCCCGTGTCGGCCGCCCTTGATGTGCGCAATAAGCAGCGTTTGGCGAGCCTAGAAAGTCTTGAAGAAATCGCGCGCCGAACGCAGGCAGAACGGCGCCACCAGGCCGGCGTGGTAGCTGCCCTGCACGGCCTGGTTGGGGTCGTCGCCGGCGGCGATGGCGTTGGCCCGCACCGCCAGCTTGGCGGCCTGGAAGGCCAGCTGCTCGCTGGAATAGAGGTTGCCGATCGAGGTGGCGTCGATGTTCAGCTCGGTCAGCGTGTAGGCCGCTTTGCCCTGGGCGCTGAAATAGGCGGTGGCGGCGTCGGCATTGACGAAGGGCACGATGGGATCGTCCTTGCCGCCGCACAGCAGCAGCGGCACGTTGGGCGTGTAGTTGCGCAAATCGTTCTTGAGCAGCCACTGCCGCAGCGGCTGCGCCGGCGCGCAGGCCAGCGGCGCGCTGTTGCTGGTGCCGCAGGGATGGGCTTGCATATCGGCCAGGTAGGCGGCGCGGTAGGCGCTCTTGATGAGGTGGTCGGCGCCGAAATGGGCCGCGTAGCCGGGCGACTGCGGCAGGGAGTCGGCGGCGAACAGCACGTCGTCGGGCAGCTTGCCGGCCGCGACCAGGTCGCCTATGCCCACCGTGCTGGGGAATAGCGTGTCTATGCCGGTGGCGTATTTGTCTTCGTAGATATCGCCGGTGGCGCTGTAAATGCGGGCGCCGGCGCGCTGGCCCGTGTTAATCAACAGCGGGACGAAGGCGGCCGAACCGATGGTGGGCGCGCCGTCGAAGATAGTGTCTCCAAATAGCGACAGTGCGTAGGGCCCGGACAGGCCGGCGGCGGCCGCCACCCGGAATTCGGCCGGATAACTGAGCTGCATGGCGCGCTGCGTCGCCAGCGCCACGTGGCCGCCCTGGGAATAGCCGGTCACGTAGAGCTGGCCGGAATCGGCCGCGCCGATGGCGGCGAACGAGGCGCGCGCCGCCCGCAGGCCGTCGACCATGTCGCTAGACTCCTGCGCCACGTCGAGATAGGGCAGATAGGGCAGCGCCGAGCCGGCCAGGCCCGCGTAGTTGGGCGCCACCACGATATAGCCCTGGGACGCGAAGATGGCGGCGATCAAACGCGCCTCGGTGCCGCCCAGGTCGGCCATGTCGGTGGTCTTGAGCACCGAGGTGCCGTGCGCGTACAGCAGCACGGGGCGGGGGCCGCTGCAGGACGGGTCGGCGCCGGACGGCACCATGATGGCGGTGCTGGCGTCGGTGTTCTCGGCCGCCGAGCCTATGGTGTGGTAGTGCGCGCGGTAGACGGTGACGGAACAGGTGGGATTGCCGGTGATGACGGTGCTGCCGCTCTGGGCCGCGTTGAGCAGCGCGCTCAGCGCCGCCGGGGTGAGCGTGTTGACGGTGGCGCCGGCGGCCGTTTGCGGCACCAGCGCGGTCGGATCGATCAGGCTGCCGCGCAGGGTGACGGGCGGCACCGGCGCCGTGACGACGCCGCCTTCGTTGCCGGAAGCGCCGTTGTTGCCGCCGCCTCCGCCGCAGGCTGCCAGTGACATCGACAGGAGTAGGGCTAAGCGGTGCGGCAATTTCATGATCAATTCCTGATGGGACTCTGGTGGTTCAACAAGCCGTGCACGATGCCGGTCGAGCCGTGCGCGGCGCGCCGCAGACGGTCGTTGACGCCCAGCCAAGCGGCGTCCTGCGGCGGCGCTTCGACCAGGATCAGGTCGGCGCCGCTGCGGTCGAGCGCGCGCAGCGCCGCGTACAAGGCGTAGGCGTAGCCGTCCGGCACGGCCGGCAGCCGCGTGACGACCCCGGCCGTTTCGGCGGGCAGCTCAGAATAGCAGATCAGCGCCACCTTGCGGCCGGCCGCTTTCAACTGTGCAAGGGTCAGCGCCAGCGTGGCGCCGTCCAGCATCGCCACCGGCGTGTGCGGCGCGTAGTGCGAGGCCAGCGTGCCGGAGGCGCGCGGCGCGGCCGCGTCCGGCGCTGCCGGCAGCTGGTCGATGACGGCGGCGATGGCGTCGGCGCTGATGTGGCCGGGACGCAACAGGACCGGCCCGTGCGTGGCCAGCCGCGACAGGTCGACGATGGTCGATTCGATGCCGACCGCGCTGGCGCCGCCATCGAGCACGGCGCGGATCAAGCCGCCGTCGCCGACCTGGGCGCCGAATTCATCGCGCACATGCTGGGCCGTGGTCGGGCTGACCTGGCCGAACTTGTTCGCCGACGGCGCGGCCACGCCGCCCTTGCCGCCCTTGAACGCTTGCAGCAGGGCGATGGCGACCGGGTGCGAGGGGCAGCGCAGGCCGACCGTGTCCTGCCCGCCGGAGACGGCGTCGGGGATGTGGGCGGCGCGTTTCAGGATCAGGGTCAGCGGGCCGGGCCAGAAGGCCGCCGCCAGCTGGCGCGCCTGTTCCGGGATCTCGGCGGCCCAGTAGGTCAGGTCGGCGTCCGGCGCCACGTGCACGATCACCGGATGGTCGGACGGCCGGCCCTTGGCTTCGTAGATGCGGGCCACGGCGGCCGGGTTTTCGGCGTCGGCGCCGAGGCCGTAGACGGTTTCGGTGGGAAACGCCACCAGGGCGCCCTGCTCCAGCAGGGCGGCCGCCGCCGCGATGGCGGCGTGATCGACGGCCATCAGCGCTTGCGGCGCCGTCGAGGCGCCGATGCCAACATTTACGCCAGCAGTCATGGCGCGATGCCGAGGATGTCGCAGGCGGCGCGCAACTGCTGCTGCGCCTGTTCCAGCGTAGGCGCGATGAAAGTCAGGTGGCCCATCTTGCGGCCGCGGCGCGCATCGTCCTTGCCGTACAGGTGCAGGCAGGCGCCGGGCAGCGCCAGCACCTGGTCCCAGGCCGGTTCGCGCGCCGTGTCGTCATCGTCATTGAACCAGACGTCGCCGAGCAGGTTCAGCATGACGGCCGGCGAGTGCTGGCGCACATCGCCCAGCGGCAGCCGCGCCATCGCCCGGACCTGCTGGGCGAACTGGCTGGTGACGCAGGCGTCCATCGTGTAGTGGCCGCTGTTGTGCGGACGCGGCGCCATTTCATTGACGACCAGGCTGCCGTCGGCCAGCACGAAGAATTCGATGCAAAGCACGCCGACATAGCCCAGCTCGGCCACCATGGCTTGCGCCGCCTGCTGCGCCAGCGCGGCGCAAGCGGCCGTCACGTTGACGCCCGGCACGGTGGTGGTGAACAGCACGCCGTCGCGGTGGACGTTCTCGGCGATCGGATAGACCACGGCCTCGCCGTCGGCGCCGCGCGCCGTCAGCACCGACACTTCATAGGCCAGCGGCAGCATTTTTTCCAGCAGACAGCTGACCTGTCCCATGCCGTCGAAGGCGGCCCGCACTTCGTCGCGCGAGCGCACGCGGACCTGGCCCTTGCCGTCGTAACCCATGCGCACGGTTTTCAAAATGCCGGGCAACAAGTCGTCGTCGATGGCGTCGATATCGGCCGGCGAGGCGATGACCTTGTGCGGCGCCGGCAGCACGCCGGACTTGGCCGCGCAATCGACGAAGAAGCGCTTTTCCGCGATGCGGTCCTGCGCCACCGACACGCCATGCGCGTTCGGCGCCACGAACACCTGGCGCGCCAGGCGCGACAGGCTGTCGGCCGGCACGTTCTCGAATTCGGTGGTGACGGCCAGGCACTGAGCGGCCAGCGCGTCGAGGCCGGCGGCGTCGGCATAGCCGGCGTTAATCAGGCGCTGGGCCACCTGGCCGGCCGGACAGGCGTCGGCCGGCTCCAGCACGGCGACCTGGTAGCCCATGCTCTGGGCGGCCTGGGCGAACATGCGGCCGAGCTGGCCGCCGCCCATCACCCCCAGCCAGGCGGACGGGTGGGCGGCGGGCAGCAAAGGGGATTTCGGACTAGTCATCATTCGGGCGCATCATTCCAGCGGCAGTGTCATGGCCTTGGCGGCCTCGGTTTGGGTCAGGCGGAAGGCTTCGAGCTGCCCGGCCAGCGCCTCGTCGCCGGCGGCGAGCATGGCCACCGCCGTCAGCGCGGCGTTGGCGGCGCCCGCTTCGCCGATGGCGAAGGTGGCCACCGGCACGCCCTTGGGCATCTGCACGATGGACAGCAGCGAATCCTCGCCGCGCAGGTATTTGGACGGCACGGGCACGCCCAGCACCGGCACGATGGTCATGGCCGCGACCATGCCCGGCAGGTGGGCCGCGCCGCCGGCGCCGGCGATGATGGCGCGCAGGCCGCGCGCCCGCGCGCTCCTGGCGTAGGCGTACATCTCGTCGGGCATGCGGTGGGCGGAAATGACTTGCGCCTCGAACGGCACGCCGAACTGCTTGAGGATGGCGACCGCGTGCCGCATCACGTCCCAGTCCGACGACGAGCCCATGATGACGCCGACCAGCGGCGTGGTGTTCAACTGTTGCTCCGTCATGTCAGGCCTTCAGCTTTTGGCCGGTCAGGCGCTCGATGGCTTCGAAATACTTGGCCTGGGTTTTCTCGATGACGTCGGCCGGCAGCGCCGGCGCCGGCGCCGTCTTGCCCCAGTCGGTCAGCGTTTCCAGGTAGTCGCGCACGAACTGCTTGTCGAAGGACGGCGGCGACATGCCGGGCGCGTAGGAATCGGCCGGCCAGAAGCGCGAGGAATCGGCCGTCAGCACTTCATCCATCAAGTGCATGACGCCGTCGTCGTCGAGGCCGAATTCGAACTTGGTGTCGGCGATGATGATGCCGCGCGTGGCCGCGTACTCGGAGGCGGCCTGGTACAGGGCGATGCTGACGTCGCGCATCTTAGCGGCCAGTTCGGCGCCGATGCGGCTTTCCATGTCGGCAAAGCTGATGTTTTCGTCATGCTCGCCGAGGTCGGCCTTGGCGGCCGGCGTGAACAGCGGCTCGGCCAGTTTCTCGGCCTGCCGCAAGCCGGCCGGCAGCGCGATGCCGCAGATGCTGCCGGTGGCCAGGTAATCCTTCCAGCCCGAACCGATGATGTAGCCGCGCACGACGGCCTCGACCATGATCGGCTTGAGGCGCTTGGCGACCACGGCGCGGCCCCTGACCTGCTCCACCTCGCCGGCCGCGACCACCGATTCCGGCGCCACGCCGGTCAGGTGGTTGGGCACGATGTGGCCCAGCTTCTCGAACCAGAAGTCGCTCATCTGATTCAGTACCATGCCCTTGCCGGGTATAGGCTCGCCCATGACGACGTCGAAGGCCGACAGGCGGTCGGTGGTGACGATCAGGATTTTGTCGTCGCCGACAGCGTAATTGTCGCGGACTTTGCCGTGGCCGAGCAGTGGCAGGGACTGGATGGTGGTCTGGTAGAGGCTGTTCATAGCGGAGGGGGTGTAGTGTAAGCGGTATAGAAACACGAAAACCGGCGGAGGCTGGGCCTTGCGCGCCGGTCGAGAGAGTCGGGCCGATCCGGAGGACGACGGCCCGTTCCAGACGAGATTTTACTTCACAATCTGGGCCAGCTCACCGGCCTTGTAACGTTCGGCCATTTTTTCCAGTGGAATGACCTTGATTTTCGAGGCCTGGCCTTCGCAGCCGAAGGCCTGGAAGCGGGCCCGCACGATGGCTTCGGCGGCGGCCCGGGCCGGTTTCAAAAAGTCGCGCGGATCGAATTTCGACGGGTTTTCGAACAGGAACTTGCGGGTCGCGGCCGTCATCGCCAGGCGGATGTCGGTGTCGATGTTGATCTTGCGCACGCCGTGGCGTATGCCTTCCTGGATTTCCTCGACCGGCACGCCATAGGTTTCCTTCATGTCGCCGCCGAATTCGCGGATCATGGCCAGCAGTTCCTGCGGCACCGACGACGAGCCGTGCATCACCAGGTGGGTGTTGGGGATGCGGGCGTGGATTTCCTTGATGCGGTCGATGGCGAGGATGTCGCCGGTCGGCTTGCGGGTGAACTTGTAGGCGCCGTGCGAGGTGCCGATGGCGATGGCCAGCGCGTCGCACTGGGTGCGCTGGACGAAGTCGGCGGCCTGCTGGACGTCGGTCAGCAGCTGCTCGCGGGTCATGGCGCCGTCGGCGCCGTGGCCGTCTTCCTTGTCGCCCATCATGGTTTCCAGCGAACCGAGCACGCCCAGCTCCGCTTCCACGGTGACGCCGATGGCGTGCGAGAACTTGACCACTTCGCGCGACACTTCGATGTTGTAATCGTAGGAGGCGACCGACTTGCCGTCCGCTTCGAGCGAACCGTCCATCATCACCGAGGTGAAGCCGGAGCGGATCGCGGCCTGGCACACGGCCGGCGACTGGCCGTGGTCCTGGTGCATGACGACCGGGATGTGGGGATAGGCTTCGACGGCGGCGTCGATCAGGTGGCGCAGGAAAGGTTCGCCGGCATATTTGCGGGCGCCGGCCGAGGCTTGCATGATGACCGGGCTGTTGAGCGCGTCGGCGGCGGCCATGATGGCTTGCACCTGCTCGAGGTTGTTGACGTTGAAGGCCGGAATGCCATAGCCGTGTTCGGCGGCATGGTCCAGCAGTTGACGCATGGATACGAGAGACATGGTATTACTCCAAACAATAGAAAAACCGGGTTGCCGATGGCGCTACCCGCAGCGGCCGCGCCGCAGGGCTGGGTAAGGCCGGCCGCGCTGGGGCGGCGGGATCGGACTTATCTTTCTGATGTTGCGGTGCTGCTGTCTGACTGCTGCTTTACTGCTTTACTGCTTAATTCCGCGGCAACTAGGCCGGAGTCATAAGCCGGGGTCATAAGCCGGGGTCAGGACCGGGGTCAGACCACGGTCTTAACCCCGGTCTTGACCCCGGCGCCGCTGCAACTAATTACGCGAACTCGCCCACTTTGACGATCTTCAGCGCGTTGGTGCCGCCGACCTGCCCCATCGGCTCGCCCCAGGTGACGACGATCATGTCACCCTTTTTGACGATGCCCTTTTCCACCAGCAAATCCTCGGCCTGCTTGAGCACGGCCGCGCTGTCGGTGTTTTGCTGCAGCTGGAACGAGCGCACATTGCGGTACAGCGTCGCCTTGCGCTGCGTCACCACGCTCGGCGTGAGCGCGAAGATCGGCGTGCCGATGTTGTGACGGCTCATCCACAGCGCCGTCGAGCCGGACTCGGTCAGCGCCACGATGGCCTTCACCTTCAGGTGGTGGGCGGTGAACAGCGCGCCGTAGGCGATCGACTGGTCGATGCGGGTGAAGGTGACGTTGAGGAAGTCGGCGTCGAGCTTGTTGTACTCGGACTGCTCGGCTTCGACGCAGATCGCGGCCATCATTTCGACGGTTTCGATAGGATAGCGGCCCGACGCGGTCTCGGCCGACGTCATCACGGCGTCGGTGCCGTCGAGCACGGCGTTCGCCACGTCGGACACTTCGGCGCGGGTCGGCACGGCGTTGAAGATCATCGATTCCATCATCTGGGTCGCGGTGATCGCCAGCTTGTTGGACGCGCGCGCCATGCGTATCATGCGCTTTTGCAGCGCCGGCACGGCCGCGTTGCCCACTTCCACGGCCAGGTCGCCGCGGGCGACCATGATGCCGTCGGAGGCGTCGAGGATTTCCTGCAGCACGGGAATGGCTTCGGCGCGCTCGATCTTGGCGATCATCATCGGCTTGTGGCCGTAGGCCTCGCCGGCGATGTTGGCCAGCTGGCGCGCCATTTCCATGTCGGTCGCGCTTTTCGGGAAGGAAATGGCCAGGTAGTCGGCCTGGAAGGACATCGCGGTCTTGATGTCTTCCATGTCTTTCGCCGTCAGGGCCGGCGCGGTCAGGCCGCCGCCCTGGCGGTTGATGCCCTTGTTGTTCGACAGCTCGCCGCCGATTTTGACGGTGGTGAAGATTTCGTGGCCGACGATTTTATCGACGATCAGCACGATGAGGCCGTCGTTCAGCAACAGCAAGTCGCCATTGTTCAAGTCGCGCGGCAGGGCCTTGTAGTCGAGGCCGACGCGTTCCTGGTTGCCCAGTTCGCCGTTGTCGCCCCACTTGGCGTCGAGGATGAACTTGTCGCCGTTGACCAGCTCGATCTTATTGTTTTCAAACTTGCCGACGCGGATTTTCGGGCCCTGCATGTCGGCCATGATCGCCACTTCGCGGCCGCACTCGGCCGCCGCTTCGCGCACCAGGCGGGCGCGGTCGATATGGTCTTGCGCCTTGCCGTGCGAAAAGTTCAAACGCACGACGTCGACGCCGGCGCGTATCATTTTGACCAGCACATTGAAATCAGTGGAAGCTGGGCCTATCGTTGCGACAATTTTGGTACCACGGGACATAAAAATCCTTGATCGTTGGGTCAGACGGCAGCCTGCGCGGAGCGTGTAGCCGCGGCGCAGGCCAGGAAAAAAGACGATATACCTGTAGTAAATTTACAGGCTTCCCCGAATTTTACTGTGATTATCGGTAGCTTCCTACATTTCACCGCCGATTCCGTTAATTTACGACTTCGCCGCGGCGCGCTGCACCAGGATGTCGACGGCCGGCAGGATCTTGCCCTCCAGGAATTCGAGGAAGGCGCCGCCGCCGGTCGAGATGTAGCCGATCTTGTCGGTAATATCGTATTTGGCGATGGCGGCCAGCGTGTCGCCGCCGCCGGCGATCGAAAACGCCTTCGAGTGGGCGATCGCCAGCGCCAGCGTCTTGGTGCCCTCGCCGAACTGGTCGAACTCGAACACGCCGACCGGACCGTTCCAGACGATGGTGCCGGCCGCCGCGATCTGCGCGGCCAGCATCTGCGCCGTCTTCGGGCCGATGTCGAGGATCATGTCGTCGTCGGCGACGTCGGCCACGTCCTTGACGGTGGCCACGGCCGTCGGCGAAAACGCCTTGGCGCAGACCACGTCGACCGGGATCGGCACGGTGGCGCCACGGGCGGCCATCATGTCGATGATGGCCCTGGCTTCCTCGACCAGGTCGGCTTCGACCAGCGACTTGCCGATGTTCAGGCCGACGGCCTTCATGAAGGTGTTGGCGATGCCGCCGCCGACGACCAGGTTGTCGACCTTGTCGGCCAGCGCCTTCAAGATCGACAGCTTGGACGACACTTTCGAGCCGGCGACGATGGCCAGCAGCGGACGGGACGGGGCGCCCAGGGCCTTGCCCAGCGCGTCGAGCTCGGCGGCCAGCAGCGGGCCGGCGGCCGCGATGGGCGCGTACTTGGCGATGCCGTGGGTCGACGCCTCGGCCCGGTGGGCGGTGCCGAAGGCGTCGTTGACGTAGATGTCGCACAGGGCGGCCATCTTTTGCGCCAGCGCGTCGTCGTTCTTTTTCTCGCCGTGGTGGACGCGGACGTTTTCCAGCAGCACGACCTGGCCGTCCTGCAAGGCTTCCAGGCCGGCGCCGTCGATCCAGTTTTGTTTCAGTTCCACCGGCTGGCCCAGCAGCTCGGCCAGGCGCGCGGCGACCGGCGCCAGGCTGTCGCGCGGCTGGAACTGGCCCTCGGTCGGCCGGCCCAGGTGGGACGTGACCATCACCTTGGCGCCGGCTTCCAGCGCGGCCTTGATGGCCGGCACCGAAGCGCGGATACGCGTGTCTTCGGTGATGTTGCCGGCATCGTCTTGCGGCACGTTCAAGTCGGCGCGGATGAAGACGCGCTTGCCTTGCAGCGCGTTGTGGGCGATCAGATCCTGCAGACGGATGAAGTTCAGAACAACTTGCATGGCAACCCAGTGACGAGTGGAAGGGAGAGCGCTATTTTACAGCAAGGAGCTGGCGACTTTTCCGTTTAAGAAAAAACATGCAACAAGCGCAAAGCGGTAAAAACGGCCATGCCGACGACGATGGTTTGCAGCATATTGCGGCGGATTAAATAAAACATGATCGCGACCACGGCGCCTATCAGTTTCGGATTGCTCAAGGCCAGTTGCAAATGGCCGTCGTTGACCAGCACGTCGGGCGCGATGATGGCCGCCAGCGCGCAGGCCGGCGCGTAGCGCAGCATTTCCTGTACCCGTTTCGGGATCGTGATGTGGTGGCCGACCAGCCAGAACGAGCTGCGCGTGGCGGCCGTCGCCACCGCCAGCACACCGATCACGGCCCAGATTTCCCAGTCAGTCATGGCGGCCCTCCTTGTTGCGCGGCCGGGCCGGCGCGTTTTTGCCCGACCACTTGGCCGACCATTGGGCCGACAATTCCTCGACCGCCATCGCGCTGACCATGCCCAGCACCACCGCCGTGAGCAAGCCCAGCTTGTACGGCAGGCCGGCCGCCGCCACCGCCACGAAGCCGGCCACCAGCACGCCGCACAGCGCGGCCCAGTTGGCCACCAGCGGCACCATGATGCACACGATGGCCAGCGTGCCGGCGAAGCCCAGGCCCCATTCGGCCGGCACGGCGGCGCCGAGGAAGATGCCGGCGATGGAGCCGATCTGCCACGCCGCCCAGTTCGGATACAGCAAGCCTTTCAGATAGGACAGCTTGCCGCGCGCCGGCGCCTCGCTCGGATAGCGCTGCATGAACAGCGCCACCGTCATGTCGCCGGTGACGTAGCCGAGCAGGAAGCGCGAGCGCCACGGCAGGTGGGCGAAGTGCGGCGCCAGCAGCGCGGAAAAAATCACGAAGCGCAGGTTGACCACCAGCGCGGTGACGAAGATGACCCAGATCGGCGCGTGCGCCAGGATCAGCGGCAGCGAGGCCAGCTGCGCCGAGCCGGCGAACACCAGCAAGGTCATGGCCAGCGCCTGCGGCACCGTCAGCCCGGTCTTGACCATCGCCACGCCCACCACCAGGCCCCAGGCGCCGATGCCGAACAGCGTGGGGATGCCGTCGCGCAAGCCGTCGCGCCAGGCCGGCTCGTCGTGCGCGGCGACACAGGCCAGCGTCGCCGGCGCGCTGACGGCCAGCGGCGGGCTGCTCAAATCATTCATGTGGGATTCCAGCAACAGCGACGCGCCGCGACAACGCGGCCGGCCGCCGTCCCCGCGGTGGCAAGGGCGAAGCCGGGCAGCCCGGTGCGGTGGCGAACATCGGCATGGGTCGCGGTGTCATTTTGGTGCCGCGCGCGTTGTCGGAAAAAACACTATCGCAGGCGGACTAGGAATTATTAAGGCGCTATTTTACCGATGAATTTTACACTATGCGCAATTCCGTTAAAATCGTGGTTTTAAATGCGACGCCCGCCCGGCGTCGGCCTCAGGAGAATGACACGATGACCAACGCCAACACGTCCGCAGTAGCAGCAGTCGAGCTCGACGGCAAAGACTTGCCCGCCCACTGCCCGAACCCAGCCATGCCGCTGTGGTCCTCGCACCCGCGCGTGTTCCTGGAATTCAACCACGACGGCATCGCCAAATGCCCGTACTGCGGCACCGCCTACCGGCTCAAGCCGGGCGTCGTCGCCGGCCACCATTAATTAGTCATCCAATCAGCGGCCAGCGAGCGGCGCCGGGAGCGAGCATGAAACGCCAGAAAGAGTTGAACGGCAGCGCCGTCGAAGTCGAGGCGGCTTTTTACGACGCGCTCAACCGCGCCGACGTGGCGTCGCTGATGGCGCTGTGGGCCGACGACGAAGAGATCGTCTGCATCCATCCCGGCGGGCCGCGCCTGATCGGCCACGCCGCCATTGGCGCCTCCTGGGCCGCGATCCTCGAACATGGCGGCCTGCACATTTTGCCGTCGCAGCTGCACGAGACGCATAACCTGATGAGCTCGGTGCACACGGTGGTCGAAGGCACGACGGCCGCCAGCGGCGAGCCGGCCCACCTGCTGGCCACCAATGTTTACGTGAAAACGCCGCGCGGCTGGCGCATCGTGTTGCACCACGTGTCGGTGGCGCCGGGTCCGGTGCCCATCGACAGCCGGGCCCAGATTCTGCATTAAAGAACGACAGCCTGAAACGAGGTCAACGTAAAATGGGGTCGGACACACGGTGTCGAATGATGCACTCGACACGGTGGTCCGACCCCGATACAGCCGCCCCGATATCACTCCGACACCACCGATACGAGCGCAGCATGGACTACACCGCCCCTTTCTGGCTGCCCAGCGGCCACTTGCAAACCATCTACCCGGCCACCTGCATCAGCAAGCCGGCCGTGCCGTTCCGGCGCGAGCGCTGGGACACGCCGGACGGCGACTTCATCGACGTCGATTTCGTCGACGGCCGGCCGGGCCGGCCCTTCGTCGTGCTGTTCCACGGCCTCGAAGGCTCGTCCGACAGCCACTACGCGCGCGCGCTGATGGCCGACGTGGCCGCGCGCGGCTGGTCGGGCGCGGTGCCGCACTTCCGCGGCTGCTCGGGCGAGGCCAACCGCGCGCCGCGCTTCTACCACTCCGGCGACGCCGCCGAAATCGACTGGATCGTGCGCCGCTTGCATAAACGCAGCGACGGCGGCAAGTTCTACGCGACCGGCGTCTCGCTGGGCGGCAACGCGCTGCTGCGCTGGCTGGGCGAATCGCAGCACCAGGCCGATTTCGTCGACGCGGCCTGCTCGGTGTCGGCGCCGCTGGACCTGGCCCAGGGCGGCATCTCGCTGTCGAGCGGCTTCAACCTGGTCTACACGCGCATGTTTTTGCAAACCCTCAAACCCAAGTGCATCGCCAAGCTGAAACAGTTCCCCGGCCTGTTCGACCTCGACGCGCTGCACGCGGCGCGCGACCTGTACGCCTTCGACAACGTGGTCACGGCGCCCCTGCACGGCTACCGCAACACCGACGACTACTGGGACCGCGCCAGCGCCAAGCACGTGCTCAACGACATCACCGTGCCGACGCTGGTGCTGAACGCGCAAAACGATCCCTTCCTGCCGGGCCGCCACCTGCCGCGCCAGGCCGCGCCGACGGTGGTGCTCGATTATCCGCGACAGGGCGGCCACGTCGGCTTCGCCGTCGGCGCCCTGCCGGGCCGGATCAGCTGGCTGCCGCAGCGGCTGATCCATTTCCTCGAAGGTGCGACCAACGACGCGGAAATGTGCGAAGCTGTGGCCCACCCCTGACCTCCCGCGGCCCACATGGATGAGATCGTAAAACTGGCCATCGCGAAATGGCCGCACGTCCCGCACTGCTACGGCTGGCTGGGCCTGGACGCGCGCGGCCACTGGCGCATGCGCGACGAGCGCGCCCAGCAGCTGGGCCTGGCCGGCGACAAGGTGGGGCACGCGGCCCTGCTGGCTTTTATCGCGCGCAACTACGGCCATGACGAACGCGGCTGCTGGTTTTTCCAGAACGGCCCGCAGCGCGTTTACCTGAACCTGGAAGCGACGCCCTACATCGTGCGCACCGACCCGGTCCACGGCTGGCTGCTGCACACGGGAGAACAGCTGGGCGCGCCGCACGCGGCCTACCTGACCGACGGCGGCGAACTGATCTTGCGCAGCGGCGACGTCGTCGCCCAGCTCGACGACCGCGATGTGGCGCAGGCGCTGGCCGGACTGGAGCTATATGGCCGGCCGGCCGGCGACGATGCGTTGCTGGCCTGGCTCGAGCACGGCGTCGAAGCGCTGACGCTGCGCATGGGAGCGCAGCTGCTGACGGTGCAGCGCCTGCCGCGCGAGCAGGTCGCCAGCCACTTCGGCTTCGTGCGCGCCCCGGCGCCGTGACGCCGGGCCCGCCACCCTATCGGCCCAAAATGCGTCCCTACTGATTCGACTTATGCAGCGCATCGAGATCGCGGAAGGGAGCCGGGCTCAAGCGCGAGTGGAAGCCATGGGCGGCATCGGCATCGACACCCTTGTCCTTATCCTTGCCGGTGGTGGAAGCCTCGACCTTGAAGCCCGGCGCCTGCACCATCAAGTCGCGCTTGTCCTTTTCGCCCATGATGTCGCGCTGGCGCGCCTGCAACTCGCGTTCGCGGGCATCGATCACGGCCTGGTCGTAAAACGACGCGTCCGGCGCCTTGCGTCCCAGCGCCAGCTGGTCCAGCGCCGACAGCACGCCGCCCTGCAACACATAGGACTCGGCCAGCGCCAGATGCTGCAAGGCCTGCTTGCCCAGGGCCGAATACGCCTGGGCCAGCAAGTCATACAATTCCGGCTCGGCCTTGTACAGCTGCACCTGGTCGCGCAGATAATGGGCGGCCAGCTCCGCCTGGCCGGCGGCGATCAGCGCCTCGGCATACTTATGCGCGATGCCGCGCGACAGCGGAAACCGGCCGCGCGCCAGGTCGGCGTCGGCCAGCGCCTTCTTGAGCATCACCGGGTCCTTGCTCTGCGCCAGTTCGATTTCCAGTTCCGTGTAGGCGAAAATCGAACTCGGCGCGACCGGCTTGGCGGCGCCGTAGACGCCCGGCGTGACCTTGTCGACGGTGGCGCGCGCCTTGTCGAGCCAGCCCTGCGCGGCCGCCGTGTCGCCCCGCTTCAGCGCCACGAAGGCCATGCCGTATTGGGCCGCCGCGGTCTGCTGCCGGCTCTGCTGCAACATCTGGTTGTCGAAGAAGACGGTGGCGTCGACCAGGCCCTGCGCGCTGTCATCCTGCAACACGCGGGCGCGCGAACGCACCAGGTAAAAATCCTCGCTGTCGAGGCGCTGCTTGTAGGGCTGCTCGCGGATGCGGGCCTGGATGTCGGCGATGCGCTCGGTCGTCAGCGGGTGGCTTTGCAGCCAGGCCGGCGTGAAGTCGCTGTAATTGCGCATCGACGTTTGCAGGCGCTGGAAGAAGGCCACCATGCCCGAGGTGTCGAAGCCGGCCGCGCCCATGATCTGGAAACCGACGCGGTCGGCCTCGCGCTCGGCGTCGCGGCCGAAATTGAGCTGACGCTGGATCGCCAGGCCCTGGCCGGCCGCGAACACGCCGAGGCCGACATCGCCGCCGCCGCCGGCCTTGGCCGCCAGCACGGCGAGGATGATGGCGGCCAGCGGAATGAGCACATCCTGGCGCTGCTTGCCGAGCTGGCGCGCGATGTGGCGCTGCACGACGTGGCCGATTTCGTGACCCAGCACCGACGCGAGCTCGGACTCGCTCTGGGCCGCCAGCAGCAGCGCCGAGTGGACCGCGATGAAGCCGCCCGGCAAGGCGAAGGCGTTCAGCTGCGTATCGCGCAGGCAAAAGAAGTAAAAGTCGAAATTGGCTTCGCCGCGCGCACCGGGACGGGCGTCGACCAACGCGTTGCCGAAGTTGTTCAGGTATTCGAGGATGGGGTCGTCGTCCAGGAAATCGTGATCGCGCCGGATATCGTTCATGATTTCCTCGCCCAGCTTGCGCTCCATCAGCGGCGACAGCGCTTCGCGCTCGGTGTCGCCCAGGGTCGGCAGGTTCGACTGTTTGGGCGGCGGCGGCAGCGTCTGCGCCGCGCTCATGGGAACGGTGCACATCAGGATGGCGGCCAGCACGCGCGCCAGGCGGGTGCGGACGGGGCGGCGGGCGGCGGTGGGCGAGCGTTTTGATTTCACGGTGATATCATACCCGTAACCACCGCCCCGACGCACACCGCCGGCCAGCGAAATTTTTGTGACGAACCACTCTTTCCACCTATTCCCATGACTTCAAGCACCACCACGCCGGCCGAACAGCTGAGCCATTTCGACGCCGCCGGCCAGGCCCACATGGTCGACGTCGGCGCCAAGCAGGACAGCCACCGCGTCGCGCTGGCCAGCGGCACCATCCGCATGAAGCCGGAGACGCTGGCCCTGATCATCGGCGGCACCGCCAAGAAAGGCGACGTGCTCGGCATCGCCCGCATCGCCGCCATCATGGGCGCCAAGCGCACCAGCGACCTGGTGCCGCTGTGCCACCCGCTGGCGCTGACGCGCGTCACCGTCGACTTTGAAACGGACCCGGCGCAGTCCAGCGTCCATTGCAGGGCGCAAGTGGAAACCTATGGCAAGACCGGGGTGGAAATAGAAGCGCTGACGGCGGTGCAGGTCGGCCTGCTGACCATCTACGACATGTGCAAGGCCGTCGACCGGGGCATGGTGATGGGCGAGATTCGGGTGCTGGAGAAGCACGGCGGCAAGAGCGGCGACTGGAGCTCCACCAGCTGAGTGCGCTATTCGCCGGAATCGGCACCCGACGTTCATCGCCCCCCTCGCTGTATTGTGACAGGAAGTTGGCGGGTATATAATAAAAACAATGTTTTCACGCATGTGTCCATGGCTCGGCCAGGACGAGCATTCCTCCACACACCATGCGGGTCAAAAGGGCTGACGAATGACAAGTACTACTCCGCCGAGCGCGCCGAACGAAGCCAAGACTCAAGAATACGAATTTGAACAGATGAACCTGCAGGTCGGGGGCAGGATCCAGTTCATCACGCATCGGACCATCAAGCCCATCCAGCACTTCTCGACCGTCATCGGCTGGGTCAAGGACGAGTATATGATCGTCAAGATCCCACATGAAAACGGCGGGCCGATCGCGCTCAACGACGGCGACAAGCTGACCATCCGGGTCTTTTCCGGTGTCAACGTCTGCTCGTTTTCCTGCACCGTGCAGCGCATCATGCTGCGGCCGCTGTATTACGTCCACCTGTCGTTCCCGACCTCGATCCAGGGCACCAGCCTGCGTACGGCGATGCGGGTCAAGGTCGACATTCCGGCCCAACTGTCGTGGGCATCGGGCAATGTATCCGTGTTTTTGGTCAATTTGAGCGTGTCCGGCGCACTGATCGAATCGGCCAAGAAGCTGCCGGAGGATGAGCCGGCGGTCGACCTGTCGTTCTACCTGATCGCCCAGCCCGGCAATCGCCAGGTGCGCGTCAATCCGCACGCGACCATCCGCAATATCAACGTGGTCAAGCCGGCCTCGGCCGACAAGGAAGAAGTGTTCACATACGGCGTGCAATTCATCGACCTCGATCCGGTCCACTACACGATGCTGCAAAACCTGACCTATGAAGCGCTGATCGCCGACCGCCAGAAGATTGTTTGAGCGCGGTTTAATTCTGGACGTAAAAAAACCAGGCCGATGGCCTGGTTTTTTTGAGCGGCAAGAATATTAGTTATTCTTGAGGATCGTATTAACTGCTGCCGTTGGGGCAGTGATAGTCGTGGAAGTAGTCCAACGCACACTGGTGCCACCGGCTGGCAGAGCTGGCGTAAAGGTGATGGTTTTGCTATCAACAGTGGTGCCGAGGCCGGTTTGCAGGGTCAAGGTAATGATACCAGTGGTGGCGGTAGCAGCGGACAAGACTTCTTTGGTAGCGGTCAGTACCGGAATCGGCTTATTGGCGTTTGCATCGTTGCAAGTAGACAGATCGCCACCGGCTTCTTGTGCGCACAATGCAACTGCCGCTTTCAACGGGTCGGCCGCCGACATTGCATTCGCCAACTTGGCTTTAATCGTGTAATCGCTGTACGCAGGAATTGCCACTGCTGCCAGAATACCGATAATAGCGACAACGATCATCAGTTCGATCAGGGTGAAGCCGGCTTGTGCTTGTTTCTGGATCATTTTCATCGATTTCATTTTGAGCTCCTGGGTAAGTAAATTAATTGGGTGGGACACAGGGATAAGAGCAATTGCCGTGCCAGCCCATTTCTTTAGCAAAACCACGAGATTTTCGACAAAAACTGTCACTTTTCAGATTGCTGCTGACTTTTATTGTCAGTTGCCGTGACGCAATTTGTCAGGCCATGCGCAAAATTCGTCACTGTGACATTTTTTGTCAGCCCATGCCGACGATGCGGAACGCCATTTGCGTGCCGCTCAGGTCGATCACATCACCATGCTCCAGCCGCAGCGGCTGCCTTCCGACGGCGGCGCCATTAACCAGCGGCGCCCGTTCACCCTCAACGTGGGCGATGGTATAAGCATCCACGCCGCGATTGATGACCACCACCTGCACGCCGGGCCGGCCCAGCGTCGTCAGCGGCTTGCTCAAATCCATCTGCTTGCCGGCATTGTTGCCGTTCAATACGGCGATTTGCGCCAGCAGCGGTCCCGCCGCGGCCGCCATCACCGGCCGGATGCCGTCGGCCACGAACTGCACATGATACTTGGCGATCTTGATACTGTCCTCATGTTGCAGGAAATGCTTGCCGATGCGGTGGCCGTTCACAAACGTGCCATTCGTGCTGTGCAAGTCTTCCAGGAAGGAATCGTCGAGGATGGTGACGATGACGGCGTGCTCGCCGCTGACCGATGGATGGCCGAGCACGATATCGTTGTGGCGATGCCGGCCCAGCGCCATGCGCTCTTTGCTGAGCGGCACTATCTGCTCGACCGTTCCCTCGCGCGATATGATGATCTTCGCCAAAACTGATCCACCTTTCCTCGGTTCCATTACAACTAGACATCTAGATAATAGGCTACCAAACAATAACGGGGAGCACATGGCTCCCCGTTATATTGACTAACAGTCTACCCTGTTGTCAATTACAGCATGGCCTTCAGCAAACGCGCCATTTCCGACGGGTTCTTGGTGACGGTGATGCCGCAGGCTTCCATGATTTCCAGCTTCGCTTGCGCGGTGTCGGCGCCGCCCGAGATCAGCGCGCCGGCGTGGCCCATGCGCTTGCCCGGAGGTGCGGTGACGCCGGCGATGAAGCCGACCACTGGTTTCTTCATGTTGTCCTTGATCCAGTAAGCCGCGTTGGCTTCGTCCGGACCACCGATTTCGCCGATCATGATGACCGCGTCGGTATCAGGATCGTCATTGAACATCTTCATGATGTCGATGTGCTTGAGACCGTTGATCGGGTCGCCGCCGATGCCGACTGCCGACGACTGGCCCAGACCGAGGGCGGTCAGCTGGCCGACCGCTTCATAGGTCAGCGTGCCCGAACGCGAAACGACGCCGATACGGCCGCGCTTGTGGATGTGGCCTGGCATGATGCCGATCTTGATTTCGTCAGGCGTAATCAGACCCGGGCAGTTAGGGCCCAGCAGCAGGGTCTTGGAACCCGACTTGGCCATGCGGTCCTTCAAAGCCATCATGTCACGGACAGGAATGCCTTCGGTGATGCAAATGGCCAGGTCCATCTCGGCTTCGACGGCTTCCCAGATCGCGGCGGCGGCGCCCGCTGGCGGCACGTAGATGACCGACACGTTGGCGCCGGTTTCTTTTTTCGCTTCGGAAACGTTGGCGAAAATCGGAATGCCTTCGAAATCTTCACCGGCCTTCTTGGGATTGACGCCGGCGACGAAGGCGGCCTTGCCGTTCGCGTAATCGCGGCACATGCGGGTGTGGAACTGGCCGGTCTTGCCGGTGATCCCTTGGGTAACGACTTTGGTATCTTTATTGATCAGAATGGACATGTTGATTCCTTAATTAAGCGTGACCGGCAGCGGCGGCGACGACGCTCTTGGCTGCATCTTCCATGGTATCGGCAGCGATGATAGGCAGACCGGATTCGGCCAGCATCTTCTTGCCCAGGTCTTCGTTGGTGCCCTTCATGCGGACCACCAGCGGCACTTGCAGCGACACGGCTTTCGACGCGGCGATGACGCCCTCGGCGATCACGTCGCAGCGCATGATGCCGCCGAAGATGTTGACCAGGATGGCTTTCAGGCCAGGGTTCTTCAGCATGATCTTGAACGCTTCGGTCACCTTCTCGGCCGTGGCGCCACCGCCGACGTCGAGGAAGTTGGCCGGCTCGCCGCCGAACAGCTTGATGGTGTCCATGGTGGCCATGGCCAGGCCGGCGCCGTTGACCAGGCAGCCGATGTTGCCGTTCAGGCTGATGTAGGCCAGATCAAACTTGCTGGCTTCGACTTCGGCCGGGTCTTCTTCGTCCAGGTCGCGGTAGGCGACGATTTCAGGGTGGCGAAACAGCG
>NZ_JANXMI010000241.1 GCF_025354735.1 Rugamonas sp.
AACCGTGGTCCGACCCCGCCGCCTATTTCGCCGCCGTTTTTTTGCCAGGGCGCGTCAGACGCTGGCGGCCTGCGTGGTTGCGGGCGCCGCCAGCGGCGCGGCGTCGGCTTCCTTGACATGGAAGGGCGCGAACCACGTCACCAGGAACGATGGTATGGTCGCCGCCATCACCAGCGAAAAATAGCTGACGTAGCCGAGCGCCTGCTGCAAGTGGCCGCTGACGATGCCGGTCAACATCATGCACAGTCCCATCAGGCCGGTGCCGAAGGCGTAGTGGGTGGTGGTGTATTTGCCGGGCGCGAGCTGCTGCATCAGGTAGATCATGAAGCCGACCGAGCCGAAGCCGAAGAAGAATTTTTCGACCGCGACGCCGGCGCTGATGACGAATAAATCGTGCGGCTGGTAAATGCTCAGCAGCAGGAAGGTGACGTTCGGGATGTTGACCGCGCAGCACAGCAGGAACAAGGTCGATTGCAGCCCGCGCCGCGCGACGAAGATGCCGCCGAGCAGGGAGCCGAGCAGCACGGCGATCAAGCCGTAGGTGCCGTAGATAATCCCCAGCAGTTCGTTCGACAGGCCGAGGCCGCCCTTGGCCACCGGGTCGACCATGAAGAAGGGGCCGATTTTTTCCAGCAGGCCGATGCTGAGGCGGAACAGGAAGGCGAAGGCGATCATGGTCCACACGCCGCGCTTCTGGAAGAAGGTGAGGAAGGAGTCGACCAGGATGTGGGTGGCGTCGGCCACGGACGTGGGCGCGTTGTCGGCCTTGGCGCCGTCGGGCATGACGCGCAGATGCCACAGCGCCATCGCCAGCGTGATGCCGGCGACGATGAAGAAGATGATGCGCCACGCGTCTATCCATTCCGGGCCGAAGACGGCGGCGTCGTGGTGGAAATAATTCTTGTGCAGCCAGCCGCTCAGGTACACCAGGCCGCCGCTGGCGACGATGGGGCCGATGTTCCAGCTCAGGCTCTGGATGCCGCAGTATAGCGACTGCGCCTTGGTGTCGAGCGAGGTGACGTAGACGCCGTCGGAGGCGATGTCCTGCGTCGCGCCGATCAGCGACAGCACGCCGAATAAAAACACCAGCACCGCCATGTAGTTCGGCAGCGTCATCGCCAGCGCCACGCCGGCGAAGCCGAGGGCGATGGTCAGCTGGGCGCACAGCACGAAGAATTTCTTGGTGCGGTACATTTCGACGAAGGGGGCGAACAGCGGCTTGATGGTGTAGGCCAGGATCAGGTAGCTGGCGTACTCGGCCGCCTGGGCGTTGCCCATGCCGAGGTTCTTGAACATGATGGCGGTGACGCTGGTGAGCGTCATATAGGTCAGCGCCATCGTGAAATAGCCGGAAGGAACCCACAGCAGGGGCGAGCGGCGTAGTGCGGACTTCATGGTGTCATCCTCGTTCTCATGGTCGTTATTGGTGACGCCCGGCTCTGCGGCCGGTGCGGGCATTACGGGGTGTTAGCGGCGCTGCGCCTCGATCAGCCGACGATACCAGATCGCGCTGTCCTTCAGGGTGCGCTGCTGGGTTTCATAGTCGACGTGGACGATGCCGAAGCGCTTGGCGTAGCCGGAATTCCACTCGAAATTGTCGAGCAGGCTCCACAGGAAATAGCCCTGCACGTTGACCCCTTGCGCCACCGCGTCGGCCAGGGCCAGCAGGTGCAGCCGCACGTAGTCGATGCGCTGCTGGTCCGGCACCGCGCCGTCGACCAGCTGGTCCGGGTTGGCCATGCCGTTTTCGGTGATGTAGATCGGCGGCAAATCATACTCGGCGTTGAGCTTGAGCAGCAATTCGGTCAAGCCTTTCGGGTAGATTTCCCAGCCCATGTCGGTGAAGCCGAGCTTGCCTTCCGGCTGGCGCGGCGGCACTTCGGCGCTGCAAAAGGCGCGGAAATAATAGTTCACGCCGAGGAAGTCGATGGGCTGGGCGATGTCGCTGAAATCGTTATCACCGATCACGGGCGCGTTGGCGCCGTGCTCGCGCAGCGCCAGTTCCGGGTAGCGGCCCTTGAAGATGGGGTCCATATACCACTGCACCGAGCGGGCGTATTCGAATTCGGCCAGGGCGCGGTCTGCCGCGCTGTCGGTGGCCGGGTCGGCGGTCCACTGGTTGAGTACGATGCCCAGTTGGGCGCTGCGGCCGGCGGCGCGCATGGCTTGTATCGCCAGGCCGTGCGACAGCAGCAGGTGGTGCGACACCTGGATCGCCTGTTTGGCATCGGCCACGCCCGGCGCGAACTGGGCGTTGCCGTAGCCGAGGTTGGCGCTGCACCACGGTTCGTTGTGCGTTGCAATCGTTTTCACGCGGTCGCCGAAACGGCGCGCCACTTCGCCGGCATAGGCGGCGAAATGGACGCAGGTGTCGCGGTTGAGCCAGCCGCCGTCGTCCTGCAAGCCCTGCGGCAAGTCCCAGTGGTAGAGGGTGACGTGGGCGGCGATGCCTTTGCTGTCGAGTTCGTCGAGCAGGCGGCTGTAGAAATCAAAGCCCTGCTCGTTCCACGCGCCCTTGCCCAGCGGCTGCACGCGCGACCACGCCATCGAAAAGCGGTAGGCGTCCACGTTCAGCGACGCCATGATGCCGACGTCGTCGGCGTAGCGGTGGTAGTGGTCGCAGGCGACGTCGCCGTTGCTGCCGTCGATGATGGTGCCGGCGCGGTGGCTGAAGGTGTCCCAGATCGACGGCCCCTTGCCGTCGGCGGCCGCGCCGCCTTCGATCTGGAAGGCGCTGGTGGCGACGCCCCAGATGAACGTGGCGGGGAAGGGCGGCAGGGGGGAAATCGGGTCGCGCTGAATATCGGTGGTCATTATAGTATCGCTTGTCGTGGTTTAAGAACACCATCTGCCGCCGCAGCCGGCGGTACATGCCGGGGGCTGTCGCTGCGGCAGAGTCTCCAAAAGGGTGCGGCCAGAGTTATGTTGAAAATAGTTTGAAAACGATTTCAAGCTCGCGTGACGAATTAAACCCCAGGACTGTAATAGTGTCAATCCTTTTGGATGAATGTGATCGCCGCCGACCGCGGTCGGCTTTTATTGCCTTGAAGATATTTCTCTTGACGGAAGGATTTTGCTCAGACAGAATTGCATTAAATACAATCGGACTCCGCCGGGGAGACGATCTCCTCCCCCGTTTGGAGCTAGCCACTTTGAATTTTTGCCTCGCACGATATTGTTCCGCCGCGCTCCTGGCCTGCGCCTTTTCCGGCGCGGCGCTGCATGCGGCTCCCCTGGCGCTGGAGGGCGCCCTCGATCATGGATGAAAACGGCCGGGCGCGATGCGCCGCTTTAGTCCAGCGCTTTAGGTATGCGTCTCGGCCATTTAGCTATTTATTAATCCAGATCAAACTGATCGCCATTTGTCCCTCGAAGGGCGTGGCATCATCCGATACTGTCACTGCCGGCATGCTGCCGCGCTGACCACGGAGTTTCCCATGCGCCGTACCACCCTCTCCCTGAGCATTGAACAATTGCTCGCTTCGGTCAAAAAACTCGAAGGCAGCTTGCGCGCCGCTGGCCTGCCGCCGGTGCTGGCGCGGCTGCCGCTGTGGTGCCTGGGCTGGTACTACTGCGCCATGATCGACGGCAAGACCACGCGCATCCTCAAGATCGGCGCCCGCATCGGGCGCTGGCAAGCCATGGTGCGCAAGATGAAGGACGACGAGCGCTGTTGCACCGAGCTGATCGATATGGACCAGACCATGCGGCGCGACCTTGAGTCGACCAAGCAAACGCTGTGGGAGTTGCGCGGCATTTGCCTGGATGTGCGGCAGTTGTTCAGCAATATGAATTACGACTCGGCGCGTATGGCGCGCAAGCAAGATGCGTTTTTGGCGGCCGTCGGCGACGTGCTGGAAGGGGCCAGTGCCTTGCAGGGGGCGATGGCCTCGCATGACGCGGCGGCGCTGTCGGCGTTGCGGCGCCTGCAGGCTGAACCGCAGGCGGAATTTTAGGGCGAACCTCAGGCGGAATTGCAAACCAAACCGCGGTCCGAACGCCAAGCCGAACATGAAGCTGTATCACCGCCGGCGAGGGCTGGCCGGCCGGCGTATCAACACCCTGTCTCAACATCCTTCCAGTGCATACCGCAGACCATGATGCCGACGGCGGGAACCGTCGCGCATGGTCGACCGTGCCGCCGCGCTAAAAATAATCCCGGAGTCAACGGTGCAAGCGCGCCGTTTGCCTTTACCATGGCGCATCACCATTTGCGGAGCCTTTTATGACCGAATTCCAGCGCGGCATGCTGAGCACAGGATTTTCCCTGACCCTGATCGCATTGGCGGCGTTCGTGATGCAGCGTTTCTTTTTGCCGATGGTGTGGGCCGGCATCCTTTGCGTGGCGACGTGGCCCCTGTATTGCCGCATGCGTGCGCGCATGGGCCACCGGCCGGTGCTGGCGGCATTCCTGCTGACGATGATTTGTGCCTGCGTCTTCATCGTGCCGGTGTTGCTGGGCGTGGCGCAGGTGGCGCGCCAGATCCCCGACATCACCAATTTCATCGCCGGCGCCAACAACGACGGCGTTCCACCGCCCGAGCTGCTGCAATCGATTCCGCTGGCGGGCGACACCATCCACAACTGGTGGCTGGCGACGCTGAGCCAGCCGCACGGTCTGGCGCATTTGTTCGCCGGCAGCGGCCTGGGCGGCTTCCATTCGGCGCGCGACATGATGAAGATACTGGGCACCAGCTTTGTGCACCGCCTGGTCGATTTCGGCCTCGCCTTTTTGTGCCTGTTCTTTTTCTACAAGGACGGCGAGGCGCTCAAGCATCAGATCACGGCCGTCGGCAACCATTTTTTCAGCGAGCAGCGCTGGGCCCGCTATTCCCACAAGATTCCGACCGCGATAGGCGCCACCGTCAACGGCCTGGTGCTGGTCGGCCTGGCCGAAGGTCTGCTGATCGGCATCGGCTACGGCATCGCCGGCTTGCCGTCGCCGGTGCTGTGGGCGGCGGCGACCGGCATCCTCGCCATCATTCCCTTCGGCGCGCCGCTGGTGTTCCTGAGCGCGGCGGCGCTGCTGGTGTTCAACGATAGCGTGCCGGCCGCCATCGCGGTGACGGTGTGGGGTACCATCGTGTTGTTCGTCGCCGATCATTTCGTCCGTCCCGGCATGATAGGCAACGCCACCAAATTACCCTTCCTGGCCGTGCTGTTCGGCATTTTGGGCGGGGTGGAAACCATGGGCCTGGTCGGTCTGTTTATCGGACCGGTGGTGATGGTGCTGTTCGTGACGCTATGGTACGAGGCGAATTTGTTTGAGGACGGCACGCCGGCCGCCTGAACTGTTCTGCACTGTTCGGTAGCGGCGCCATGCCGCTACCTCCCGGCCTTGCCCGCCATCAGTGGGCTTTCGACAAAATCAGCAGCCAGCGGCGCATCAGCAGCACTTCCACATGGCCGGCTTCGATGCCGGTGTCGCATTCAATGACCGGGTTGACCGCGTAATAGCGTTTGCGGAAATCACGGCACACCAGCATTTCGCGTTTGCCCATGCGGACCAGGAAGGACGTCGGTGCATATTCCAGGCCAAAACGGGATCCAAAGCGGGAGCCGATACCACTATTCAAAGTTGCCATGACAGTTCCTTTTTGAGTTGTTCGTTGATCGAGTGAAGCCAGAATAGCATAACTACTGTATGAAAACACAGTCACTGTATAAAAAAACAGGAAATGCCACATTTTGTGGCTTTTTCGATAATTCCTGCCCCGGCCTTACGGTGGTGATGGGGGCGATCATTGCGTTTGGCCTGATCGCGGCGCAGGTGGTGGGGCATGGTCCGCTGGCGGTGGCCGATGTGGAAATCGCGCAGGCGCTGCACCGGCAGGCGGCGCAGCCGCTGCTGGGCTGGATGCGGCTGGTGTCGCTGTTGCACAGCCCCGGCGCCAGCGGCGTGCTGGCGTTGCCGCTGGCGGCGGTTTTCTGGTGGCGGCGTGACTATGGCTGGTTGTTGATGGCGGCCCTGTGTCTACCGGGCGGCATGCTTTTGAATGAGCTGATAAAGTTAATCTTCCAGCGCGGGCGGCCGCTGCTGGAGCAGCCGCTGGTCGTGCTGACCAGCTACAGTTTTCCTAGCGGTCACACAGCGGCGGCGACCGTGCTGTACGGCTTGGCCGCGTGTTACGCGGTGACGCTGACGCGCCGCGCCGGACATTTGGGCCCGAAGCGGGACGCGAACCCTGGCGCGAACCGGGCCGCGAACCGGGCCGCGAAGTGGACTGCGGCGCTGGCCGTGTCGACGGCGCTGTCGCTGGTGGCGCTGGTCGGCTACAGCCGCATGTATCTGGGCGCGCATTATCTGAGCGATGTGCTGGCCGCGTTTGCGGAAGGCTGCGGCTGGCTGGCGCTGTGCCTGACGCTGAAGTCGGCGCTGGCGCGGCGGGGCGGCGATATTTACGATACTCGACGTGATACACGTGATACTCGCGACACTTGATTACTCAATCATCTTCACCATGAACAGGAGTCCGCACTGGGCGCACCGACCATCATCGCCGTCATCATCAACGCCGGCGCCGGCACCGGTCATGGCGCCGACATGCGCGCGCAACTGACGGAGAAATTCGCCGCCCAGGGCGTCGAGGCGGCCGTCACGCTGGCGCTAGACGGCGAGGAAATGATCGCGGCGGCGCGACAGGCGCTGGCGCGCGGCGTCGATGCCGTGGTGGCCGGCGGCGGCGACGGCACCATCAACGCGGTGGCGTCGGTGCTGGCCGGCAGCGGCGTGCCCTTCGGCGTGCTGCCGCTGGGCACGCTGAACCATTTCGCCAAGGATTTGAACATCCCGCTGGAACTCGACCAGGCCATCGCCACCATCGTGCGCGGCGTGCCGGCGGCGGTCGACGTCGGCGAAGTCAACGGCCGCATCTTCCTCAACAATTCCAGCCTCGGCATGTATCCGCACATCGTGCGCGACCGCGACCAGCAGCAGCGCCGACTCGGCCGCGGCAAGTGGACCGCGTTCGGCTGGGCCGTGGTGGCGGCGCTGCGGCGTTTTCCGTTTCTCGGCGTGCGCCTGAAAATCAATGGCGACGAGCACGCCCGGCGCACGCCCTTCGTCTTCATCGGCAACAACGCCTATCAGATGGAAGGCTTCCACATCGGCGTGCGCGAGCGGCTCGATGGCGGCGCGCTCAGCATCTACGTGGCGCAGCGGCCGACGCGCTTCGGGCTGCTGCGCCTGGCCTTGCGCGCGCTGCTGGGACGGCTGGCCCAGGCGCGCGATTTCGATGTGCTGTCCTGCGCCGATTTCGTCATCGAAACGCGCCACGCCCGCCTGCACGTGGCCACCGACGGCGAGGTGACCGTCATGCGGGCGCCGCTGTGCTACCGCTCGCGGCCGGCGGCGCTGTCGGTGCTGGTGCCGCTGGCGGCCGTCGAGCAGGGCGGGGCCTAGGCCATGCGGACCCTCGTGCATTTATCGGATCTGCATTTCGGCCGCGTCGACGCGGCGCTGCTGGAACCGTTGCGGCGCCTGGTCGCCCATCTGGCGCCGGATGTGGTGGTGGTGTCGGGCGACCTGACGCAGCGCGCCAAGAGCGCCGAGTTCCAGGCCGCGCGGGCCTTTCTGGACACCTTGCCGGGGCCGCAGATCGTGGTGCCGGGCAACCACGATATTCCGCTCTACAACATCGCCGGCCGCTTCCTCACGCCGCTCATGCATTACCAGCGCTATGTGACGCTGGACCTGGCGCCCGAATATGTGGACGAGGAAATCGCCGTCCTCGGCGTCAACACGGCGCGCTCGATGACGTTTAAGGATGGCCGCATCAATGCGCAGCAGATCGCGCAGCTGGGCCAGCGGCTGGCGGCGCTGGCGCCGGCGCTGACGCGCATCATCGTCAGCCACCATCCCTTCGACTTGCCGGACGCGCTGGGCGCCGACAAGCTGGTGGGACGGGCGCCGCAGGCGATGGCGGCGTTCGCGGCCTGCGGCGTCGACCTGCTGCTGGCCGGCCATCTGCACGCCAGCCACGCCGGCGACAGCGCGGCGCGCTACCCGATGGACGGCTACGCGGCGCTGGTGGTGCAGGCCGGCACGGCGACGTCCACGCGCGGGCGCGGCGAGGCCAATTCCTTCAACGCGATCCGGGTCGAGCCGGAGCGGATCGCGGTCGACCGCTACAGCTGGGACGACGCGGCCGCCGACTTTCTGCTGGCCGGCACCGAGCGTTTCGAACGCGCGGGCGATGTCTGGTCGGCGGCGCCGCGCCCGGAGTCGGCCCCGCCGCAACGCTAGTCTTGGCCCCGGCCGCTACAACCAATAATCCATGAAGCGCGCCGCCCACTCGCGCGCGCGGTCGGCCCACGGCCGGTGATGCCAGGCCTCGGGCGTGATCTGCACCGAATCGCGGATATCTTCCTGGAACGCTTTTTCCATTTCGGTGCCGAAGGGTTCGCCCATGACGATCACGTTGAGCTCGCTGTTATGGAGGAAGCTGCGGGTGTCGATATTGCTCGATCCCACGGTCGACCATGCGCCGTCGATGACGGCGGTCTTGGCGTGCAGCACGGCCAGCTTGAGCTGGTAAATCTGCACGCCGGCGTCGAGCAGTTCGCTGTAGAGCGCGTGGCCGGCATAAAACACCAGACCGCTGTCGGACACGCCGGGCAGCACCAGCTTGACGTCGACGCCGCGCCGCGCCGCCGCCGTCAGCGCGTCGACGGTCTGCTGGTCGGGCACGAAATAGGCCGACGTCAGGTGGATCGATTTCTTTGCTTGCTGGAAGGCCAGCACATAGGCCTTGTAGATTTCAAAGGTGGTGTCGGGCTCGGTGGCCAGCACGCGCACGATCTTGTCGCCGGCCCGCACCGGCTGCGGGAAATAATCGGCCTCGCGCAAATCGTCGGCGTCCTGCGCCGCCCAGGTGCGCACGAAGCGCCACTGGAACGCTTGCACGGCCGGGCCTTCGACTTCGATCTGGGTGTCGCGCCAGCCCACTTGCGACTTGTCGGTCTTGCGCGTCTTGGAGCGGAACAGCGAGCTCTTGGCGTAGGTGTCGCTGATGTTGATGCCGCCGGTGAAGGCGACCTTGCCGTCGACCACCAGCACCTTGCGGTGGTCGCGGTTGTTGATTTTCCAGTCGTCGCCGTGCAGCTTGGCCGGGTTGATGGGATTGAACGCGACCAGGTGGATGCCGCCGGCGCGCATGCGGTCGAAGAAGGCTTGCGGCACGCCGATGGTGCCGACGCTGTCGTAGATGATGTTGACGGTGACGCCGGCCTGCTGCTTGGCGATCAGCTGGTCGGCGAATTTCAGGCCCAGTTCATCCTGGTCGAAAATATAGGTTTCCAGATTGATGCTGTTCTTGGCGTCGGCGATGGCGTTGAGCATGGCCGTCATGGCTTGCGGGCCGTCGAACAGCAGCGTCACCTTGTTGCCGGCTATCAGCGGCACGCCGGTGGCCGCCTCTTCCAGCGCCGCCTCCGCCTGCAAGTCGAGCGAGCCTTTCGGCCAGCGCTTGCCGAGCACGGCGCGGGCGCGCTCGTCGCTGAGCGCGCCCTTGCTGCCGGCGATGCTGGGTGTGGCGCCCGGGTCGAGCGTGCTGCTGAGCGCCTGCACATTGGGCAGCGCGGCGCAGGCGCTGAGCATCGAGCTCATCAGCACGATCGGCAATAGCGACAATATCGATACCTTGCGCCGCCCCTGGTTCGCTTGCATGTCTATTCTCCCTGTGTGATCTGCGCCGTTTTGGCGCCGATGAAAAAGTCGAGCGGCGCGCTGAGGAAGTGGCGCCCCAGGATTTTCAGCAGACGCCAGCTGTGCGCGAAACGCACCTGGCGCGAGCGCAGCGCCACCCATAGCGCCAGGCCGAAACTGACCAGCAAGTTGACGGCGCCGATGGCGAGGAAGCCGGCCACCGAGCGCAGCGCCAGCTGCCACGACATGTGGTGGTCGAGTCCGACCAGGGCGGTGGCGAAGTTGGCCGACGAGAAGGTGACATGGCGTATATCGAGCGGCAAGCCCAGCAGATAGCCGAGCGTGCCCATGCCGCCGAGCAAAATGCCGAAGTAGAAATTACCCATCAGGCCGCCCAGATTGTTTTCCATGTACAGGCCCAGGCGCCGCAGCCGCGCCTGTCCCAGCAGCCGGCCCAGGCCGCGCAACTGGCCGATGCGCTGGGCCCAGCGCGTGTACAGCGCCTGGTTGTCGTAATAGCCCGAGATCAGGCCGGCGACGAACAGGCAGACGCCGGCGATGGCCGCGTAAAACAGGGCCGGGCTGCCGATGGGGTCGATGTCGTGCAGCAAATGCATGGCCTTGTCCGGCGTCACCAGGTGGTGGCCGGTGAGGGCCTTGTAGCCGAGCGCGATGGCGTATGCGGTGGGGATGGCCGTGAACAGGTTGCCGAACACGGCCACGATCTGGGTCCGCAGCACCTTGGCGATCAGCTCGGCCATGCTGTCGAGGTCGATGTGCCGGCCATCCTTGCTGTGCAGGCCGGCGGCGATGCGCGAGGCCGTCATCGCTGGCTGCTTGGTGGCGACCGTGAAATGGAGCAGGTGGATGAACATGAAGCCGAGCGAATAATTCATGCTGTACAAAAAGGCTTCGACCAGCGGCGCCGCGCGCAGGTAGGACATGAGGATCTTGAACAGCGCCATGAAGCCGATCACCAGGCCGGCGCCGCCCGACGACAGGAACATGCCGCCCAGTTCGCGGCGGTCGTCGGCCACGTAGTGCTCGCCGGTGCGGCTGGCATTTTCCGTGACGTTGCGGGCCAGCAGGTTGATATTGTCGGCCAGCAGGTCGCCCACCGTGTATTTATTGTTGTGGGCGGCGATCAGTTCCAGCGCCAGCGCCAGGGCGGCGGCGCGGTGCGGACTGATGGGCCGCTGCGCTTGCGCGGCCTCGGCCGCCACGGCGTCGAGGTCGACCGTCGGCGCGCTCGGCAGTTCGCCGCTGACGTCGACCAGGAACAGCAGCTTGCGCAGCCGGTCTATGCTTTGCGTGAGCGCCACCAGCAGATAGGTCAGGGCGATGCTGGTGCCTTGCAGCAGCGCCTTCTTGCGGATCTTGGCGACGACGGCGTCGCACTGGTCGAGCATCACCAGCAGGTGGCGGGCATCCTCGATATCGCCGGCCTCGCCGGCCATCAGGCGCGCGTGGGCGTCCAGGTGGGCGTTCACTTCCACGTTCTGCACCATGAAGGGCGACTCGAAGGTTTCCATCTCGGTGTGGAAATTGGTCAGCTTCGGCTCCAGGCCGATGGCGCAGACGCGGTAGGACAGGGTGCGTATCGCTTCGAGCAGGCCGGGCAGCATGAGGCCGGCGTCGGTCTCGGCCGGGGGCTGGGCCTCGGCGTCCGCATGGGCAGCGATGTCGGCCTCGGCCGGCGGCAGCGGCGCGAAGACGACGTCGAACAGCGCCATCCAGTCGGCGGCGGGGACGGCGCGTATCCACCGGTGGTCGGTTTTTTTATACAGCAGCTGGTCGAGCGCGTCGCTCAGGTATTCGTCGCCCAGCGCCGGCGGCAGCACGCGGTAGGCGATGCGGCGTTTGAGCTCGGTGAAAAAGCCGTCGTTCGACAGCACGCCGATTTCCGTGTACAGGCTGGTGTGGCGGCGCGTGGCGAGGATGGTGCGGACGTAACCGTGCAGCGCCCGCGCCTGGACCGGCTGGCCCTTGAGCAGCTGGGTCAGCGTGCGGACGTTGGCGGTGGCCTGGGCGGCGTCGGTCGGACGCCGGGGGCGCAGCGTGTCGAACAATTCGACCATCAGGCCGATGTCCTTGCTGTCCGGGGCGATGCGTTCGAGTAGGGAGATCATGCGGAAGGGGACGGACTGGCCGCATTGGACAAAACACCAGCATAGCGTGGGTGGGCGCGCCTGTATGTACGCTGGCGTACTGAGCGCAGGTGTCGCGGTGAGGTGGGGTTGATCCCAGGTTCCGGGGTCCAGGCTCCACGGTGCCGTGGCGCCCGATTCCGTCACCCCGGCTTCCGCTCGCGCCCCGTCAGCACAGCGTGATCTTGCGCGACGCCTGGCGCAGTTCGGCGCGGAAATCGGGATGGGCGATGGCGATCAGCGCCGCGGCGCGCTGGGCCGCCGATTTGCCGCGCAGCTGGGCCACGCCGTATTCGGTGACGACGTAGTTGACGTCGTTCTTGCCGGTGGTGACGTGCGTCCCCGGCGCCAGCGCCGTGACGATGCGCGAGATGGTGCCGTCCCTGGCCGTCGACGGCAGCACGATGAAGGCCTTGCCGCCGCGCGAGCGATTGGCGGCGCGCACGAAATCGACCTGGCCGCCGGTGCCGGAATAGGGCACGTGGGCCAGGCTTTCGGAGCCGCATTGCCCCAGCAAATCGACTTGCAGGCTGGCGTTGATGGCCACCAGGTTGTCGTTGCGGGCGGCCAGATAGGGATCGTTGGTGTAGTTCACCGGATGCATTTCCAGCATCGGATTCTGGTGCATGAAGCGGTACAGGCGCTGCGAGCCGAGCGCGAAGGTGGCGACCATCTTCCCCGGTAAATGAGTTTTCTTGCGGTTGCTCACGGCGCCGGCTTCCACCAGCGTCAAAATGCCATCTCCTATCATTTCCGTGTGGATACCCAAATCATGCTTGGACGTCAGCTGCATCACCACCGCGTCCGGAATGCCGCCGTAGCCGATCTGCAGGGTGGCGCCGTCGCCTATCATCTCGGCCACGTAGTTGCCGATGGCTTGCTGCACCGGGCCGATGGCCGGCAGCGCCACTTCGATCACCGGTTCGGCGCTTTCGACGAGCGCGCTGACCTGGTCGATGTGGACGTGGCACTGGCCGTGCGCGAACGGGACGTTGGGATTGACTTCGAGCACCACGGCGCGCGCCTTTTGCACGGCGGCCATGGTGTAGTCGGTGCCGAGGCTGAGCGCGAAGTAACCGTGCTCGTCCATCGGCGAGGCCATCGAGAACACCACGTCGGCGGCCACCTGGCCCCGTTCGATCAGGCTGGGCAGTTCGGAAAAATAGGCCGGGATGAAATCGGCCCAGCCGGCCTGACCCGCCGCGCGCGAGCCGCCGCCGAAGAACAGGGCGACGTGGCGCACGTGGCCCACGGTGTCGCAGTCGAAATAGCCGTATTTGCGCAGCGCCAGGATTTGCGCCACCTTGATGTCGCGAAAGTCGCGGCGCCGCTCCGACAGCGCGTGCAGCAGCGTCGGCGGTTCGCCGGCGCCGGACGGCACGATGATGGTGTCGCCGTCGCGCAACAGGCGCAGGGCGTCGGCGGCGCTGCCGCGTTTGCCGTCGTAGAGGGCGTGGACTGGGGACGGTGACATGGTGGCGAGGCCTTGCACGGAGGGGTGGTGGTCCCGCCACTATACGCCCCGCGCAATTTGCCCGCTACGTGGGCGGGCGCACAGAATTCGGCCCGGCGCCGGCCTACACTATGTTCATCCGCCCGGCAAAGTGCGACGTCATGCGGCGTGGCCGGCCGGGCTCATCGACCACCATGGACCACCATGCCGACATTTATTTGAGTGCGATCATGAAACCCTCCTACCTGGCGCTGGCGTTGTTAAGCCCGTTCGCGGTGGCTGCGCAAACGTCCTCGCCCATCACCATTTACGGTACGCTGGACGCCGGCATCGTCGGCGAAGGCGGCTGCGCGAGCGCGTGCGCGCACAGCAAACTGAGCAGCGGCGTCGAGACCGGTTCGCGGCTCGGCTTCAGCGGCCGGGAAGATCTGGGCGACGGCAAGGCCGCCGTCTTCGCGCTGGAGGCGGGCATCCTCAACGACACCGGCAAGTCGGACCAAAACGGCCGCTTGTTCGGCCGCCAGGCGTTCGTCGGCCTCAGCAGCGACAAGCTCGGCGCCGTCACGCTGGGCCGCCAATACAATCTGCAATACCAGGTGCTGGTCGACGTGGCCGACCCCTTCAAGGGTGGGCTGGCCGGCAACGCGGGCAATCTGATCGGCTACACCGTCATGCGCTACGATAACTCGATCAAGTACGTGACGCCGACCTCGCACGGCTGGAGCGCGGCCGCGCTGTACAGCTTCGGCGAATCGCCCAACAACAGCGCCACCAACCGCGCCTATGGCGCCATGCTCGGCTATGCGGACGGGCCGGTCAACGTCAGCGTGGTGCATCAGCGCAAGGACAATCCCGGCGACTTCAGCGGCACCGACAGCCCGGTCCTCATCGACCAGTCGGCCAACAACACCCTGGTCGCGGCCAACGTCAAGGTCGGCATCGCGACGGCCTACGCCGCCTTCGGGCGCGACCGCGGCATCGGCAGCTCGCCGTGGGACGCCAGCAACCCCTACGGCGCGTTGGTGGTGGCGACGCCGTCCAACGACAGCCGCGACATGCTGGTCGGCCTGTCGCTGCCGCTGGGCCTGACGACCGTGATGGCGTCCTTCATCCACAAGGATGACCGCAGCATGCTGAACCAGGACGCCGACCAGCTGGCCATCGGCATGACGTATGCGCTGTCGCGCCGCACCGATTTCTACGCCGCCATCGCCAAGATCCGCAACCGCAACGGCGCCACTTACACGGTGGGCAACGCCACCGAGGCCGGCCACGGCGACCGCGCCGTCAACGTCGGCGTGCGGCTGTCGTTCTGAGGGCGGCCCGCGCGGCCCGTGTCAGTGGGCGGCGTTGCAGGCGCCCAGCCAGCGGCCGGACGTTTCTATCGTCATCTGTTCCGGCTTGCCGCGCGCTTCGGTGGTGACGTCCATCGTCATCGTGAAGGCGGTGTCGCCGGCGAAGGTGAGATGACCCTGGCCGCTGGAGGCGGGATTGGTGCAGATGAACGACAGGTTCATGCCGCCCGTCACCGGCTGGTTGTTCGACTTGCAGTTGCCCTGCTGGCCGGTCGGCACTTCCTGGCGCTTGGCCATTTCCGCCGTGATGCAGGCGCTCACGCTGATGCCGCCGTTGGGCGCCAGCTTGGGCATGGTGGCGCCGTTCTGGGCCATCATCGCCTCGACCTTGGCGCGCTGCTCGGGCGGCAGGTTGGCCAGCTGCTTGAGCATGGCCTGCATGGCCTGGTTGGTTTCGACGTTGGAGGTGTTCATTTTATTGCTCATCTCCCACTGGCCGGGACGCATGCTTTGCGCCGCGGTGGAGGCGGACGCGGCCAGCAGCGGGGCGGCGACGAGGGCGAGGGCGAACAGGCGTTTCATGGCGACTCCAGGGATGGGTGGGGATGCGCGTTGCGCGCAGGGACGATGCGCTAGCATAAACCAGAATCGCGCGGCGGCCGGGTTTGATAGGCTGAGCAGCGTTTACCCCGGCCTCCGCCGCCGGACCCCGATATGGCGGCGTCAGCTGCGCGGCTCGGCCACGTAAATTTCCACGCGGCGGTTGCGGGCGCGGCCGGCGTCGCTGTCGTTCGACGCCACCGGTTCGCTGGCGCCGCGGCCTTCCACGACGACGCGCGTCGGCGCCACGCCGCGCAGCGCCAGGTAGTCGCGCGTGTGCGCGGCGCGCTCGACCGACAGCGGCTGGTTGATGGCATCGCTGCCGGTGTTGTCGGTGTGGCCGATGATGTTGACGGTGGCCGCCGGGTTGTCGTTCAGCGTGGCGGCGAAGCGGTCCAGTATGGGGCGGAAATTGCCCTTGATGTCGGCCCGGCTGGTGTCGAAAGAGACGTCGCTGGGGATGTCCATTTTCAGGCGGTTGTCGGCGGTCTGGCTGACCTTGACGCCGGTGCCCTGGATCGCCTGTTCCATCGCGCGCTTCTGGTTTTCCATCTTGTTCGACCAGATATTGCCGACGACGGCGCCGGC
>NZ_JANXMI010000244.1 GCF_025354735.1 Rugamonas sp.
TGCTGAAACTCGGCGGCTACGGCTTCGTGCGGTTTTCGCTGCCGATCACGCCTGATGCGAGCCACTACCTGTCCGGCTTCATGATCACGCTGTCGCTGATCGCCGTGATCTACATCGGCCTGGTGGCCCTGGTCCAGAAGGACATGAAAAAACTGGTCGCCTATTCGTCGATCGCCCACATGGGCTTCGTCACGCTGGGCTTCTTCGTCTTCAACGACATCGCCATGCAGGGCGGCATCGTGCAAATGATTTCGCACGGCTTCATCTCCGGCGCCATGTTCCTGTGCATCGGCGTGCTCTACGATCAGGCCCACTCGCGCCAGATCGCCGACTACGGAGGAGTGGTCAACAAGATGCCGAAGTTCGCGGCCCTGTTCATCTTCTTCTCGATGGCCAACTGCGGCCTGCCCGCCACCTCCGGCTTCGTCGGCGAGTTCATGGTCATCCTCGGCGCGGTCCAGTTCAACTTCTGGATCGGCCTGCTGGCCGCCACCGCCCTGATCCTGGGCGCCGCCTACTCGCTGTGGATGGCCAAGCGCGTCATCTTCGGCAAGGTCACCAACCACCATGTGGCCGAGCTGGTCGACATCAACGGCCGCGAGTTCCTGATGCTGGGCATCCTGGCGATCGCCGTGCTGGTGATGGGCCTGTATCCAGCGCCGTTCACCGACACCATGCAAACCTCCGTCGCCGACCTGCTCAAGCATGTCGCCGCGAGCAAGCTGCCTTACTAAGAAGAAAACGGAAACGCATACATGATTACCTCTGTGATTCCCCAGGTTACGCCTGACATGGCCCCGCTGTCGGCGGAGATCTTTTTGCTGGTCGCCGCGTCGGCGATCCTGCTGATCGATATGTTCCTGTCCGACAGCAAGCGCCACATCACCTATCTGCTGTCGCTGGCCACGCTGCTGGTCTGCGGCTGGTTCAGCTTCGCCGACTACAACGCCGGCACCACGGTGTACACGTTCTCGAACATGTTCATCTCGGACCCGATGGCCAATCTGCTGAAACTGTTCTCCTACCTGGCCGTCGGCCTGACGCTGATCTACTCGCGCAGCTACGCCACCGACCGTGGCATGTTGGGCGGCAACCTCGGCGGCGAGTTCTACGTGCTGGCCCTGTTCTCGCTGCTGGGCCAGATGGTCATGATCTCCGGCAATAACATGCTGTCGATCTACCTCGGCGTCGAACTGATGTCGCTGTCGCTGTACGCGCTGATCGCGCTGCGCCGCGACGACGGCCGCTCGACCGAAGCGGCGATGAAATACTTCATCCTCGGCGCGCTGGCCTCCGGCTTCCTGTTGTACGGCATCTCCATGCTGTACGGCGCCACCGGCACGCTGGACCTGACCCTGATCGCCAAGGCCGCCGCCAGCGGCACCATCAAGCCGACCATCCTGATCTTCGGCCTGGTGTTCCTGGTCGCCGGCCTGGCCTTCAAGCTCGGCGTGGTGCCCTTCCACATGTGGGTGCCGGACGTCTACCAGGGCGCGCCGACGGCCGTCACGCTGCTGCTGGGCGGTGCGCCGAAACTGGCCACCTTCGCCATCTGCATCCGCTTGCTGGTCGAAGGCTTGCTGCCGATGGCCGTCGACTGGCAGCAGATGCTGATGGTGCTGGCCGTCATGTCGCTGGCCATCGGCAACCTGACCGCCATCGCCCAGACCAACATCAAGCGCATGCTGGCTTACTCGACCATCGCGCAAATGGGCTTCGTGCTGCTGGGCCTGTTGTCCGGCGTGGTCGGCACCCGTTCCGACTTCGCCCCGGCCGCCTACGCCGGCGCCATGTACTACGCCATCACCTACGTGATGACGACGCTGGGCAGCTTCGGCGTCATCATGCTGCTGGCCCGCAACGGCTTCGAAGCGGAAGAACTGGCCGACTTCAAGGGCCTGAGCCAGCGCAGCCCGTGGTTCGCGGTCGTCATGTCGATTTTGATGTTCTCGCTGGCCGGCGTGCCGCCGATGATGGGCTTCATGGCCAAGTTCTCGGTATTGAGCTCGGTGCTGGCCACCAGCCAGATCTGGCTGACCGTGCTGGCCGTGATGTTCTCGCTGATCGGCGCATTCTACTACCTGCGCGTGGTCAAGATGATGTGGTTCGATGAGCCGCTCGACCATGCGCCCATCGTCACCAACGGCGACACCCGCTTCATCCTCAGCCTGAACGGCGCGGCCATCGTCCTGATGGGCGTGCTGCCCGGTCCGCTGCTGGGCGCCTGCCTGAGCGCCATGACCAAGACGCTGAACTCGTAATGGAAGTCGCGTCCGCCAGCTGGTTGGTGATCGTGCTCGCAATCGCGGCCGCCAACCTGCCGTTCTTCAACGACAAGCTGTTCGCCGTCGTGCCCTTGAAGAACGCCGCCGCGCAGGGGCGGGCGCGCAAGCCCCTCTTTATCCGCCTGCTGGAACTGATCGTGCTGTACTTCGTCGTCGGCGCCATCGGCTGCGCCCTCGAAGCCAAACTCGGCAACGCCTTCGTGCAAACCTGGGAGTTCTACGCCATCGGCGCCTGCCTGTTCCTGGTGCTGGCCTTTCCCGGTTTCGTGATGCGCTACCTGCGCAAGCGGCACGGCTGATACACTGCCACCATAGTTCATCGACGGAGCCGGCATGGATCTGCATCTGAAAGAAACCCGCATCGACGGCGGTCCGGTCTACGACGGCCACTTCCTCAAAGTGCAGCGCGACCGCGTGACGCTGCCCGACGGTAAAATCACCGCCCGCGAATACATCAAGCATCCCGGCGCCGTCGTGATCCTGCCACTGCTGGCCGACGGCAGCGTGCTCATGGAGCGCCAGTTCCGCTATCCGCTCGACCGCGTGTTCATCGAATTCCCGGCCGGTAAAATCGACGCCGGCGAAGACGCGCTGGCCTGCGCCAAGCGCGAGCTCGAAGAAGAAACCGGCTACACGGCCACCGAGTGGCAGTTCGTCAGCACCATCCACAACGCCATCGCCTATTCGGATGAGCACCTGGAACTGTTCCTGGCGCGCGGCCTGAGCGCCGGCGCGGCCAGGCTCGACGACGGCGAGTTCCTCGAAACCTTCACCGCCACCATCGACGAATTGCTCGAATGGGTGAGGGACCGCCGCATCACCGACGTCAAAACCGTGATCGGCATTTTCTGGCTCGACAAAATCCGCTCCGGCGCCTGGCCTCAATAACAGGTTGAACACCGTGACTGCGCCGCACCGTTCCAGCGGTTGGGGGAGGCCGGTTGGCCGCCGCCCGCGTTTCACCGGCTTGCGGGCGGTGATGGTGGCCGGCCTGTTTTTCAGCCTGTTCGTCGGCCGCGCCGCCGAAGCCGCCGAGCGCACCCCGTTCCAGGTCCGCTGCGAAGACACGATCAAAAAAACCGTCACCGTGCTGGTCTCGCAAAAGCACGGCTACAGCATCGACACCCATTTGTCCGCGCGCGCGCTGACGGTGATGAAGGACGTGGCGCCGGCCTATTCCTTCGCCGCCGGCCTGACCCGCACCGAGTCGCGCGTCGAAGTGGCGCTGGGTGGCCCCATCCTGCAAGACCCGGCCAGCGGCTACGAATGCGTCGCGCCGCAGATCGACGTCGAGCTCTATTACATGCCGGTGGTGATCTACATCGCCAGGGAACTGCCGCCCGACAGCTGCGCCTACAAGGAAGTGCTGGCGCACGAGATGCGCCACCTGCAAGCCTACACCGACCATCTGCCCAAGGTCGACCAGCAGGTGCGCGAGGCGCTCACCAAACGCTTCGGCGACAAGCCGCTGTACGCGCCGTCCGGCACCGCCATGTCGGCGCTGGAACATGAAATCAACAGCGGCTGGCTGCCGTATATCCGCGGCGAGCTGGCCCGGGTCGAAGAGCAGCAGGCGCTGATCGACGCGCCCGAAGAATATGCGCGCCTCGGCAAAGTCTGCGGCAGCGAAATCGCCACCATCCTCGGCAAGCTGCGGCCCGCCGTCCCGGCCCGCCGGCCCTAATCGAAAGCCCATCGTGAACCCGACCACCGCCGCCTCCACCACTGCCGCCGCTTCCCCCACTGCCGCCGCATCGCCCGCGCCGCGCTACTTCGCGCTGATCCCGGCCGCCGGCGTCGGCGCCCGCATGGCCGCCGGCGGCCCCAAACAATACCTGCCGCTGGCCGGCCAGCCGATGTTGCGCCACACGCTGAACGCCTTCCTCGGCAGCGCGCTGATCGCCCACACCTACGTCGTCGTCAGCGCCGACGATCCCTATATCGACGCGCTGCTGCCGCCGTCCGGCGTGACGGTGCTGCGCTGCGGCGGCGCCACCCGCATGGACTCGGTGCGGAACGCCTTGCGCGCGCTGCGCGACCAAGTCGGCGACGACGACTGGGTGCTGGTGCACGACGCGGCCCGACCCGGCCTGACGCCGGCGCTGATCGCGAAACTGATCGCCGGCGTCGGCACGGCGGCGGCCGGCGGCCTGCTGGCGCTGCCGGTGGTCGACACCGTCAAGCGCGCCGCGCCCGGCGCCGCCGTCGGCACCGTGCCGCGCGACGGCCTGTGGCTGGCGCAGACGCCGCAAATGTTTTCCTATCGCCTGCTGACGCGCGCGCTGGCCGCCGCCACCGACGCCACCCTCGTCACCGACGACGCCAGCGCCGTCGAAGCGCTGGGCCTGTCGCCGGTGCTGGTCGAAGGCCACCCGCGCAATTTGAAAGTGACGCTGCCGGCCGACGTCCGCATCGCCGAGATGTACCTGGCCGATTCATCCGACTAAAACCATTGAATACGCATCCACGAGGCACACCATGAGCACCACCGACACATCCAACGCAGTCGCCGCAGCCGCCGCACTCCCGTTCCGCATCGGCCAGGGTTACGACTGCCACGCGCTGGTGGAAAACCGGCTGTTGATTCTGGGCGGGGTGACGATCCCTCACCACCTCGGCCTGCTGGGCCACTCCGACGCCGACGCGCTGCTGCACGCGATCACCGACGCCATCCTCGGCGCCGCCGCGCTGGGCGACATCGGCAAGCACTTCCCCGACACCGACCCGCAATTCAAGGGCGCCGACTCGCGCACGCTGCTGCGCGAAGCGGCGCGCCGGGTGCGGGCGACCGGCTACGACATCGGCAACATCGACGCCACCATCATCGCGCAGCGCCCGAAGATGGCGCCGCACATCGGCGCCATGTGCGCGCACGTGGCCGACGATGTGGGCGTGACGGTGGGCCAGGTCAACATCAAGGCCAAGACCAACGAGAAGCTGGGGTATTTGGGCCGCGAAGAAGGCATCGCGGCCGAAGCCGTGGCGCTGCTGGTGCGCCGCTGAGGACTCAGCGGTCCAAGGGAGGCTCGTAATATTGGCGCAGCTCGTCGTAGTACTCGCGCAGCGCGATGTTGATTAAAACTTTGTAGTACTCAGGCTCGCGCCTTTGGAACCATGACAGCACATCTTCATCGATGCGCAGTTCGACGGCCACCTTGGGCGGCGGCGGGCCAAAGTTCATACGCACAATTCCATTCTCCATATCTTCGGGACGGGCTTCGGAATCCTCTCCGGTAAGCTCGATGTCGCTGTCCTTCATATTAAAGACCCGCCGCAGATCCGTTTCACCGGATGACCTGTGAATAGAGAATTTCGGTTTCTCGCCGATCGGCTCTGCGGAACGAGATGATTCGGATTTCATAATCGGTCTCCGTGTGGGTGATGGCTACGGCTGTGCTGCCCAAAAAACCTAGTGTGATAAAGCGCCGCTCGGAATAAAAGTGGCGCTTGTCTTCACGAACATAATTTTCGCGGAGGAACACTGCTTCAGCTTGGGCGAAATCGTAGCCATGCTTTTTCAGGTTGAGCAGCCGTTTCTTTTCATCCCAGGTGAACCGCTGCTGCTTCATTGTAGGCCGCTCCGCAGACACATCAAGCAAGCCGAGGGCTTGTCCTGAAACTGTATCCGCGCGGCGCCCGTCCCGCTGTCGACTAGCGCAAGCCGATCACGCCGGCGCCGCGCGGCCGCCGCCAGGTTCGCTGTGCGTCGTCGCGGGCGCCCTCTGCGCATTATCAGGCGCGTTCGAGCAGCGCGCGCAGTGCCGCGTCGAGCGTCGTGCCGCCCTTGCGCGACATGTGCGGGCCGCCTTCGAAATCGATCCAGCCTTGGTTGAAGCCGTCCAGCATCTGGCTGCGCGGGACCGGATTGCGCATGCCCTGCGACGTCAATAAATCATGCCAGGTGTCGCGCGGCACGGCCGTGGCGGCGACCGGGTGGCCCAGCAGCCGCGCGAAGCCGGCCGCGATATCGTTCGGGCTGACGCGCTCCTGCGCCTCCAGTTCGACCACGCGCACGCCGTCCCAACGCGCCTGCATCAGCTCCGCCGCCAGGGCCGCGATATCGGCGCAAGCGACCATCGGCACCTCGCGGTCCAGCGGTTGCAGGAAGTTGGGGATCACGCCATCGCGCGCGGCCGCCACGTCCCACAGGCTGTTTTCGATGAACCAGGCGGCGCGCAGAAAGGCGACCGGCAGCGCCAGCGTGCCCAGTTCGCGCTCCATGATGCCGAGCTGGTTGAGCAGGTTGGGCTGCGTTGCCTGGGCGCCGACGGTCGACAGGCAGACCACGCGTTCGGGACGCGCCGCTTGCAGCGCCATGCGCAGCGAGGCGATGACGGCGCGCGATTCCGGGAAGCCGTCGGTTGGGTCGAAGTTCGGCGGCAGCAGCACGAAGACGGCGCTGGCGCCGGTGAAGGCGTGGGTCAGCGCCGCAGTGCCGTGCATGTCGGCCAGAGCGATTTCGCAGCCGCGCCCGGCCCAGGCCGCGCCCTTGGCGGCGTCGCGCACGATGGCGCGCACGGGCAGGCCGGCGGCCAGCAGGTGGTGGGCGAGGGCGCCGCCGACTTGGCCGGTGATACCGGTGATTGCATACATGGTGAGCTCCTGTGGGGTGATGGCGGCCGCTGCCGCATGGAAGAAGTATGCTGCGCGGCGCTCGATTCTCCGATAGCATGGCGCTCATATCATTCATGACTAAGGGGCATCAATGACATTCGATGAACGGGTGGTGAACGGCATGCGCGTGCTCGATGCGATCGTCGACAGCGGCAGTTTCGTCGGCGCCGGCGAGCTGCTGGGGATGTCGCAGTCGGGTGTCAGCCGCGCGCTGGCCAAGTTGGAGGCGCGACTGAAAATCCGCCTGTTCGACCGCACCACGCGCAAGGTCGCGCTGACCGACGAGGGCCGGCGCTTTTATGCGCAGATAGGACCGCTGCTGGCGGGGCTGGAGGAGGCGGTGGCGTCGGCCGGCAGGGGCGCGGTGGCGGTGCGGGGCCGGCTGCGCATCAATGTCGACCCGTATTTTTCGCGCATCGTGCTGGGGCCGCGACTGGGCGCGTTTCTGGCGCGGCATCCCGACCTGGAGCTGGAGCTGACCACGCGCGACCAGCTGGGCGACATGATAGGCGACGGCTTCGACCTCGCGCTGCGCTTCGGCCAGTTGCAGGCGTCGACGCTGATCGCGCGCCAGCTGATGTCGCCGCGCATACTTACCGTCGCCACGCCCGATTACGTGCGCCGCTGCGGCTTGCCGCGCGTGCCGGCCGACCTGGAAAACGGCCGCCACACCTGCATCCACTTCCGCGACCCGCACACCGGCAAGGCCTTCGACTGGGAGTTCCACCGCGGCGCCGAGCGCGTCGTCGTCGCGCCGGACAGCCAGCTGATGGTCAATGACGCCGGCACGCTGTACAGCGTCTGCCTGGCCGGCTACGGCATGGCCCAGGTGATGGATCTGGCGGTGCAGCCCATGCTGGCCTCGGGCCAGCTGGTGCAGTTGCTGCCCGACTGGAGCGACGAGCGCTTCCCGCTGTACGCGCTGTACCCGTCGCGCCGCCACGCGCCCGCCAAGACGCGGGCCTTCCTGGCGTTCATCGAATCGCTGAGCCATGGGTAGATAAGCGCGAGCTTCGCTCTTATCGAATATGGGTGATGGTGCGGGGCGCCAGCTGGTTCAGTATGGCGAGCAGTGGGGGAAAGAGCGGCCGTAAAGTGTCCAGGCGATTGTTCGCGCTGACCAGCATCACGACAGAAATCGGTAGCGTCCGACGGTTCTGCTGATAAGGGATATTTTGGTCGGCGGTGCAAAATACGTCGAATCGACTGGCTGCGATTCTCAGCAATTGTCCGTTCTTCTATCCCGACCATCCGCATTCGACAACGGTCCGCACCTCCTGTCCGGGCAGCGCGCGCTTCATTTCTCTCGGTAAGGACTCATCGCGCAGTATGCGCATGGTTGTTCAGGGCGATGCGCAAGCATCGATGCACCCGATGAATCATTTTGCGCGCTCTGCTACCATGGCGGCCTGATAGCAACGCAGGTCAACGGGAGAAGTGAAATGGCGCGGGATATTTACGCATACCGGCACGTGGCCGTGCAGTCGGTGCAGCGCGCCGGCGGCGTCGAAGTGCATCCGATGCCAGGCCAGGCTTACTCGCCCGAATTGATGGTGCAGTGTTCGCGCCGCCTCGGCGACACCGCCCTGTATCCGCTGGGGACGCGCTTCCTGCTGTTCGCCAAGCTGACGGACCGATTGGGCGGCACGCCCTTTCTCTACGCCTGGCACGGCGACGCCGACGTCGTGCTGTTGGCGCAGGAAGCGAAGGCCTTCCTGGCCGAATTCAAGCGCGGCCGGATTTAGCGGTCTTCGATCAGCCGACCGCGTGCAGATGCGTGGCGCGGTCGTGGCCGTGGCGCCAGATCAGCAGCGCCATCGCGATGGCGAACAGGCCGCCGACCACCATCGCGCTCGACACGCCGAGATGGTCGACGGCGACGCCGCCCACCAGCGCGCCCGACGCCAGCGAAATCTGCGCGGTGGCGACGAAGACGGCGCCGCCGCTTTCCATCGCGTGCGGCGCGGCCTGGAACATCCAGGTCTGCACCGAGATCGGCATCGAGCCGAACGCCAGGCCCCAGATCACGATCAGCGCGCTGACGGCGACCATGCTGGTGCCGAACAGCGGCATCACCAGCGCCGACAGGCCCAGCACCAGTCCGGTGGCGATCAGCGCGCCGCGCACGCTGCGCGCCACGGCCCAGCCGCCGATGATGTTGCCGATGAAGCCGGCCGCGCCATAGGTCAGCAGCAGCGCGCTGATGGTCTTGGCCGACATGCCGCCGACCTGCGCGAGGAAGGGCGTGATGTAGGTGTAGGTGGCGAACTGGCCGATGAAGATCAGCGCCGTGGCCAGCATGCCGAGACGGGCTTTTTTAATCTTCAGCAGCTGCGGCAGGTCGCGCGCCTTCATCGCCACGGCCGTCGGCAGCGCCGGCATCAGCGCCAGCATGGCGACCACGCCCAGCACGGCCAGCACGACGCCGGCGCCGAACGCCACGCGCCAGCCGACCAGTTCCCCGATCAGCGCGCCGGCCGGCACGCCGGCCACGGTGCCGAGCGAAATGCCGGCGAAGATCAGCGAGGTGGCGCGCGCGCCCGACGCCGCCGGCACCAGGCGCGGGCCCAGTCCGCCGCCGATGGCCCAGAAGCCGCCGACGCCGATACCGAGCAGGGCCCGGCCGAACAGCGTCAGCGCGAACGAGGACGACAGCGCCACGATGCCGTTCGACACCGCCAGCAACACCATCAGGCCGACGATCACGTAGCGGCGGTCGCTCTTGCCGGCGGCCAGCGGCACTAGCAGCGCGGCCAGCGTCGCCACCAGGCCGGGGATGGTCACCATCATGCCGGCCACGCCCTCGGTGACGCGCAATTCGGCGGCGATGCTGGGCAGCAGGCCGACCGGCAGGAATTCAGTGGTGACCAGCGCGAAGGCGCCGAGCGCGACCGACAGCACGGCCAGCCAGGCCGCGCCGGTGGGCGTTTCGACGGGCGACGACGGGTCCGGCAGCGGCGCGGCCGCGTTGTTATTGGCTTGCATGAGTCATCCTCGGAGAGTGTGGGTGGCAGATTGAGAAGTACGGCGTAAAAAACCCTTGAGTTTTTTACTGATCGGTTCATAATCGGTCACGCAGCAGACCTTGTCAACTAGTTTTTAACCGATCGGTATGAAAAATATTCACAGCGATACCCAGGCAGATGCTCCCGTCGATGCCGCCGCCGCGCCGCGCAAGAGCGGCCGTCCGCGCACCTTCGACGCCGACCACGCGCTCGACCAGGCCATGAAGGTATTCTGGGAAAAAGGCTACGAAGGCGCGTCGCTGCCGGAGCTGACCGAGGCGATGGGCATGAACCGGCCCAGCCTGTACGCCGTGTTCGGCAACAAGGAAAACCTGTTCCACAAGGCGCTGGAGCGCTACGCCTTGCCGCGCGAACAGCTGTTCGCCGCCGCGCTGGCGCAGCCGACGGCGCGCGCCGTCGTCGAATATCTGCTGCACAGCAACGCCGACGGCCAGACCGAATCGGACCAGCCGCATGGCTGCCTGGTCATCAACGGCGCGCTGGCGTGCAGCGACGACGCCCAGCCCATCCGCGAAGAATTGATCGCCCACCGCAGCGGCAACGAAGCGCGCCTGCGCGACCGCCTGCTGCAGGCGAAGACGGACGGCGACCTGCCGGCCGACACCTGCGCCGGCCAGCTGGCGCGCTATGTGATGACGGTCTCGAACGGCATGGCCGTGCAGGCCGCCGCCGGCGCCACCCGCGAACAATTGCACGAGGTGGTCGCGCTGGTACTGCGCGGCTGGCCGGCCTGAACTGACGTGCGCCGCCGTCGGGCGATGAGCCGGCGGCGCTGCTCGGCGCCGCGCGCTCAGCCTCCCTGGTCGCCGTCGCCGTCATCCTTGCCCGGCTTGCTGCGCGCGGCGTCGGCGCCCGCCTTGAGTTTGGCGGCGTGGCCGAGGAATTCATCGACGCTGTGATTCGGGCTGTGCCGCACGGCCGGCGGCAGCAGCACCGACATGTACAACTCGTCGGCGGCGTGGCCGCTGTTTTGCAGATTGCTGATGAGCGCCAGGCCGCAGCCGGCCAGCAGCAAGATCCAGCTGGCCAGCGCCAGGCGTTTCGGATGGTGGGGCTTGATGGTCCACAGGTGGAAGAAAATCATGCAGCACACCAGCGCGATCGACACCAGGTTGCCGTAGCGGGTCAGCCATTCGGCCGACCAGGCGTAGGCCGCCACGTCGCTCAGCGCGCGCCAGGCGCCGACGGCCAGCATGCCGCCGCCGAGGATGAACAGGTGGCGCCCCAGCCGCGCGTGGCCGCCGAACAGGCGGTTGCCCAGCGCCCACACGCTGCTCCACACCAGGCCGCCGCCCAGGCCGGAGGCGATCACCAGCAGATACGGCGCCGCCTGCACCGGCTGCACGTGCGACATCCAGTATTCGACGGCCGTGAACAGGGCGATCAGCAGCAGCCCCAGCAGCGCGGGCGCCGCGCCTTCCCAGCCGTGCATGGTGGTGTCGGTGCGCTCCGGCGCGACCGGGAAGTCGGCGCCGCGCACGCGCAGCCGCGTGTGGCCCAGCCGCACGACGGTGTCGCCGTCGAGCGTGACGACGCTGCGGCGCTGGCCGAGGTGGACCGTGCCGTTCCGGCCGCCGAGGTCGCGCAACTGCAACTGTCCGTTCTCGTCGATGTCGATGACGGCGTGGCGCGCGGCCGTGTGGGCGTCGTCGAGGATGAAGTCGTTGTCGTAGCCGCGCCCGAGGCGGATCGGCAGGGCCGCGATCATATGCCGCTGCAACACGTCGCCGTTGCGGGCCAGCACTTCGATGAAGTAGGGCGGCCTCATGGCCGCGCCCCGCGCGCCAGCGCCGACAAAAAGGCGCGCGACAGGCGCAGGCCGTTGTCGTAGGAAACGCCGTGCGCGTCGAGCCGGCTTTGCAGACTCATCCTGCCCTCGTCGGTGCTGGCCGTCAGCAGGGCGAAATCGTAGAGGCCGGTGAACTTGCTGTAGGCGCGCACGCACAGCACGGCGCGCAGCGGCAGTTTTTTGTTGTCGATGAATTGCTCGGTGCAGCGCGGGCCGGTCAGGTGGCTGCTTTTGTCGCTGCCGAAGTCTTCATTCTTGAACGAGGCGCTGGCCTGCTGCGAAAAGCGCAGCGCGTCGAGCGTGGTGGCGCGCATGTACTGGTGGCGGATGCCGATCTGGCCGGTCTGCAACTGGCCGCTGACGAAGATGGCCGATTCCATCGCGCAATCGGTGTCGTCGACGCTGAAGGGTTGCTCCGCCGCCGAGGAGGAGCGGCCCCAGCAGCGCATCTGTTCCGATTCGCGCACCGGCACCTGGTAGGGCCCCATGGCCTTCAGGCTGAGCGGCGTGGCCAGCAACTGGTCGACCATCGCGCCCTGGTGGGCCAGCAATTGCGCGCCGACGACGGCGTTGAAATCGGCCGGCGGCTTGCCCTGGCGGGCGACGGTGGCCAGCAGCGCCTGCGCGTAGCGGGCCGGCACCAGGAAGCTGACCAGTTCGCCGTCCAGGCGCTTGGACACGTTGATGCCGGCCACGGCGCCGTTGACGGTCACGCTGGGGCCGCCGCTCATGCCGGCGTTGATCGGGCCGGTGAACATCAGCTGTTCGTAAAAACTGCGCGTGACGACGCCGTTGTAAGCGCCTTCGGAAATGGCGAAGCCGAGGTCGAGCGGATTGCCGAGCGAGTACAGATATTGTCCCTGGCTGAGCTTGGCCAGCGGTTCGGGCAGCTTGAAGAAGCCGGTGCCGTTGCGGCTCACGCGCAGCACGGCCAGGTCGTGCAACACGTCGACGGCCAGCAGTTCGACGTTGCCGCGCTGGCCGCCGGTGTCCACCCATTCGCCGACGTAGGTGGCCGGTTCGAGCGCGAACTGCGACACCACGTGGTAGTTGGTGCCGACGAGGTTGCTGGTGCCGATCAAAAAGCCGGAGCCGACCGACGACTGGGTGCGGCCGCTTTTGAGCAGCGAGCGCACTTGCAGGATGTCGTTGCGGGCCGAGGCGTAGAGTTGTTGCGCGGCGCTCGATGGCGGCGGCAGCGGCGCGCTGTCGGCGGCCGCCGCCGCGCCCGGCTTGGCGCCGCCGGTCGCTGGAATGGTGGGTATCGTTGGACTGGCTGGCGGCGTGGCGGCCGGTGCGTGGACCAGGGCGGCGCTCGGCGCGACCGGTTTGGCCATGCCGGGCGGCGCGGCCAGCGCGCCGGCGCAGATCAGGGACAGGGTGGTGAGGCTTGCAAGCTGGTGCAGTTTCATGCCGTCCCGACGGTGAGTTACAGTTCGCCGTCCTCGGCCGGTTCCGGCGTCAGCGGCGTCATCATGTGGCCCAGCTTGGCGGCCTTGGTGTTCAGGTAGTGCTGGTTGAAGGCGTTGCGGTTGACCAGCAGCGGCACCCGCTCGGCGACGCTGATGCCGAGGTTTTCCATCGCCGCTATCTTACGCGGATTATTCGTCATCAGGCGCAGGCTGTGCACGCCGAATTGGGCGAACATCGGTTGCACCAGCGTGTAGGTGCGCTGGTCGGCCTTGAAGCCGAGCTGTTCGTTGGCCTGCACCGTGTCGGCGCCGGCCTCTTGCAGGCGGTAGGCGCGGATCTTGTTGATGAGGCCGATACCGCGGCCCTCCTGGCGCAGGTACAGCAAGATGCCGCGGCCCTCGGCGGCGATGCGCTTGAGCGCGCCTTCGAGCTGGGCGCCGCAGTCGCAGCGCTGCGAGAACAGCACGTCGCCGGTCAGGCATTCCGAGTGCACGCGCGCCAGCACCGGCTCGCCGTTGCCGACGTCGCCCAGCACCATGGCCAGGTGTTCCTTGCCCGTGGCGTGCTCGACGAAGGCGTGCAGCGTGAACTGGGCCCACGGGGTCGGCAGCGCGCAAGAGGTCATGTATTCCAAGGTTTCTTTTGCGGGGGTATCGGCGCTGTGCGGCATGGCTGAGCTCTTCAAGGTGGCGGTATCAAAGTAAAAAGGCGCGCCGGACTGATCGATCCGATCCGGCGCGCCCCGCCATCATACCAAAACTTAGACCGGAAGAAATGTGACGGCGCTTTTCGGCCGCCGATACCTCCTTATTGCTGTGGCAAGTCGAACAGCAGCACTTCCGCATCGCGGGCCTGCTCCAGCGTGACCAGCGTCTCCTCGGTCAGCTTGAGGGCGTCGCCGCCTTTGAGCGCGGTGCCGTTGATGACGACCTCGCCACGGATCACATGGGCATAGGCGATGCGGCCCGGCGCCAGCGGATGCTCGAGCTTGTCCGCGCCGTCGATGATGGTGGCGTAGATGGCGGCGTTCTGGTGGATCAGCACCGAGCCTTCGCGGCCGTCGCCGGAAGCGATCAGGCGCAGCTGGCCTTTTTTGCTGTCCGGCGTGAAGTTTTTCTCTTCATAGCTCGGTGCGATGCCCAGTTCATTCGGCTGTATCCAGATTTGCAGGAAGTGCAGGCCGTCGGTGCGCGAGTGGTTGAACTCGCTGTGCCGCACGCCGGTGCCCGCGCTCATGCGCTGCACGTCGCCGTAGTGCAACACGGAACCGGTGCCCATGCTGTCCTTGTGCTCGAGCGCGCCGTTCAGCACGTAGGAAATGATTTCCATGTCGCGGTGGCCGTGGGTGCCGAAACCCTGGGCCTGCGTGACCTTGTCTTCATTGATGACCAGCAGCGGGCCGAAACCGACGTGCTCGGGATCGTGATAGTGGCCGAAGGAGAAGGTGTGGCGCGAATCGAGCCAGCCGTGGTTGGCGGCGCCGCGTGCTTCACTTTTACGAATTTGCAACATGGTGGACTCCATTTTTTTTCAAGTTAATGTGCGATAATTTCGAAGCCTCGCTTCGGGATGGACCGACCTGAATCTTGCCATCGCTGCACCGATGAATTCATCATACGCCGGCGCCGTGCGATTAAAAAACGGAAAATTTACCTCTCTACTGTCGAAAAAATCGAATGCTGAGATTAAGCCTGGAAGCGTTGCAAATCGTCGATGCGATCGACCGGCGCGGCTCGTTTTCCGCCGCCGGCAAGGAATTGCACCGGGTGCCGTCGACCATCTCCTACACCGTCAGCAAGCTCGAAGACGACCTCGGCGTGCAAGTGTTCGAGCGCAACGGCCCGCGCGTGCTGCTCACGCGCGCCGGCCAGGAATTGCTCAAGGAGGGGCGCTACCTGCTCAAGGCGGCGCAAGACCTGGAGCACCGCGTGCGGCGCGTCGCCTCCGGCTGGGAAACCGAGCTGGCCATCGGCATGGATTCGATGTTTTCGACGCTGCTGCTGCGCCAGGACATCTGCGCCTTTTACGAGGTGGCGCAGCAGACCCGGCTGCGCGTCGTGCACGAAGCCCTGTCCGGCACCTGGGAAGCGCTGCTGGACCGCCGCGTCGACCTGCTGATCGGCGCGCCCGGCGACGGTCCGGCCGGCGGCGGCTACGTGTCGCAGCCCATCGGCACGATTTCCTTCGTGTTCGCCGTCGCGCCCGGCCATCCGCTGGCGGACGTCGAGGAACCCTTGCAGCGCACGCAATTGCAACAGTATCGCGCCATCACCGTGGCCGATTCGGCGCGCCAGATGGCGCCGCGCACGGTCGGCCTGCTGCTGGGGCAGGATACGCTGGCGCTGCCGACCATGCAGAGCAAGTTCGACTATCAGCTGGCCGGGCTGGGCTTCGGCTTCCTGCCCGAACCGTGCGCCCGCGCCGCCATCGCCGCCGGCTTGCTGGTCGAAAAGCAGGTGCAGGAACCGAAGCCGGCCGAAACCTTTTACCTGGCCTGGCGCACCGGCGAGGCCGGCGCCGCGCTGAGCTGGTGGATAGAGCGCATGCGCGCACCGGGCTTGTTCGAGCGTTTGCTGCGGCATTTGCCGCGCCTGCCCTTGATGGAGTGAGGGGTGTGCTGCCGCCGGGGAAAAAGGCGGTAAGATCCGGCTCGGCCACAGGCTCGAATCGGGGCGCGGTCGAGTAGGGACTGACCCGACATCACGTCGGCGGCCATTAACGTGCATTTACTGCAATCTTGACAGTTGTTGGCCGACGCCAATAATTTCGGAGTACCATATGAATCGCCGATCGTTCGCCACCCCAGTCTCCAGGACTTCGCCATGACCACCATGTCCGCCGCGCCGCCCCTGTTCCTGCTGCCTTTGGCCGACCGCAGCGGCGCGTCCGCCGGTTTGCTGCTGGCCTGCGCCGAGGGCGACGCCGGCGACTGGCCGCTGGACGCGCTGCAAGCGCTGGCCGCCGGCGGCCCCTGTTTCTACCGCTTGCCGTGCGCCGCCGCGCCGGCCTTGCAGCAAGCCGGCTGGCAGGCATTGCCGGCCGGCGCCGTGGCCCGCCTGGACGACGGCCTGGACCGCGACCTGCCGCCCGCCATCGCCTGGCTGGAGGGCGACTGGTATCTGGCGCCGCCGCCCAAGCCCATCGGCCAGCAGGCGGCGTCGCGCGCGCTGGCGCTGCGGCTGGTGCAACTGGTCAACGCCGACGCCGACAACCATGAAATCGAAGCCGTGCTGCGCCAGGACCCGACGCTGTCCTACCACCTGCTGCGCCTGGTCAATTCCCTGGGCGTGGGCGGCGGCCGGCGCGTCAGCAGTTTTTCGCAGGCGATCCTGATACTCGGCCGCCAGCAATTGCGGCGCTGGCTCAACCTGATGCTGTTCGCCTCGCGCGCCGACGATCCGCGCGCGTCCATGTTGCTGTCGCGCGCGGCCCTGCGCGCCCACGCGATGGAATTGCTGGCCCGGTGCGCCGGCCTGAACCGGACCGACCAGGACCAGGCTTTCATGGCCGGCATGTTTTCTCTGCTGGGTGCCCTGTTCGGCCTGGCGCTCGACGAGCTGTTGCAGCCGCTCGTCATCAGCGACGCCGTGCGCGCCGCGCTGCTGGCGCGGGACGGCGAGCTGGGCGCATTGCTGGCGCTGGTCGAGCAGGCCGAGCGGGGCGACTTCGCGGCGCTGAGCGCTGGCCTGGCCGCGCTGCAAATCGATGTGAACGATTACAACCGCTGCATCGCCGACGCCACGCTGTGGATGCAAGGCGTGGCCGCCGGCGCGGGCCGTTCCCATGCTTGAGGCGGCGATCGCGCGCTGCGTCGCGCTGGGCCGGCTGGCGCGCGGCCAGCAGGGCGACGCGTTGACGCAGACGCTGGCCGAGCTCGACGCGGCGCTGCTGCAACTGCAAGCCGAGCGCCTCGCCGCAGGCCCCGCCGAACAAGCGCCGGAAGCGGAGCTGGAACTGGACCTGTCCGGCTACCTGACCGGCTGGAACGGCGGCGCCGCGCAGCTGTTCGGCTACGCCGCGCCGGAAGCGCTGGGCCAGCACATCCTGTTCCTGTACGCCGACGATGACGAGGACGGCAATATCGCCGAGCTGTTCGTCGACCCCGCCAACGCCGTTGCCGAAGTGCGGCGCCGCAAGAAGTCGGGCGAGCTGGTGTGGGTGCGCCTGGCGCTGGCGCTGATCGCGGACGCCGGCGGCGAGCCGTGCGGCATGCGCGTGCGCTTCAACACGGTCAGCGAGCCGCTGTCGGACGAGGACAAGGTCCACCTGCACGCCCGCATCATCGAAGACAGCGACCAGGGCGTGCTCATCACCGACGCCAGCGAGCGCATCGTCTCCATCAACAGTTCCTTCACGCGCATCACCGGCTACTCGCCGGCCGAATCGATAGGCCAGACCCCGGACCTGCTGCGCTCGGGCGTGCACGACGCCGACTTCCGGGCCCAGGTGCGCGCCGCCATGCAGGGCTATGGCCCGTGGCGCGGCGAGATCATCGGCAAGCGCAAGAACGGCGAGCTGTTCCCGCAGTCGGTGACGATCAGCGTGGTGCGCGACCGCGCCGGCCAGATCAGCCACACCTTCTCGCTGTTTTCCGACATCAGCGTACACAAGGACGCCGAGGCGCGCATGCAGCGCATGGCCAATTACGACAGCCTGTCCGGCCTGCCCAACCTCTGCCTGCTGACCCAGCTGGTCGACCAGGGCTTGACCGAGGCCCGCCGCAGCCAGCAGCACGGCGCCATGATGGTGATCGAGATCAGCCGCATCGGCGCCATCGCCGACACCCTGGGCCACGAAACGGGCAACGAGCTGCTGTGCCAGATCGGCCGCCTGCTGCGCCTGGCGCTGCGCGAGGCCGACATCCTGGCCCGGCTCGACGGCGCCAAGTTCGCCGTCGCGCTGCTGCACATCGAAAAGCGCGAGCACGCCGCCATCGTCGCGCAAAAACTGCTCGACGCGCTGGCCGCGCCCATCGTCATCGGCGCCCACCACCTGCAGGTAGGCGCCACCATCGGCATCGCCGTCTACCCGGAGGACGGCGTCGACACGTCCTCGCTGATACGCTATGCCGACGTGGCCGCCGCCAAGGCCAAGGGCGTCGATTCGGCCATGTTGTTCTACAGCGAGGAAATGAACCAGCGCGCCCAGGAACACCTGCGCCTGGAAAGCGAGCTGCGCCTGGCCCTCGTCAACGACGAGCTGGCGCTCTACTACCAGCCCAAGGTGAGCTTGCGCAGCGGCCGCATCGTCGGCGCCGAGGCGTTGCTGCGCTGGCGCCACCCGGTGCGCGGCCTGGTGTCGCCGGGCGTGTTCATCCCCGTCGCCGAGGAAACCGGCCTGATCCTCGACCTCGGCACCTGGGTGCTGGAGGAAGCCTGCCGCCAGGTGCGCGCCTGGAAGGACGCCAACCTCATCATGCCGCCCGTGGCCGTCAACCTGTCGGCGCGCCAGTTCGACGCCGGCCTGCCGGGCCGCATCGCGGCGGTGCTCGAACGCCACTGCGTGCAGCCCGAGCAGCTGATGCTGGAAATCACGGAAAGCCTGCTCATGCGCGGCACCGACAACGTCGTCGCCATCATGAACCAGCTCGTCGCGATGGGCTTGTCGCTGGCGCTGGACGACTTCGGCACCGGCTATTCCAGCCTGGCCTACCTGAAGAAATTCCCGATCAGCACGCTGAAGATAGACCGCTCCTTCGTGATCGGCCTGCCGCACGAGGAAAACGATTGCGCCATCGCGCGCGCCATCGTTACCATGGCCCAGCAGCTGCGCCAGGAAATCGTGGCCGAGGGCGTCGAGACGGCCGAGCAGATGAGCTTTCTGCGCGAGCTCGGCTGCGACCAGCTGCAAGGCTATCTGTTCAGCCAGCCCGTGCCGGCGGCCGATTTCGAGCGCATGCTGCGCGAAGGCAAGCGCCTGGCCTTCGCATCGCGATAAACGCAAGACACCCGGCCGTGAACGCCGGCGCCGGCGCGCGGTCCAAGCTAAAAGGGGAGGGAACATGACCGCCACCCATAAACTGCAACACTTCGTCGACGCGCAGGCGGCCGTGTACGACACCGTGCTGGCCGAGTTGCGCGGCGGGCGCAAACGCAGCCACTGGATGTGGTTCATCTTCCCGCAGTTGCGCGGCCTGGGCCGCAGCGACATGGCGCGCCGCTACGCCCTCGACGGCCTGGCCGACGCCCGCTCCTACCTGGCCCATCCGGTGCTGGGCGCGCGGCTGTTCGAGTGCAGCGCGCTGGTGAGCGCGATTTCCGGGCGCGACATCGGCGCCATCTTCGGCAGTCCCGACGACCTCAAATTCCACTCCAGCATGACACTGTTCGCGCAGGCGCGGCCCGAACAGCCGATTTTCGACGCCTGCCTGCAAAAATACTTTGACGGCCGGCCGGATGCGGCTACTCTTGCGCTATTAAAAACCTAGACGGGACAACTTTATGAGCCGCAGCATCCTCGACGAAGCGCACATCCACCCGGCCATCCGCGCCAAGATCAGCGACAGCAACGCCGCCATCGTGCGCGAAGTGCAGGCCGCCGTCGCCGCCAACGCCATCGTCGTCGTCGGCATGGGGCAGAACCCGTTTCCGCGCAAGGCCCGCAAGATCCTCGACAGCCTCGGCACGCCCTACCAGTACCTCGGCTACGGCAGCTACCTGTCGAAATGGCGGCCGCGCAGCGCCCTGAAGATGTGGACCGGTTGGGGCACCTTCCCGATGATCTTCGTGAACGGCATGCTGATCGGCGGTGCCCAGGAATTGCAGGCGCTGGTCGAGCGCGGCGAATTTTCCAGCCTGCTGAAAACGCCGGCCTGATGCAGGCGCTGCCGCTGCGCCTCAATCCCGGCGACGACCTGAAGGCCGCCATCGAGGCCGCCATCGGGGCTGCGCAAGCCGGGCAGGGCGAGGGCGTCGACCAGCCGGCCGGCGCCGCCTTCGTCCTGCAAGGCATCGGCAGCCTCAGCGTCGCGCAACTGCGCTACGCCGGCCTGCCGCAGCCGACCGAGCTGCGCGGCGACCTGGAAATCCTCACGCTGGCCGGCTCCGTCTCGCCCGACGGCGCCCACCTGCACATGTCGGTGGCGGACGCGCAGGGCCGCGTCTTCGGCGGCCACGTCGGCGCCGGCTGCATCGTCCGCACCACCGCCGAGCTACTGCTGGCGCTGCTGCCCGAACACCGCTTCGCCCGCGAGCACGACGCGCTGACCGGCTTCAAGGAATTGACCATCTACCCGCAGCTCATCAACCCAGCCCTTACTCCATGACCCTGATCCCACGCCACAACCTCGCCCTCGCAGCCTTCGCCTCCCTCGTTTCCCTGTTGCCGGCCCTGGCCATCGCCCAGCCCGCCATCGTTTCCGACGCCGACGCGCAAGCCGTCGCCCGCTCGGTCGGCGAACAGCTCCACGCCGCCTATCCCTTCCCCGACATCGCCGAGCGCTACGCCAAGGCCCTGGCGGCGAAGGCCAAGGCTGGCGCCTATCGCGGCCTCGACGATTGCGACCTGGCCACGCACATGACCGACGACCTGCACGCCGTGCATCAGGATGTGCATCTGCGGATATTCTGCGATGCCGTGCTGTCCAAAAAACTGGCGCCCAAGACCGATGCCGCCGGCACGCCCAAAATGAAGGACCTCGGCTTCGAGTCGGTGGAGCTGGACATGGACTTGTCGACCGCCTACATCCGTTCGCAGGGCGGCTGGCGCGCCAACGCCGACACCTTCCGTACGGCGGCCGCCGCCATGAACCTGGCGTCGCAGGCCAAATACGTCATCATCGACCTGCGCGGCAATCCGGGCGGCAACGGCGAAGTGGGGCGCTTCCTGGCCTCCTACTTCTATCCTGACGGCGAAGAAAAATACTATTTATACGGTTTCGAAAAAGACCGCGAGCACAACCAGCAGGAATGGACCTATGCCTACGTGCCGGGACCGCGCCTGCCGGACGCCAAACTCTACATCCTGGTCAACAAGAAAACGGCGTCGGCCACCGAGGGCTTCGCCTACGCGATGCAGCAGCTGAAGCGCGCCACCATCGTCGGCCAGACCACGGCCGGCGCCGGCATCGCGGGCGACTTCCGGCCGCTGCCGAACAAGATGACGGTATTCCTGCCGGTGAAGATGATCGTGGCGCCGCACAGCAGCGCAGGCTGGGAAGGCACGGGCGTGGTGCCCGACGTGTCCACCGAGCCCGACACCGAGCGCGCGGCGGTCATGGAATTGATACGCCGGGAGATCGCCGTCCCGCCGGCCGCCCAGCCGGCGACGGATTGAGGGATGGACGACGCCGTGCCGCCTCAGTCCTCGTCGTCCATCAGCGATTTCATGTCATGAGCGGCCGTTCAAGAGCTCGATCAACAATCCGCTTGAGAGCCCACCTTCAGCGGCGTGGCCGCGCAGGATGCGGAGGACGCAGAGGGTCGAGCAGGCCGCGCAAGTCGTTGTGGTCGAGCTCGTACATCAGCGCGATCAGCGCGCCCAGTTCGCCGGACGGAAAGCCTTCGCGCGCGAACCAGCCCAGATAGTGGCCGGGCAGGTCGGCCAGCTTGCGGCCCTTGTATTTACCGTAGGGCATTTCGTAGGTGAGCAGCAGGGCGAGTTTTTCCGAGTTCATGGGGCGAAATATAGCAGGCGGGCGGCCGCCACGGCGGTCAGTGGTCAATTGTTGCTGCTGCCGCAAATATATTCTGCCTTCCACAGTCTTATTCGCGATAAAGAAAGCATGGATACTTCCGCACATACACTTTAAAGGAAGCTGCCATGCCTATTGCACTGCTAGCGCTGACCATCAGCGCGTTCGCCATCGGGACCACCGAATTCGTCATCGTCGGGCTGCTGCCGACCATCGCCGCCGATCTGGGCGTGAACCTGCCGTCGGCCGGCCTGCTCGTGAGCCTGTACGCGCTCGGCGTGGCCGTCGGCGCGCCGGTGCTCACCGCGCTGACCGGCAAGCTGCCGCGCAAAACGCTGCTGCTGGCGCTGATGGTGCTGTTCACGCTCGGCAATCTGCTGGCCTGGCAGGCGCCCGGCTACGCCACGCTGGTGGTGGCGCGCATCCTGACCGGGCTGGCGCACGGCGTGTTCTTTTCGATAGGCTCGACCATCGCCACCTCGCTGGTGAGCAAGGAAAAAGCGGCCAGCGCGATCGCCATCATGTTCACCGGCCTGACGGTGGCGCTGGTGACGGGCGTGCCGCTGGGCACCTTCATCGGCCAGCATTTGGGCTGGCGCGCCAGCTTCCTCGCCGTGTCGGCGCTGGGCGTGATCGCCTTTCTCGGCAGCCTGGCCTTCGTGCCGTCGACGATAGCGCACAGCAAGCCGGCGTCGCTGCTGCGACAAGTGAAGGTGTTGGGCCAGCCGCGTCTGCTGCTGGTGTACGCGATGACGGCGGTCGGCTACGGCGGCTCGTTCACCGCCTTCACTTATCTGGCGCCGATTTTGCAGAACGTCTCCGGCTTCGGCGCCGACGCGGTCGGGCTGGTGATGCTGGTGTACGGCCTGTCCGTCGCCGTCGGCAATATCTGGGGCGGCAAGCTGGCCGACCGCCGCGGTCCGATCAGCGCGCTGAAGATCATCTTCCTCGGTCTGGCCGCCGTGCTGTTGGTGCTGACGTTCACCGCGCCGCATCCGGCGCTGGTGCTGGCGACGGTGCTGGTGTGGGGCGCTTTCGCGTTCGGCAACGTCGCCGGCTTGCAGGTCTACGTCGTGCAGCAGGCCGAGCGCTTCGCGCCGCAAGCGGTCGATGTGGCGTCGGGACTGAATATCGCCGCCTTCAATCTGGGCATCGCCGGCGGCGCGTGGGGCGGCGGGCTCATCGTCGAGCAGATGGGACTGGTGCATACCGGGTGGATAGGCGCCATCGTCGTGCTGGCGGCGTTCGGGCTGACGGCGCTGAGCGGCCGCCTCGACCGCCGCGACCCGCGCGCGGTGCCGGCCGCAGCGCCGCGCAAGGTCCGCGTCGCCGCGCACTGAGGGCGGTGCGCCCGGGCTGAGCAAGCGGCTCGGACCAGCGGTATCGGATCCCGGCCCACGGCGGCGGCACGGTTGCCGCCGCGCCGGTGTATATTGCTGCCCTTGCCATCGCACCCACACCGAACACCCATGTCGCCAGCCGCACTTTTCCTCGCCGTCCTCGCCTATTTCACGCTGCTGCTGGGCGTCGCCTGGCGCACCTCGCGCCACGCCACCAACGACAGCTACTTCATCGGCAACAAGCGCAGCAACTGGAAGCTGGTCGCCTTCGGCATGATAGGCACCACGCTGACCGGCGTCACCTTCATCAGCGTGCCGGGCGCGGTCGGCGCCAACGGCTTCGGCTACCTGCAAATCATGGCCGGCTACGTGCTCGGCTACCTGGCCATCATCGTCATCCTGCTGCCGCTGTACTACCGCCTCAAGCTGACGTCGATCTACCACTACCTCGACTTCCGCCTCGGCCGGCGCGCCGGCCAGAGCGGGGCCGTCTTCTTCATCCTGTCGCGCACGCTCGGTTCGACCGCGCGCCTCTACCTGGTCGTCAACATCCTGCAACTGACGATACTCGACAGCCTGGGCGTGCCGTTCTGGCTGACCAGCATGGTGATCCTGCTGATGATACTGCTCTACACCTACGAAGGCGGCGTCAAGACCATCGTCTGGACCGACACGCTGCAAACGAGCGCCATGTTGATCGGCCTGGTCAGCTGCGTCGCCATCGTGCTGCTGCGCCTCGACTTGAGCCTGCCGCAAAGCCTGGCGCGGATGAGCGAACACGGCCTGACGCGCATCTTCACGTTCGACGTCGACAGCCCGGTCTACCTGTGGAAGCAAGTGCTGGCCGGCATCTTCATCACCGTCGCGATGACGGGCATGGACCAGGAAATGATGCAAAAGAATATCTCGGTGCGCACCCTGGCCGACGCGCAAAAAAACATGCTGACGCTGACCGTCGTGCTGACGGCCGTGCTGATGCTGTTCCTCTACCTGGGCGGCCTGCTGTCGCTGTACGCGCCGCTGGCCGGCGTCGCCGCCACCGGCGACAAGCTGTTCCCCGCCGTCGTCATGGGCCAGTTGCCGGCCGCCGTGCAGCTGATCTTCCTGATCGCGCTGGTGTCGGCGCTGTTCCCCAGCGCGGACGGCGCCATCACGGCGCTGACCTCCACGGTCTGCCTCGACCTGCTCGGCCTGGCGCGCCGCGGCGACCTGAGCGAGCGGCGCAAGACCGTGTGGCGCCACCGCGTCCACCTCGGCTTTTGCGCCCTGTTTCTGGTGTTGGTGATGGTCTTCAAATGGATGGATAATCCCAGCATGATAGGCGTGATCCTGAAGCTGGCCGGCTACACCTACGGCCCGCTGCTGGGGCTGTTCGCCTTCGGCCTGCTGAGCCGGCGCGGCGTGCGCGACCGCTGGGTGCCGGCCGCCGTGCTGGCCGGACCGCTGCTGTGCTATGCCATCGACGTCAATCAAAAGTCGCTGTTCGGCAGTTACCACCTCGGCCTGGAACTGCTCATCATGAACGGCGCGCTGGTGCTGGCCGGCCTGTGGCTGATCTCGACGCCGGCGCCGGACTGACAGGGCGGCGTTTTTCGCTTATAGTTGCATATAGTTCAAGCTTGACACCACACTCAATCCGCCTCAACAGGAGCATCCATGTCACGATCCCCGTTTTCCTATGTACGCCGTGGCCTGGGCTGGTGCTGGCGCGCGCTCGACGCGGGTCGCCGCGCCGTCCTGAACCTGCTGTTCCTGGGGCTGCTGATCGTCGTGCTGTACGCCATCTTCGGCGGCGCGGCCAAGCCGCTGGCGGCCAAGACGGCGCTGGTGCTGGACTTGAAGGGCCAGCTGGTCGAACAGGCTAGCAGCAGCGCGCGCGAAGCGCTGTTGTCGAGCGTGCGCGGCGGCGACAGCAAGAAGATGATCCAGTTGCGCGACGTGCTGGCCGTGCTCGACGCCGCCGGCAAGGACGCCAACATCGGCAGCGCCGTGCTGCTGGTCGACGACATGCAGGGCGGCGGCCAGGCCATGTTGCGCGAAGTGGCGGCCGGCATCGACCGCTTCAAGGCCACCGGCAAGCCCGTCATCGCCTGGGGATCGAGCTACGACCAGAGCCAGTACCTGCTGGCCGCCCACGCCAGCCAGGTCTATCTGCACCCGATGGGCGCGGTGATGCTGCAAGGCTTCGGCCACTACCGCAACTACTACCACGACGCGCTCGACAAGCTGGGTGTGACCGTCAACCTGCTGCGCGTGGGCACCTACAAGAGCTTCGGCGAACCGTATATCGCCAACGGCCCGTCGCCGGCCGCCAGCGAAGCGGAAACCTATCTGAACACGGCGCTGTGGAGCAGCTACACGAGCCAGATCGAACAGCAGCGCAAGCTGCCGGCCGGCGCCATCATGCGCGGCATCGACGACCTGCCGGCCCGCGTGGCCGCCGTCGACGGCGACCTGGCCAAGCTGGCGCTGACCGAAAAACTGGTCGACGGCATCAAGGCGCGCGATGAAATCCGCCAGATGATGATGCACAGCGGCGCCAGCGACAGCGACGGCAAGACCTTCCGCCAGATCCATTTCGACGACTACCTGGCGCGTTTGCATCCCAAGCTGACCGGCGACGCCGTCGGCGTCATCGTCGCCGCCGGCGAAATCAGCGATGGCGTGGCCGGCCCCGGCGCCATCGGCGGCACCTCGACCTCGAACCTGATCCGCCAGGCGCGCGAAGACGACAAGATCAAGGCCATCGTGCTGCGCGTCGACTCGCCCGGCGGCAGCGCCTTCGCCTCCGAACTGATACGCCACGAACTGGAGCTGACACGCGCCGCCGGCAAGCCGGTGGTGGTCTCGATGGGCAACGTCGCCGCCTCGGGCGGCTACTGGATCTCGATGGCGTCCGACGAAGTGATCGCCGAGCCGACCACCATCACCGGCTCCATCGGCGTGTTCGCCATCCTGCCGACGGCCGACAAGGTGATCGACAAACTGGGCATCCACACGGGCGGCAACCCGACCACGTGGCTGGCCGACGCCGGCAATCCTTTGCGGCCGCTCGACCCGCGTTTTGGCCAGGTGATCCAGGCCAGCATCAACCATATTTACGCCGAGTTCACCGGCAAGGCCGCGCAGGCGCGCAAGACGACGCCGGAAAAAATCAACGACGTCGCGCAGGGGCGCGTGTGGACCGGCGCGCAGGCCAAGGACCGCGGCCTGGTCGATACGCTGGGCAGCTATGGCGACGCGCTGAAATCGGCCGCGCGCCGGGCCAAGCTGGGCGGCGATTATCGGGTGGTGTACATCGAGCGCGAGACCAGCAAGTTCGACCGCCTGCTCGACCTGTTCGACGGCTCGGTGGCGCAGGCGCTGGGGGTGCACGTCAAGCTGGGACTGGCGGGCACCGGCCTGCCGCCGGCGGCCGCCGCCGACATCGCGCACGACCTGGGCTGGCTGGCGGAACTGAACACCCGCCAGCAACCGTTCATGGCGGTGACCCACTGCCTGTGCGCATCGCCGTAAGAGGGCGCGGCGCCAGCGCCGCCGTGAGTCCGCGCCAGTGACTTGGGGTCAGACCCCGCTGTCGCCGGCGCCGACTTCCGGCCGCTGAACGGTGGCGGGGTCTGACCCCGATGTTGAGCCGCCGGCCGTCGCTCAGCGCGGCGCCGGCCGCGCCGGCAGCGTCACCACAAACCCGCTGCGGCCATCGGCCATCGCCACGCAGCGCGCTTCACCGCCATGGCGCCGCGCGATCTGCCGCACCAGCGCCAGGCCCAGTCCCGTGCCGCCACCGTGCGCGCCGGGACGCCGGTAAAACGGCTCGAACACCCGCTCAAACTCGGCCACCGGAATTCCCGGCCCGCTATCCCACACCCACAGCGTCAACATTCCCGCCGCGTCGCTGGCGATCCGCACCGACGTCGGCGCCACGCCGTGCCGCCGCGCGTTCTCCAGCAAATTGCGCAGCACCCGGCGCAGCAGCCGCGCGTCGCCGCTGACCAGCGCCGGCCCGGCCGCCAGCCGCGCATCGAGCTGCACATCGTCATACCGCGCGCACTCTTCCGCCGCCAGCGCCAGCAGGTCGATCTCCTCGTGGTCCATGCGGTCGCTGGCCGCGCCCAGCCGGCTGGCCAGCAAAATCTCGTCGAGCAGGTGATCGAGTTCGGCGATGTCCTGTTCCAGCCCGGCCTTGCGTTTGCCGTCGATCGATTCCTTGACCAGCTCCAGCGCCAGCCGGATGCGCGCCAGCGGCGTGCGCAATTCGTGCGAGGCGTTGGCCAGCAGCGCCTTGTGCGCGCCGACCAGCTGCTCGATCTGATTGGCGGCGCGGTTGAAGCTGTGCGCCAGCGCCGCCACCTCGTCGCGGCCCTCGACCGCCACCCGCGCCGTCAGGTCGCCCGCGCCCAGCGATTCGACGCCGCGCTGCAGCCGCTCCAGGCGCCGCGTCAAATGCCGCACGATGGGGAACGCGCCGACGCCGATGGCCAGCGCCAGTATCAGCAGCAGCGTGTGCATCAGCAGCTTGGGCTGGATGTAGCCGAGCGGCTGGCTCGATAGCAGCCGCCGGCCATCGGCCGCGCGCAGGCTGTAGTAGGGCGGCGGGCCGGCCAGCGCCGTCATCCTCCATTGCGGCCGCGCGATGGGCTGGCCTACCGCCGCCAGCAAGCGCCAGTCCGCGCTGTACAAGCTGATGTCGGCGCCCAGCCCGCGCGCCACGCGTTCGAGCGCGGCCTGCTGCTCGGCGGGCGGCGCGTCGGCCGGCGCCAGCACGTTCTGCACGATCTGGCCCATCGTCGCGCCGGCCCGCTCCATCGGCCCGCCGGCGCGGTGCCAGACGAACACCGTGGCCAGCGCGAACAGCAGCAGGCTGCCCATCAGCGCCAGGTAAAAACGGATGTACAGGCGCGGCATCAATCCTGCACCTTGGCGAACACGTAGCCGGCGCCGCGCACGGTGATGATGCGGCGCGGTTTTTTCGGATCGTCTTCGACGGCGGCGCGGATGCGCGACATGTGGACGTCGATCGAGCGGTCGAAGGCTTCGAGCTGCTCGCCCTTGACCAGTTCCATCAGCGTCTCGCGCGACAGCACGCGGCCGGCGTTGCGCGCCAGCGCGAGCAGCAGCTCGTATTGGTAGGCGGTGAGCTCGCACGGCGCGCCGGCCAGCGTGACGGCGTGGGCGTCGGGCGCGATTTCCAGGCGGCCGTAGCGCAGCGTGGTGGCGCCGCCGCCATGGGCGCCGGCGCGCCCGCCATCGACGTCGACGCGCCGGCGCAGGATGGCGCGCAGCCGCGCCAGCAGCTCGCGCGGCTCGAAGGGCTTGGGCAGGTAGTCGTCGGCGCCCAGTTCGAGGCCGACGATGCGGTCGATGGCGTCGCCGCGCGCCGTCAGCATCAGCACCGGCGTGTCGTGGGCGGCGCGCAGCTGGCGGCAGACGTCGAGACCATCCATATCGGGCAGCATCAGGTCGAGGATGACGGCGTTGAACGGCGCGCCCGCCGTGCGCAGCAGTTCCAGCGCGGCCTGTCCCAGCGCCGCGTGCGTGACGCGCAGGCCGGCCTGGCCCAGATACTCTTGCAGCATCTCGGCCAGGCGCGGGTCGTCTTCCACCAATAAAATATGTTCGCTCATGCGGCTGATTCTAATGCCTCTAACCGTGCATGGCGCGCATGCCGTGCATTTTGCTGAAATGGTCGGCCAGCTTTTGGCGCTGGGCCGGCGTCAGCACGTCGCCGACGTCGGCCAGCAGCTGCACGATGCGCTTAGAGGCCTGGTCGGCCAGCGCCATGTTTTGCGCGCGCGCCGATTCCATCGCCGCGCGGTCCAGCGTCGGCTGCGTCAGCAGCGCGATGGCTTGCCGGTGCCCGGCCAGCAGCTGCTGGTGCAGCGGCTTCAGATCCTGCAAGGCCTGATGCACCAGCGGGTCGATTTGGGTTTTTTGCGCGTCGGTGGCGTCGAGGTCCACATATAAGTGTTTCAGCGCGTGGTCGATGTGGGCCGTCATGTCGCCGTGCTGGCCGTGGCCCGGCATGGCGACTTCGCCGGCGGCGAACGCGCCGACGCCGGCCGCCAGCGCGGCGCCGAGAACGAAGGCGGAGAGGGTGCCGCGGTTGAAGATGTTCATCGCATATCCTTGTCAGTAGGGTGGAGGGTGGAGGGATCGTTAAAGAGACAACGCCCCCACTGTGCGCCCGCCGCGTCAAGGCGGCGTGTCGGCCGCGTAAAGATTTGTAAAGCGCGCAGACCCGTGCCGGGGAGTGACTCACAAATTTGTAGCGGCTTTGTATCTCGCCCACACGCGCGCGAAAAATCCGGGCAAACTCGCATGCCGCGCCCGGATCGAACCGGGGACCACGGTCGGGACCAAGCCGATTCGTCCCGCGCCAGCCCGACATGGGATGGCTTTATTGTTTCACTTTGAGCCACTAAAATAGCGCTCTTATGCTAGAGTCCCCGCATCGAACCGACCAGGCATGGTGCCGCGGCTCGCAATGCAACGATGCCGGCATCATCGGCCAGTACAAAAAACGCCGCGCTGACGCGGCCCAAATAAGGATAAGTGATGGATTCGCACGCAACGCCCGCAGCATTGACCAGCCCCCCACCGCAACAGAGCAAGCGTAAAAAAATCGTGCGCAACCTGATCGCCATCGCCGTGATGGCCGCGCTGGGCGGCTTCGCCTGGCACCTGACGCACCGCAGCGACGAGGCGGCCGGCGGCAAGGGCGGTCCCGGCGGCGCGGGCGGACGGCGCGGCGGCCCCGGCGGCCCGGGCGGCGAAGTGGCCAGCACGGTGGGCGTGGCGGCGGCGGAAAAGGCCGACGTGCCGGTGGTGCTCGACGCCCTCGGCACCGTCACGGCGGCAGCCACCGCCACGGTGCGCGCGCAAGTGTCGGGCATTTTGCAGAAGGTGCTGTTCACCGAGGGCCAGATGGTCAAGGCCGGCCAGGTGCTGGCGCAGATCGATCCGCGCCAGTTCGAGATGGCGCTGCTGCAGGCCACCGGCCAGCGCCAGCGCGACGAGGCCCAGCGCGACATCGCCAAACTGACGCTGACGCGCTATCAAACGTTGCTGACGCAAGACTCGATCGCGCGCCAGGACGTCGACACCCAGGCCGCGCTGGTCAAACAGCTCGACGGCACCGTCAAGACCGACCTCGCCGCCGAAGGCGCGGCGCGCCTGAACCTGGGCTACACCAAGGTGATCGCGCCGATCAGCGGCCGCGTGGGCCTGCGCGTGGTCGACATCGGCAATCTGGTCGGCTCCGGCGACGCCAACGGCCTGGCCGTCATCACGGAGCTGTCGCCGATCGACGTCGAATTCTCGATCCCGCAGGATAACGTGCCGGAAGTGCAGCAGCGCGCCATCGCCGGCGCCGCGCTGCCGGCCATCGCGCTCGATCGCACCCGCGTCAATACGCTCGACAGCGGCCGCTTCGCCGCGCTCGACAACCAGGTCGACACGCAGACCGGCACCGTCAAGGCCAAGGCGCGTTTCGCCAACACCAAGTTCGCGCTGTTCCCCAGCCAGTTCGTCAACGTGCGCCTGCAACTGCGCACCATCAAGGACGCCGTGATGGTGCCGGTGACGGCGCTGCGCCACGGTTCCAACGGCGACTTCGTCTACGTGCTCAAGGCCGACAAAACCGTCTCGCTGCGTCCCGTCACGCGCGGCCAGGCCACCGTCGACAAAATCCAGATCGTCACCGGCCTGCAAGTGGGCGAACAAGTCATCACCGAAGGCGCCGACCGTCTGAAGGACGGCGCCAAGGTGATCCTGCCGGGCGACAAACCCCGTGGCGCCGGCGGCAAAGGCGGCAAGGGTCGCGGCGCAGCCGATGCTCCGGCCGCAGCCAGTGCAGCCACCGCAGCCAATGCCACCAACGCCACCAACGCCGCCACGGCGGCCGATGCGACGGCCGCCGCCAAGTCGGCCGCCGCCGCCGCTGCCGCCGCCAGCGACGCCGCTTCCTCCGACGCGGCCGCGCACCATCATCACCGCCGCGACGCATCGGCGGCCGCATCGGCGCCAGCTCAGTAATGGCGCCTTTGAATCGACAGGTATAAGACTATGAGTCCCTCAGCACCCTTTATCCAGCGGCCGGTAGCGACTTCGCTGCTGATGCTGGCCATCGTATTGGCCGGCGTCGTCGGCTTCAAGTTCCTGCCGCTGTCGGCGCTGCCGCAGGTCGACTTCCCGACCATCCAGGTGCAGACGCTGTATCCCGGCGCCAGTCCCGAAGTGATGGGCCAGACCGTGACCGCGCCGCTGGAACGCCAGTTCGGCGAGATGGCCGGGCTGGCGCGCATGAGCTCCACCAGCGCCGCCGGCGTCTCCATCATCACGCTGCAATTTGGCCTCGGCCAGACGCTCGACGTGGCGGAGCAGGAAGTGCAGGCCGCCATCAACGCCGGCAACTCGCTGCTGCCGACCGACCTGCCGGCGCCGCCGGTGTACGCCAAGGTCAACCCGGCCGACGCGCCGGTGCTGACGCTGGCGATCACCTCCGACACCATGCCGCTGACCGATGTGCAAAACATCGTCAACACGCGCCTGGCGCTGAAAATCAGCCAGGTCAGCGGCGTCGGCCTGGTCACGCTCAACGGCGGCCAGCGTCCGGCCGTCCGGATCCAGGCCGACACCCAGGCCATGGCGTCCTACGGCCTCGGTCTGGACACGCTGCGCACCGCCATCACGGCGGCCAACGCCAACGGCGCCAAGGGCAATTTCGACGGCCCCACGCGTGCCTACAGCATCAACGCCAACGACCAGCTGGTCGCGGCCAGCGAATACAAGGACTTGATCCTGTCGTATAAAAACGGCGCGCCGGTGCGGCTCAAGGACGTCGCCCAGGTGATCGACGGCGCCGAAAACATGGAGCTCGGCGCCTGGGCCGGCACCAAGCCCGCCATCATTCTGAACGTGCAGCGCCAGCCCGGCGCCAACGTCATCGCCACCGTCGACGCCATCAAACAGCGCCTGCCCGAGCTGCGCGCCGCGCTGCCGGCCGCCATGAAGGTCGAGGTGCTGAGCGACCGCACCACCGGCATCCGCGCCTCCGTCGAACACGTCGAGACCGAACTGCTGCTGGCCGTGCTGCTGGTGGTGCTGGTGATCTTCGCCTTTTTGCACAGCGTGCGCGCCACCGTGATCGCCAGCCTGTCGGTGCCGATCTCGCTGATCGGCACCTGCGGCGTCATGTATTTGCTCGGCTATAGCCTGAACAACCTGTCGCTGATGGCGCTGACCATCGCCACCGGTTTCGTCGTCGACGACGCCATCGTCATGATCGAAAACATCGCCCGCTACATCGAGGAGGGCGAGTCGCCGATGGCCGCCGCCCTGAAGGGCGCGACCCAGATCGGCTTCACCATCATTTCGCTGACCGTGTCGCTGATCGCCGTGCTGATCCCGCTGCTGTTCATGGGCGACGTGGTCGGCCGCCTGTTCCGCGAATTCGCTATTTCGCTGGCGATCACGATCCTGATCTCGGCCGTGGTCTCGCTGACGCTGGTGCCGATGATGTCGGGCCGCTGGCTCAAGCCGCACGGCGAAGAAAAGCAGACCGCCTTCGGCCGCCGCTTCCAGCAGTTCTTCGACTGGGTGATCGGCCACTACGACCGTTCGCTGACGTGGGTGCTGAACCGCCAGGGCCTGACGCTGATCGTCGCGCTGGCGACGCTGCTGCTGACCGCCTTGCTCTACCTCGTCATTCCCAAGGGCCTGTTCCCGACCCAGGACACCGGCCAGCTGCAGGCGCGCATCGAAACCACGCGGGCCGTGTCCTACACCCGCATGGCGCAGTTGCAGCAGGACGCCGCGCGCGCCATCCTGGCCGATCCCGACGTCGAGACCCTCAGTTCCGTGGTCGGCGTCGACGCCGCCAACAACACCATGCTCAATACCGGCAGCATGCTGATTAACCTCAAGCACGCGCGCACCACCAGCCAGCCGGAGACGATGGAGCGCCTGCGCCGCCGCGTGGCCGAGGTGCCGGGCCTGATCCTGTATCTGCAACCGACGCAGGACTTGACCATCGACGCCGAAACCGGCCCGACCCAGTTCCGCGTGTCGGTCGAGGGCGCCGACAACGCCTCCGTCAGCGAGTGGGCCAACAAGCTGACGGCGCAGATGCGCACCAAGGCGCAGCTGCGCAACGTCACCTCCGACGTCGGCGCCAGCGCCAACGCGGCCTACGTCAGCGTCGATCGCGACAGCGCCTCGCGCCTGTCGATCAGCGCCGCCTCCATCGACGACGCCCTCTACAGCGCCTTCGGCCAGCGCATCGTCTCGACCATCTTCACCGAAACCAACCAGTACCGCGTGATCCTGGAAGCGAAGCCTGAAGGCCTGGACACGCCGGCGCTGCTGGGCAATCTGCAACTGCGCACCGGATCGGGCAAGGCCACGCCGCTGTCGGCGGTGGCCACCATCACCGAACGTTCGGCGCCGCTGCAAGTGACGCACGTGTCGCAGTATCCGGCCACCACGCTGGGCTTCGACACGGCCACCGGCGTCTCGCTCGGCACCGCCGTCGACAGCATCAAGGAGGCGGCCAAGGAAATCAACTTCCCGGCCTCGGTGACCCTGACCTTCCTCGGCGCGTCCGGCGCCTACCAGGCCTCGCTGTCGAACCAACTGTGGCTGATACTGGCCGCCGTGGTCTGCGTCTACATCGTGCTCGGCGTGCTGTATGAAAGCTATATCCACCCGCTGACGATCTTGTCGACGCTGCCGTCGGCCGGCGTCGGCGCGCTGCTGGCGCTGTGGATCAGCGGCCAGGACCTGGGCGTGATCGGCATCATCGGCATCATCCTCCTGATCGGCATCGTGAAAAAGAACGCCATCATGATGATCGACTTCGCCATCGAAGCCGAACGCGAACAGCACAAGCCGCCGCGCGAAGCGATCCACCAGGCCGCGCTGCTGCGTTTCCGTCCGATCTTGATGACGACGCTGGCCGCGCTGTTCGCCGCCGTGCCGCTGATGCTGGGCTGGGGCGAGGGCGCCGAACTGCGCCGGCCACTGGGCCTGGCCATCTTCGGCGGCCTGATAGTGAGCCAGCTGCTGACGCTGTTCACGACGCCGGTGATCTACCTCGGCTTCGACAGCCTGGCCCAGCGCGTCAACCGCCGCTTCGGCAAGAACCGCGGGCAGCCGGGCGTGCCCGAAGGCGGTGCGTCGTGAATCTGTCCGCACCGTTCGTCAAGCGGCCCATCGCCACCGTCCTGCTGACGATAGGCATCGCGCTGGCCGGCATCGGCGCCTTCTTCGTGCTGCCGGTGGCGCCGCTGCCGCAGGTCGACTTCCCCATCATCTCGGTCAGCGCCACGCTGCCCGGCGCCAGCCCGTCGACGATGGCGTCGAGCGTGTCGACGCCGCTCGAGCGCCACCTCGGCGTGATCGCCGGCGTCAACGAGATGACGTCGCAGTCGAGCACCAGCTCCACCAACGTCACCCTGCAATTCGACTTGAGCCGCAACGTCGACGCGGCCGCGCGCGAAGTGCAGGCGGCCATCAACGCCAGCCGCGCCGACCTGCCGGCCACGCTGCGCAGCAATCCGAGCTACCGCAAGGCCAACACCTCCGGCGCGCCCATCATGATTTTGGCGCTGACGTCGAAAACGCGCACGCCCGGCCAGATCTTCGACGCCGTCTCCAACATCGTGCTGCAACGGCTGTCGCAGGTGCAGGGCATAGGCGACGTGGAACTGGGCGGCAGTTCGCTGCCGGCCGTGCGCGTCGAGCTGCTGCCGTACGCGCTCAATAACTACGGCCTGTCGATGGAGGACGTGCGCGCCGCCATCCAGGCCACCAACGCCAACCGCCCGCGCGGCGCCTTGCAGGGCAGCGGCCTGCGCTTCCAGATTTATTCCGGCGCCAGCACCGCCAGCGGCGGCCGCAACGCCGCCGACTACCAGAACCTGGTGGTCGGCTGGCGCAACAACACCGCCATCCGCCTGCAGGACGTGGCGCAGGTGATCGACAGCGTCGAAGACGTCAACAACCTGGGCCTGTTCAACGGCGTGCCGGCCATCGTCGTGGTGCTGCGGCCGCAGGCCGGCGCCAACGTCATCGAAACCGTCGACAGCGTGCGCGCGCAAATGGGCGCGCTGCAAGCGCAGTTGCCGCCGGACGTGACGCTGCAAGTGGCGACCGACCGCACCAACTCGATCCGCTCCTCGCTGCACGAAATCGAGGTCACGCTGATTATTTCCATCATCCTCGTGGTGCTGGTGGTGAGCGCCTTCTTGCGCAATCTGCGCGCCACCTTCGTGCCGGCCGTGGCCACGGTGGTGTCGCTGCTCGGCACCTTCGGCGTCATGTATCTGCTCGGCTTCAGCCTGAATAATCTGAGCCTGATGGCGCTGACGGTGGCCACCGGCTTCGTCGTCGACGACGCCATCGTGGTGCTGGAAAATACCACCCGCCACATCGAGGCCGGCATGAACCGCTTGGAGGCGGCCTTGCTGGGCGCGCGCGAAGTGGGCTTCACCGTGCTGTCGATCAGCCTCTCGCTGATCGCCGTCTTCATTCCGCTGCTGTTCATGGGCGGCCAGCTCGGCGCGCTGTTCCGCGAATTCGCGGTGACGCTGTCGGCGGCGGTGATGATTTCGCTGGTGATCTCGCTGACCACCACGCCGATGCTGTGCGCCTGGCTGCTCAAGCCGGAGCACGACACCCGGCCGCCGGGGCGCGTGGCGCGCATCTTCGAGCGCGGCTTCGGCTACCTGCTGAGCACCTACGAACATGCGCTGGACTGGGCCCTGTCGAGCATCGCCCTGGTCATGCTGAGCCTCGTCTTCGTCATCGGCTTGAACATCTACCTGTTCGCGGCGATACCCAAGGGCGGCTTCCCGCAGCAGGACACCGGTCAGATTTCCGGCGGCATCCGCGCCGACCAGAGCATCTCCTTCCAGGCCATGCAGGGCAAGCTGCGCGCGCTGGTCAACATCATCAAGGACGATCCCGACGTCGACACCGTGGTCGGCTTCACCGGCGGGCGGCGCGCCGGCGGCGGCTTCATGTTCATCAGCCTGAAGCCGGCCAACCAGCGCAAGGTGGCCGGCCAGGCCGTGATCGCGCGGCTGCGTCCCAAGCTGGCGCGCGTGACCGGCGTGCAGCTGTTCCTCAGCCCCGTGCAGGACTTGCGCGCCGGCGGGCGTTCGGCCAACGCCAATTTCCAGTACACGGTCAAGAGCGACAACCAGGCCGATTTGAAACTGTGGGCCACCAAGCTGGCGGCGGCGATGAAGACCAAGAAGTCGATCACCGACGTCGATTCCGACCAGGCCGACAACGGCGTCGAAACCTTCGTCACCATCGACAAGGCCAGCGCCTCGCGCCTCGGCCTGTCGACCAAGGACGTCGACAACGCGCTCTACGACAGCTTCGGCCAGCGCCAGGTCGCCACCATCTACGATGAGCTGAACCAGTACCATGTCATCATGGAAGTGGCGCCGCAATATTCACGCAGCCCGGAAGCCTTGCGCGACCTGTATGTGCCGTCCAAGGGCCTGCCGGCGCCGACCTCCGCCAACCCGAGCGGCGCGCCGGTGGCCTCGACGGTGCCGGCCACCGGCACCACCACCGGCGCCACGGCGACCGCCAGCGCCGCCGCCAGCGGCACGCCGGCGCTGGCCGCCAACGTGGCCGCGCCGGCCGTGCGCGACGCGTCCAGCGGTTCGGCCCTGAGCACCACGCCGACGACGATGGTGCCGCTGTCGGCCATCGCCAAGTTCGCCGAAAGCTCGGCGGCGACGTCGATCAACCACCAGGACGGCGAACTGGCCACCACCATCGCCTTCAACCTGGCCGAGGGCGCCAGCCTGTCCGACGCCACGGTCGACATCAAGCAGGCCGAGGCCGACATCGCCATGCCCAACAATGTGCGCGGCGGCTTCCAGGGCACGGCGCTCCAGGCGCAGCAGGGCAACAGCGCGCTGCCGCTGCTGATCGCGGCGGCCATCGTCGTCATCTACATCGTGCTCGGCGTGCTGTACGAAAGCCTGGTCCATCCGGTGACGGTGCTGACCACGCTGCCGTCGGCCGGCGTCGGCGCCGTGCTGGCGCTGCTGATGTTCCACATGGAGTTCTCGACCATTTCCCTGATCGGCATTTTCCTCCTGATCGGCATCGTCAAGAAGAACGCGATTCTGATTATCGACTTTGCGCTCGAAGCCGAACGGGCGCGCAACCTGACGGCGCGCGAAGCGGTGCGCGAAGCGTGCCTGCTGCGCTTCCGCCCCATCCTGATGACGACCATGGCCGCCGGCCTGGGCGCCTTGCCGCTGGCGATAGGCTTCGGCGAAGGCTCGGAGCTGCGCCAGCCGCTGGGCGTGGCCATCATCGGCGGCTTGATCGCCAGCCAGCTGCTGACGCTGTTGACCACGCCGGTCGTCTACATTTTGATGGACAAGCTGCGCCGCCCCGGCCCGTCCGAACAACAACTGAGCCGCATCCATAGCGAACAGGTTACCGCATCATGAAAATCCAAGCATTCCGCAACTCCCTTCGTCTTCAGCCGCTGGCGCTGGCCCTGCTGGCCGCCTGCGCCGTCAGCGGCTGCGCCCTGGCGCCGGCCTACCACGTGCCGGCCACGCCGGCGCCGGCCGTCTACAAGGAAGGGCAGGACTGGCTGCCGGCCGCGCCAGCCGACGCGCTCGAACGCGGCCCGTGGTGGCAGTTGTTCGGCGACCCGATATTGAACGACCTCGCCGCCAGCATCGAAGTGTCGAACCAGAACATCGCCGCCGCCATCGCCAACTACGCCCAGGCGCGCGCGCTGGTGGCCGAGCAGCGCGCCTCGCTGTTCCCCAGCGTCGACCTGACCGGCGGCGCCACCCGCAGCGGCGCCGGCTCGGCCTCCAATCCGGCGGGCGGCGGCTCGACCGCCAGCAACCAGTACCGCGCCAACATCGGCGCCAGCTGGGAGCCTGACATCTGGGGCAAGCTGCGTTCCGGCGTCAACGGCGCCAGCGCCAACGCCCAGGCCAGCGCCGCCGACCTGGCCGCCGCGCGCCTGTCGGCGCAGGGCGAACTGGCCACCGACTACATCTCGCTGCGCCAGTACGACGCGCAAATCACGCTGCTGGCGTCGACCACCGACGGCTACCAGCGGGTGCTGACGATCACGCAGAACCGCTTCAACGCCGGCATCGCCGCCAAGTCCGACGTGTTGCAGGCGCAGACGCAGCTGACCAACGCCCAGATCGACCAGATCACGGCCCAGCGCCAGCGCGCCGTGCTGGAACACGCCATCGCCGTTTTGCTGGGCAAGGCGCCGGCCGAGTTCACGCTGGTCGCCGGTCCGTGGCGGGTCCAGGTGCCGGACGTGCCGCTGGGCCTGCCGTCCACCCTGTTGCAGCGCCGGCCCGACATCGCCGGCGCCGAACGCCGCGTGGCCGCCGCCAACGAGCAGATCGGCGTGGCCCGCGCCGCCTACTTCCCGGACATCAGCCTGAGCGCCTCCTACGGCTACGGCGCCAGCAAGGTGGGCGGCCTGTTCAACGCCTCCAACAACGCCTGGTCGCTGGGCCTGTCGGCGGCGCAGACGGTGTTCGACGCCGGCGCCATCTCGGCCCGCGTGACGCAGGCCGAGGCCGGCCGCGACGCCGCCATCGCCCAGTATCGCCAGACCGTGCTGGCGGCCTTCGCCGACGTCGAAAACCAGCTGACGGCCACGCGCGCGCTGATGCGGCAGCAGGATTTGTACCGCATCGCCTCCGAGGCGGCCGACCAGGTCGAGGCCCAGCTGCTGAACCGCTACCGTTCGGGCCAGGTCAGCTACACCGACGTGGTGACGGCGCAGAACACGGCGCTGGCCGCGCGGCGCGCGCTGGTGCAGGCCCAGGCCGACCGCCAGACGACGGCGGTGGCGCTGATCCAGTCGCTGGGCGGCGGCTGGCACGCGCAGGAGGGTGTGCGCTAAAGGCGCGGTCTATCACGGTAAGCGCACAATGAGCGCACAATAAGCCAGCTGCGCAGCCGGCCCGACCGCGGCCGCCGCCGCGGAACGGCCCCGATGCCGTGACGCCGGCACGGTTACGAGGAGGTGCTTGGTTTTTATGGTCGGCCTTTGTATAATCGGTTGAATAAAGTATCCAAATTTACAATTTTGGATGAATGATTCGATCGAACCACGGCAGGCCACAGCATGCGCAGTATCCGCAGCAAGTCACGCAAGAAGTCAGGCAGGAAGTCACGATGAGCAACCGCGCCGCCGATGCCCCGGTGCCGGCAGGCCTGCCGTCGCCCGCCGCCGCCCTGGTCGCCCCACCGGCCGCCAGGGCCGCCGCGCCGAGCTTGCCGGCCGTGCCCATCGTCGGCATCGGCGCCTCGGCCGGCGGCCTCGATCCCATCTGCGAACTGCTGGCCAGCGTGCAGCCGGGCAGCGGCGCCGCCTACGTCGTGATCCAGCACCTCGACCCGCTGCACAAGGGCATGCTGCCCGAACTGCTGCAACGCGTGACGGCGATGCGCGTGATCGAAATCGTCGACCGCACCGAGGTGGCGGCCGACAGCGTCTACGTGATTCCGCCCAATACCGACCTCGGTTTCGCCGACGGCCTGCTGGTGCTGCAAGTGCCGCAGCAGGAGCGCGGCCACCGCCTGCCCATCGACACCTTTTTCCAGGCGCTGGCGCGCGAGCGCGGCGAGCTGGCCGCCGGCGTCGTCTTGTCCGGCATGGGCGGCGATGGCACGCTCGGCCTGCAAGCGATCAAGCAGCACGGCGGCCTGACGCTGGCGCAGCTGCCGTCGTCGGCCAAGTTCGACCCCATGCCGCGCAGCGCCATCGCCGCCGGCGCCGCCGACCTGGTGGCGCTGCCGGTCGATATGCCGGCCCATATCCTGGCCTACCGGCGGCCGCTGAAATTGCCGCTGCCCTTGCTGGCGCAGCGGCGCGACAGCCTCCACGAGCTGTTCCAGCTGCTGCTGGCGCAGACCGGCGCCAACTTCGCCGACTATAAACTGAACACGGTGCTGCGCCGCATCGAGCGCCGCATCAAGCTGCAACAACTGCGCACGCTGGAGCAATATGTCGATCACCTGCATCAGAATCCGGCCGAAGTCGAGCTGCTGTTCAAGGAACTGCTGATCGGCGTGACGCAGTTCTTCCGCGACCAGAAAATATGGGAGCACATGGCGTCGACGGCGCTGCCGCAGCTGCTGACGGCCCATCCGCAGGGACTGGCGCTGAAGGCCTGGATACCGGCCTGCTCGACCGGCGAGGAAGCCTATTCGCTGGCCATCGTGTTCCAGGAGGTGATAGAGCGGCTCGCGCCCAAGGCCCGCTACACGCTGCAGATTTTCGCCACCGACCTCGATCCCGACGCCATCGCCCGCGCCCGCACCGGCGTGTTCGCCGCCACCATCGAGGCCGACGTCTCCACCGAGCGCCTGCAGCGCTATTTCCTGCCGACGGAGAAGGGCTACCGCATCCGCAAGGATCTGCGCAATTCCATCATTTTCGCGCAGCAGAACGTGATTTCCGACCCGCCGTTCACCAAGCTCGATATACTGTGCTGCCGCAATCTGCTGATCTACTTTAATCCGACCCTGCAAGAGCAGCTCATTCCGCTGTTCCACTACGCGCTCAAGGACAGGGGCTTGCTGATGCTGGGCAGCGCCGACACGCCGGGCCGTTTCAACGACCTGTTCTCACCGCTATCGGGCAACGGCCGCATCTACCGCCGGCTCGACGCGTCGGTGCAGCGCGTGGCCCACTACTTCCCGACGCGCGATGCCAGCGTGGTCCTTCCCCCACCCAGCGAAACGAGAAGCGTCGCCATGACCGGTAATCTGCAATCCCAGCTTGAACAACTGCTGCTGAAAAAGCACACGCCCGCCTGCGTGGTGCTCAACACGCTGGGCGACATCCTCTACATCCACGGCCGCACGGGCGCTTTTTTGGAGCCGGCCGCCGGCAAGGCCAACTGGAACATCCATGCGATGGCGCGCGACGGCTTGCGCTACGAGCTGGCCGACCTGATCAAGCGCGCCGGCGAGGCCGACGGCCTGATCGCCAAGCGCGGCCTGATCGTCAGCGACGACGCCGGCCAGACCCAGGCGCTCGACCTGACGGCCGAGGCCATCGGCGTGACCGACGCGCTGGCCGGCATGATCGTCATCACCTTCGCCGCCGTGGCGCTGCCGCCGGCCAAGCGCCGTTCGCGCGCCACCAATCCGCTGCTGATCGAGCTCGAACAGCAGCTGGCCCAGGCCCGCCTCGAAATCCAGGCCGTGCGCGACGAGATGCAGGCCTCGCGCGAAGAACTCAAGTCGGCCAACGAGGAACTGCAATCGACCAACGAGGAACTGCAATCGACCAACGAGGAACTGACCACGTCGAAGGAGGAAATGCAGTCCCTGAACGAGGAACTCTACACCGTCAACGCCGAGCTGCAATCGAAGGTCGACGACCTGTCGCTGGTCAACGGCGACATGAAGAATCTGCTCAACAGCACCGACATCGCCACCATCTTCCTCGACAATAATCTGCGCACCCGCCGCTTCACCAACCAGGCCACGCAGATTTACAAGCTGATCCCGAGCGATTTGAACCGGCCGCTGAGCGACATCGCCACCGAGCTGCAATACCCGGAACTGGCGCGCGATGCGCAGGGAGTGCTGCGCACCCTGCTGTTCAGCGAGCGCCAGACCGCCACCGGCGACGGCCGCATGATCGTCAGCGACATCAGCGACCGCGATCTGCGCGAGGACGGCCGCCGGCGCGCCTACGCGGTGCTCGACAACATCGACGAGGCGGTCATGGTGACCGACGCCGCCAACCGCATCGTCGCCGTCAACCCGGCCTTCAGCCGCATCACCGGCTTCCTGGCCGAGGAAACGCTGGGCCGCGACCCCTCCTTCCTCGGGCGCGGCATCAATCCGCCGAAACTGCACGCGGCGGCGTGGCGCGCCTTGCTGGGGCAGGGCCGCTGGCACGGCGAAGTGGTCAACGCGCGCAAGGACGGCACCACCTTCGTGGCCGGCATGTCGTTGACGGCGATGCGCGCCGACGACGGCGCGATCGGCAATTTCGTCGCCGTGTTTTCCGACATCAGCGCCCGCAAGCAGTCCGAAACGGCCTTGCAGGAACTGACGCGCGAACTCGATGCGCGCGTGCTGGCGCGTACCGCCGAGCTGACCGACGCCAACCGCAAGCTGATGTTGGAAGTGGCCGAGCGCATCCGCGCCGAGGCGGCGCTGCGCCGCTCGCGCGAGCAGATGCGCCAGCTGGCCGAGCATCTGGCGACGGTCAAGGAAAACGAGCGGCGCCGCATCGCCCGTGAAATCCACGACGAACTGGGACAGAACCTGCTGGCGCTGCGCATCGATATTTCAATGCTGCGGGCCCGCACCGAGAGCACGCATCCGCGCCTGCACAAGCGCGTCAACGCGGTGCTGCAGAATGTCGACACGACGATACGCAGCGTGCGCGGCATCATGAACGAACTGCGCCCGCCGGTGCTGGACCTCGGTTTGCAGGCGGCCATCGAATGGCAGGTCGGCGAATTCCGCAAGCGCAGCGGGTTGGTCTGCCAGCTGGTGATGCCGGACGGCGCGGTGTTCGCGGCGATCCCGGCGGAGGTGGAAATCGTGCTGTTCCGCAGCCTGCAGGAATCGCTGACCAATGTGCAGCGCCATTCCAGCGCCACGCAGGTCGAAGTGCGGCTGGCGCTCAGCGAGGGCAGGCTGGCGCTGAGCGTGAGCGACAACGGCCTCGGCATCGCGCCCGAGCAGCGCGCTAAAAACGGTTCCTTCGGCTTGATCGGCATCGGCGAGCGGGTGGGCGCGCTGGGCGGACGCTTCGACATCGGCGCCTATGCCGCCGGCAGCGGCTGCACCTTGACGATGAGCTTCGCCTTGCCGGGCCAGGCGCTGGCGCTGTAGGCGCCCGCCGCTTATGGACTGCGGCTGGACTGGTATACTGCCGCAGCGTTTTTAATCCGAGGCCACCATCTTGCTGAAATATTTATTCCTCCCCGCCGCACTGCTGTGCGCCGCCGCGCACGCCGATGAAGGCCAGTGGCAACCCTACCAGCTGCCGCAGCTGAAATCCGAATTGAAGCGGGTCGGCATCACGATCCCGGCCGAACAACTGGCCGACCTGTCGCGCCATCCGATGAGCGCCATGGTGTCGCTGGGCGGCTGCTCGGCCGCCTTCGTGTCCGACGCGGGCCTGATCGTCACCAACCACCACTGCGGCTACGGCGCGATCCAGCGCAACTCGACGCCGCAGCACAACTACATCGCCGACGGCTACCTGGCCCACAGCCGCGCCGAGGAACTGGCCGGCGGCCCGAACACGCTGGTCTACCTGACCGACAAGGTCGACAACGTCACCGCGCGCGTGCTGGCCGGCCTGGGCGCCGGCATGAGCGGGCGCGCCCGCCACGAAGCCGTCGAGGGCCACATCAAGGCCATCATCGCCGAATGCGAAAGCGACCCGGCCTACCGCTGCTCGGTGCCGGCCTTCCATCGCGGCCTCGAATATTATCGCGTGCGCCAGATGCTGATCCGCGACGTGCGCCTGGTGTACGCGCCGGCCAACGCCATCGGCGATTTCGGCGGCGACATCGACAACTACGAGTGGCCGCGCCACGTCGGCGACTACGCCTTCCTGCGCGCCTACGTCGGCAGGGACGGCCGGCCGGCCGATCCGTCGCCGGACAACCTGCCCTATCACTCGAAGGACTTCCTGGTGGTGTCGGCCGAAGGCTTGAAGAACGGCGATCCGATACTGCTGGCCGGTTATCCCGGCCGCACCAGCCGCTACAAGCTGGCCAGCGAAGTGCGCGCCGCGCGCGACGCGGCCTATCCGGCCAAGGTGGCCGAGCTGCGCGCGGACCTCGACGTGATCGGCGCCGCCAGCGCCGGCAATCCGGCCGACGTGGTGCGCTACGCCAGCGTCGTCAAGAGCATCAACAACGTGATGAAGAAAACCCAGGGCCTGCTGGACGGCTTCGCGCGCAAGGACATCGCCGCCATCAAGGACGTGCAGGACGCCGGCTTCCGCGCCTGGTACGCGCAACAGCCCGACGCCGCGCCGGCCATGCTCAGGGAACTCGACGCCGTCATCGGCGCCGACCTCGCGCTGGCCGACGAGGAATTCGGCTGGTCCGTCGCCACCAATAGCGAGCTGCTGAAAAGCGCGCGCAGCCTGTATCGGCTGGCGCTGGAGCGGCGCCAGCCGGACGCCGAGCGCGAGCCCGGCTTCCAGCAGCGCGACGCGGCCTTCATCAAGGCGCGCCTGAACCGGCTGGAGCAGTCCTACGCCGGCGCGGTCGACCAGGCCCGCTACGTCGCCGGCCTGCGGCGCTATGGGGCGCTGGCGCCGGCCATGCACGTGCGGGGACTCGACGCCCTGCTGCCGGCGGCCGACGCGGTGCCGGCGCTGTATCAGCGCTCGCAGCTCGGCGACACCGCGCGCCGCGTGGCGTGGATGGACCAGGACGCGGCGGCGATCGCGGCATCGGACGACGCCTTCCTGAAACTGGCGGTGACCTTGAACGACGTCGCGCTGGCGCTGGAGCACCGCCGCAAGGAAGTCGACGGCAACCTCGAACTCGTGATCCCGCAATACATGCAGGCCGTGATCGCGTGGAAGCAATCGCAGGGCAAGCCGGTCTACGCCGACGCCAATTCGACGCTGCGCGTGACCTTCGGCACCGTCTCGGCCTACGCGCCGCGCGACGGCGTCACCAAGGGCCCGTTCACGACCATCGAAGGCATCGCCGAAAAGAACACCGGCAAGGCGCCGTTCGACGCGCCGCAGGCGCTGCTCGACGCCATCGCCCAGAAGCGTTACGGCCAGTTCAAGGACCCGGCGCTGGGCACCGTGCCGGTCGATTTCCTGACCAGCGCCGACACCACCGGCGGCAATTCCGGTTCGGCCGTGATGAACCGGCGCGGCGAATTAATCGGCCTCAATTTCGACTCGACCTATGAATCGATCACCAAGGACTGGTACTTCGACCCCGCCATCACGCGCGCCATCCATCTCGACATCCGCTACATGCTGTGGGTGATGAAGGAAGTCGACCACGCCGACAACGTGATCGCCGAGATGACGGTGAAATATCCGAAGCACGGCAAGCGCTAGGCATGAACGACCCCTTTGTCCTGCTGGGCTTTGGCACCACGCCGCTGGAACTGGTCTCGTTCCTGCTGTCGGTGCTGACGGTCTGGCTCAACATCCGCCAGAACCACTGGGCCTGGCTGTTCTCGATACTCTCGTCGGCCCTGTATGGACTGGTGTTCCTCGACGCGCGGCTGTACGGCGACATGGGGCTGCAACTGGTCTTCATCGTGGTCTCGGTGTGGGGCTGGTATCAGTGGCTGCACGGGGGCGAACATCATGACGCGCTGCGCGTGTCGCGCCTCGATGGGCGCGGCCGCGTGGCCGCCGTCGCCGGCTGGCTGTGCGGCTTCGCGGCGCTGGCGTGGTTCCTGAAATCGTACACCGACACCGACGTGCCCTACGCCGACGGCTTCCTCACCGCCGGCAGCCTGGTGGGGCAGTTCCTGCTGTCGCGTAAAAAAGTCGAGAACTGGCATGTGTGGATCATCGTCGACGTGCTGTATGTGGCGCTCTACCTGCACAAGCACCTGACGCTGACGGCGATCCTGTCGGCGGTGTTCGTGGCGATGGCGGTGATCGGCCTGCGCGCGTGGCGCGGCGCCGCTTCCGATGGCGACGGCGGCGAGGAGGGCGAACACGGAGGCGATCGGCGCGATGTGGCGGCGGGCATGGTGCTGAAATGAAGGCGCTGCGCGTGGCCATCGTCGGCACCGCGTCGTCCGGAAAGTCGACCCTGGCCGCCGCGCTGGCGACCCGTTATCAGACCGTCTGGGTGCGCGAATACCTGCGCGAATTCGTCGACGTGCAAGCCCGCGTGCCGGTGGCGGCGGACCAGTTCCCCATCGCCAGCATGCAGGTCGCGCGCGAGGAGGCGGCGCTGGCCGGCGCCCGCCGCTACCTGTTTTGCGACACCACGCCGCTGATGACGGCGATCTACAGCCGCCATTATTTTCACGGTATCGACGCGCGGCTGGCCGCCCTGGTCGAGCGCCACCGCTACGATGTCACGCTGGTCTGCGCGCCCGATATCCCGTGGGTGGCGGACGGCTTGCAGCGCGAGTCCGAAGACGTCAGCCGCATCGTCGACGCCATGCTGTTCGAGGAGCTCGAGGCGAGGGCGATTCCCTACCTGCTGGTGTCGGGCAGCCTCGATGCGCGCCTGGCGCAGGTGGAAGAACTGCTACAGAATTAATTTTTGTATTGCCAAGCCATGCGGTGCGCGCTAAATTGAGGGCCGTTCCGAACAAGCCGTGTCAAAGGCCACCCATGAAGAAGCTGGTCCTGCTGGCAGCGATCCTGCCGCAGTTTGCGCTGGCCGACACCGGCTATTACCTGGTGTCGACCTACGATGTCGAGGGACAGACGTCGATCGATTACAAATACTGGAACGCCCACTACGCCGCGCTCACCGTGGCCGCGCCGGAGATCGGCGTCGGCTACGGCGTGACGTCGCGCTGGTACACGGAGCTTTACGCGACGGCGGTCAAGATCAACGGCGGCGGCAGCAAGTGGCACGAGACGGCGTGGCAGAACGACTTCATGCTCACCCAGGGCCAGTACGATTTCGACCTGGCGCTGCATACGAAGATCGAGCGTCCGCGCACCAGCAGCGAGGGATACGGCGTGGAATTCGGGCCGGTGCTGCAAACGGAAATCGGGCGCACGCAATTGAATTTCAATGTGTTTTTCCAGCGCGATTACCGGACCGATGAAAGTAATCCCTTGCAGCTGACGTACCAGTGGCAGGTCAAGCATCGCTGGAAAAGCTGGTTCCAGCCGGGCTTGCAGGGTTTCGGCGAAGTGGGGAAGTGGGATAGTCCGCTGCCGCGCGACCAGCAATCGCACCGCATCGGGCCGGCGTTTTTCGGCAGCCGCGACGTCGGCGCCAAGCAGGAGCTCAAGTACGAAGCGGCTTACCTGTTCGGCAAAAATTCGGACCGCCCCGCGAAGAGCTTCACGATGCGGGTCCAGTACATCTTCTAAGGCCCCCATGCCACGCGGTGCGAAAACGGGGACGGAACCCCGCTGTCCGCGCCGCGCGTCAACTTGCCATTACAGGTCGAACTGCGCGGAGATGCGGAAGGTGCGCGTCGCGCCGGGCAGCAGGTAGCCGCCCAGCTGCGGCGTGACGTCGCGCCAGTAGTAGCGGTTCAGCGCGTTGTCGACATAGGCGCGGAACGTCGCCGCCGTCTTGCCCACCCGCGTCGCATACGAGCCGCCCAGATTGAGCACGTGGTAGCCCGGCACGAACACGGTGTTCTGCACGTCGAACGCTTTCTTGCTGGCGTACTGCCAGTTGGCGTTCAGCTTCACGCCCTCCAACTGCGGCAGCGCGTATTCCGCGTACACGGTCGATTTGAACGCCGGCACATTGGTCACGCGCTTGCCGTCGATGTCGCCGTCGCCGGTGCCGCTTTGCTTGGTGTTGAGCGCCGCCGCCGAGGCGCCGATTTCCAGCGCGCGCGTGACGCGGCCGTTGGCCCCCAGCTCGATGCCGCGATGCTGCGCCTGGCCGTTGCGCACGTAGTTGTTGTCGCCGTCGATGTATTCGAGTCCCTTGCGGATCTGGTACAGCGCGGCCGTCAGGTTCAGCTCCGGCGTGATATTGGCCTTGATGCCCACTTCGATCTGCTTCGACTTGCTCGGATTGAGCGCGTCCTGTTCGTTGTTGGTGCCGATCGGCGCGATGCCGCCGTGCTCCAGTCCCTGGGCGTACGATCCGTACAGCGACAGGCCGCCCGTCGGGCTGTACACCAGCGCCGCGTTGGGCAGCCAGAAGCCCTGGTCGACCTGGGTCAGGGCGTCGGCCTCGTCGCGCTTGACCTGGGTGTAGCGCGCGCCCAGGTGCAGCTTGACGGTGCTGCTCAAGCCGACGATGTCTTGCGCGAACAGGGCCCGTTCGTGGTCGGTGCGGCGCACGGTGACCGGGCCGCTGCCGCCTTCCGGCGGCGCCACCACCACCGGGTGGTAGATGTTGCTCAGGCCCGCCAGCGTGTAGAAATCGTCGCCCCACTGTTCGCGGTTGCGGAAGAAGGAGTAGCCGCCGGTGACGTCGTGGGTCAGCGCGCCGGTGGCGAACTGCCCCTGCACCATGGCTTGCGCCGTCAGCGGCGACTTGCGTTCGCCGACGCTGATGTAGTCGTAGACGTTGTAGTCGCCGTTGGCGCAAAAACCGGGGTCCATGTCGCCGCAGCCTTCGGGGAAGGCGGTGTAGTCGTCGCGGCGGAACTGGTGCTGGTTGGCGCTGAAGGTGGCTTTCCACTGCGGCGTGAAGGTGTACTCGAAGCGCAGGCCGATATTGCTGCTGGTGGTCGTCACCGGCTTGGTCCAGGGCTGGTTGTTGAGCAGCGTGTCGGGATCGACCTTCGGCAGCGTGGCGCCGTCGATGAGCTGGAAACCGGGCGCGGTGATCTGCGATTTGTATTGGTAGTCGGCGTCCAGTTGCAGCAGGGCCTGCGGCGAAATCTGCCAGTCGAAGGCGCCGGAGATGAATTTGCGGTTGCCGTCGGCGCCCTTGATGGAGGAGCGCAGGCGTTCGGCGGCGGCGTTGATGCGGTAGCCGAAGGCGGGATCGTCGAAGCGGCCACCGAGGTCGATGGCGCCGTACAGGGTGCCGCGCTCGCGCTCCTCGAAGACGACGCTGCGCAGCGGCGTGGCGGTCGGGCGCTTGGTCACGTAGTTGACGATGCCGCCCGGCGCGGCGATGCCCGCTTCCAGTCCGGCCAGGCCCTTGAGGATTTCGATGCGCTCCTTGTTCTCCAGCGGGATCTGGGTGTCGCCGCTGATGGCCATGCCGTCCTTGCGGTAGCTCGACGCCGGATCGAGGTCGAAGCCGCGGATCGAGAACTGCTCGGCGTAGCCGACCGCGTTGTAGGAGTCGCTGATGCTGGCGTCGTAGCGGGCGGCGTCGGTGGTGGAGTGGATGTCGCGGTCCTGCATCTGCTGCGCGCTCAATACGCTGACCGAGGCCGGCGTCTGCATCAGCGGCGTGTCGGCGAAGCCGCCGACGGCGGCGCGCGCGCCCGGCGCCCTGGCGCTGACGATCACTTCGGGCAGCGGCTGGTCGGCCGCGTCGGCGGCGGCAGGGGTGGACGGTGCGCCGGCGGCGTGGGCGGCGTAGGCCTGCAACAGCGCGACGGCGACGGCGGAGAGTGCGAATTTTGGTGTGGGCATGGTGTGCTCTTGTGTCAGGCCGGTGCTGCCGGCTTGCTGCGTTTGATGCTTATTCGGCCGGAGCCAACGCAGGAGCATTTCAAAGGAGGGGGACCACTTTGCGCTTTCCTTCGCTGGCATTATCCAGATCAGGTACGAAGGGTATCTCTCACCCGGAACAGTGTAGACCACCGATCCAGGACCCCTAGCGAAGCGCGAGTTTAGCACATCGCGGTCGCGTGCGACGCATAAAGTCGTGCGCCGTTAAACTTGAACTTTGGGCCGTGGACGCCGACAATAGCGTCATCATTCACCAGCAAGGAAACGCCATGGCCCCGCAATCGATGAGCATCACGGATCACGCGGCGCTGGCCGAGGCGCCCGACAGTTTGTCGGCGCCGACGCTGGACATGCACCGCGCGTTGACGTCGCTGGCCGAGAAGGTGGGCGCGCTCGATGCGCTCAACCAGCGCCACGAGACGTGCACCGATCCCGAATTGAAACTGGTGCTGGCGCACCAGCGCGACAGCACGCGTCTGCACATGGCGATGTTGTTGGAGTGGGTGCGCCGGCGCGATCCCAAGTTGGACCAGGAGATGAAGGCGGTGCTGTTCAAGGCCGGACCGATCGCGGCGCAATTTCATTACGAATAGGCGCCCGGCGTATCGCGGTATCGCCCGCCCGCAGCTCCGTATCAGAGAGGACATGCATGAAACAATCATACCGCGAGGGCACGTGGTTTGCCGTGCCACTGAATCAAGGCGGTTACGCGGCCGGGCTGCTGGCGCGCATGGCCCCCGGCGGCAAGGTGGTGCTGGCATATTTTTACGGTCCCAAAAGGGCCGCGCTACCGACGTTGGCCGAACTGGCCGGCATGCGGCCCGGCGACGCCGTCAAGGTGGCGCGCACCGGCGACATGGGCCTGGCCAATGGCCGCTGGCAGGTGATCGGCGACGCGCCCGACTGGCAGCGCGAGCTGTGGCCGATCCCGGCCTTCATCCGCCGTTCCGAGCCGGTGCGCCACGCGTGGCGCGCGGTCTATGCCGACACCGATCCGGGCCGGCCCGAGCGCGAAGTGTCGGTGCCTTACGATATGACGGGACTCGATATCGACCTGCTCTACGGTTACGGCTCGATCGAATTGCTGCTGACGAAATTGCTGGCCTAGCGGCGCGGCGCATCCCATCCCGTCACCTCATGCGGCGGCCTGCAAGGGGCGGCGCTCGGCCGGGTTTTCGGCCAGGCTGTGGTGGTATAGATTGACCTGGTTGCGGCCATTTTTCTTGGCGCGGTACAGCGCGTCGTCGGCGCGGCGCAAGATGCTTTCCCAGCCGGCGTCGCCGTGTTCCAGCGTGGCCAGGCCGACGCTGACGGTGACGCCGACGGTGATGCGGCCGGTCTTGTCGTCGATGACCAGCGGCTGGTCGGCGATCAGCGCGCGCAGGCGCTCGCCGATCAGCAGCAGTTCTTCCAGCGTGACGCCGGCGACGATGACGGCGAATTCCTCGCCGCCGATGCGGAACAGGCCATCGTAGCCGCGCATCGCGTGCGCCGCCAGGTCGGTCACGTGGCGGATCGCGGCGTCGCCGATGGCGTGGCCGTGGCGGTCGTTGACGGACTTGAAGTGGTCGATGTCGAAGATCATGAACGACATGCCGGCGCGGATGCGGCGGCAGCGCAGGAATTCGCGCTCGGCGATGTCCTGCAGCGCGCGGCGATTGAGCCAGCCGGTCAGGCTGTCGGTCAGCGAGGCCCGGCGCAGCGCCACCTCCTGGTGCCGGATCACGATCAGGGCGCAGCTCATCGTCGCCACCGACAGGAAGATGAACGTCGCCAGCGAGCCGGAAGTCTGCAGGAACTGGCTGCCGCCCGGCGTCAGCGCCGACGGGTCGCCGAACAGGATGAAGCCGAAGCGCAGCACCGTCTGCAGCAAGAACGCCGATTCCAGCACCAGCAGCGCGCGGTAGGCCGGCCTGGCCTCGTTGTCCGGCGCGCGCCACAGCAGTTTGATGATGAAAATATTCAGGGTGATGATGACCGGGTAGAACAGCATCAGCCGGTGCGTGACCGACGCCTGCGCGTACCCCGACAAGTGCGTGGCCAGGATGGCGAGCGCCAGCAGCGCCACGGGACGCCAGCGCGGCGCCAGGCCGAAATGGCGGCGCAGGCCGGCCAGGATGGCGTAGTGGCCGGCGATGTAGAGCGTGTTGATGAGGGCGGGCATGAGGAAGCTGTCGATGTGCAGCGCCATCATCAGCATGGCCACGCCGTTGGAGGCGACGTTGAGGATGCCGACCATGGCCCAGTCGAGCAGGCAGGTTTCACGCGGGCTGGCGTTGTGCAGCAGCGCCATCGTCATCGCCATGATGGCGGCGGCGATGCCGGTGGCGAGGGTCAGCGTGTAGGCATCCATTATTTTCCTTGCTCGATATAGCGGTATTCGTGCTGGCCGTCGCGCACGATCAGCGCGCGCTTGGCCTTGGTTTTGCCGGCGCGGGCGCCGGCGTCGGTGGCGGCGACGAAGTCGAAGCCGTCGACGGCCGCGCGCGTGGTGATGAAGGAGATGCTGCCGTCGGCGTTGCGGCGCGAGCCGACCGGCGACTGCCAGGCGCCGAAGTCGAAGATGGTGTCGCGCCCCTTATGCAGCACCGTCAGCTGGCCCAGTTCGGCGCTGCGGTAGCGCTGCGCCAGCTGCGCGCTCAAGTCCGCGCTGGCCGGCGCCGTCAGCAGGGCGCGGTCGCTGGCGCGTTCGGCGGCGTCGTTGGCGGCGGCGATGCGGACCGCGTCGGCCGCTTCCGGCTTGCCGTCGTAGAGCAGTTCGAGCAGGCGCCGCAAAAAGGGCCCGAGCAGCGGCCGGCCTTCGTCGGCATTGGTCAGCAGGACCGCGCCTATGCCCTCGTCGGGCAGCAGGTAGATGTCGCTTTTGTAGCCGAACAGGCTGCCGCCGTGGCGCACCACGTTGACGCCCCACTGGTCCCCGGTTTCCAGGCCCATGCCGTAATGCTCGTGTGGGCCGGAGGCGACGCCGGGCGCGCGCCGCCGCAGCAGGTTCTCGGCCGAGACCAGCTGGCTGCCGTCGGGCAGCTTGCCGCCGTTCGCTTCGAGCTGCACGTAGCGGATCAGGTCATGGGCCGAGGTCCACGCGCCGCCGGCGGGCCGGAACGGCAGCACGCTGTAGTTGTTGGCCATCTGCGCCACGGCCACCTGGCCGTCGAGGTCCATGGCGTGCGGGCTGGCGTGGTTGGCGGCCAGCGCGGCGGCCATGTCGAAGGTGGTCGAGTCCATGCCGAGCGGGTCGAAGATGCGGGTCCGCATGGCCTTGTCGTAGGCCGGCCCGAGCGCCATCTTCGGATAGATCTGCGCGGCGGCGATGTAGCCGGCGGCCGACGCCATCAGATTATTGTATTGGAAAACCTCGCCGAAGCCGCTGGTCGGTTTGGCCACGGCCAGCAGCGTGAAGGAGGTGGCCGGCGTGGCCGATCCGAAGTTGAACAGCCACTCGAAGTCCTGGCGCGGCAGGCCGGTGCAGGCGCACACCAGGTGGCGGATCTGCACCTTGGGCGTGACGGCGGCGTCGCCCAGTTTGAAGCGGGGATAGGCCTCGATGGCCGGCTCGTCCCAGCGCAGTTTGCCGTCGTCGACCAGTGTCGCCAGCAGCAGGGTGCTCATGCCCTTGGTGTTGGAGGCGGCCATGAACAGGGTGTCGGCGTCGACCGCTTCCGGCTTGCCCAGTTCGCGCACGCCGATGCCGCCTTCGTAGACGATGCGGTTGTGGTCCATCAGCGCCAGGCCGGCGCCGGGGATGCCGAGCTGCTTCATCGATTCGGCCACGAAGGCGCGCAGCTGTTCGATGCGCTCGGGGCTCAGCGGATGCGGCGCGCGGCCGGCGAAGGTTTCGGCCGTGTAGCCGGGCGGCCGCGCGCTGTCGACGATCAGGGAGATGGCCGTGTTCCGCTTGGAAGCGGTGGCTTCGGCGGCATCGACCAGGATCACGTTCCAGCCATCGCCATGGCGCGAGGCGATGGCTTCGATGACGGCGCGCTCGTTGGGCGGAATGTCGTAGTCGGCGACGCGGCGTTCGTCCCAGCCTTCGTGCGCGGCCCGTTCCGTCAGCAGGTGGTAGATGTGGTGGTCGGCGGGGCGGTAGATGGCCCAGGCCTGCGCGATGGCGGCGGCGGCGTTGTCGGCGCCGCCGGCGGCCAGGTCGACGATGACGACGTGGCTGTCCGTTTCGGGCGCGTCGAGCAGCAGCATGCCGGCGGCGCGCCGCACGCTCCAGTCGCGCGGCGCGGTCAGCGCGGTGCCGCCGGCGGTCAGCAAAGGATGGTCGGCATCGAGCTTGCCGGTGATGCTGGCGGCGTCGGCGGCGATGGCGTGGGCCGCCGCCGCATCGTCGGCGCGGCACGGCGTCGCCAGCAGCGCAAGCGCGAGCGCGGAGACGGCGGACAGTGGGGAAGGATGCATGGGCTGGGCTCCTGGGTTGTGACTAAATCGACAACTGCAGGATCGTCCCATGGATGGGCGGCGCTGTCAATGCGCGCGGCAGCTGACGCCCCACGCGCTGAGTTCCGCGCCGCTGTTGCGCACCGTGACCTGGGCCGTGCTATCGCGGTCGCTCTGGAACGTCAGGCTATACATGGCGACGGCGCCCGGCGCCGGCGCGGCCGGGCCGAGCGCGATCGGATGGAAGGGCAGCGAACGCAGGCCGATGCATGCGCTGTTCCCGGCCAGGAGCAGGCGCGCGCGCTGCATCAGCGCCGGATGCTGGCGCAGCAGGCCGACGATGGCGGCGTCCGGCAAGGGCCGCGTCAGTTCGACCGGCTGCGTCGGCGCGGCGCAGGCGGCGCCGTTGGCGAGCCAGACCAACTGCTGCTCCGGCAGGCGCGCGCTCCAGCGCTGGTCTTTGGGCGCGGCGGCGGAGTAATCATAGGCGCGCCGGCGCATGCGGCACAGCGCCGGCGAGGAGCGCAGCGGCGCCGCGTCGACGTAGGCGGCGATGGTCCAGGCGCGGGCGCGATGCTGGCGCTGGATGTCGAATCGCGGCGCGGCATGGTCTGCATCGGCGGCGTCGGCGGGATCGGCGGGCAGCGCGCGGCGGTAGGCGTCGAAGGACGCGATTTCCTGCGCGGTGGCGGCGCGCGTTTCGGTGGCTGCTTCGGGTGCTGGTGCTGCCGCGCCGGCGGCGACGGCCAGCAGCAGCGGCAGGAGGGCGGGGCGCATCGGCATGGTCAAGGAGGGATGGTTCAGGCGACGGCGCGCAAGATGATCTGGAATTGCAGGCCGCCGCCATCGCGGTTGCTGACATGGAGTTCGGCGCCGTGGCGCAGCAGCACGCGGTCGACGATAGCCAGTCCGAGGCCGGCGCCGTTGGCCTGGCCGCGCGCGGTGTCGAGCCGCGTGAACGGTTTCAATAGCTCGCCCAGTTTATCGTCCGGCACGCCGCCGCCATGGTCGCCGATGTCGACGATGACGCGCTTGGACGTGTGCATGCCTTTGACGCTGCACTTGATGTCGATCTCGGTGACGTCGGTGCCGGGCGTTTTGCCGTAGCGGCGCGCGTTCTCGATCAAGTTGTTGATGACGCGTTTCAGGTCGGTGCCGTTGCCCATCACGTGGGCCCGGTCGGCGATGTCGGTGTGGATGCGCACGTCGGCCAGGCGCTCGGCCTCGCGCGCCGTTTCGGCCAGCAGCGCGCCGAGATCGACGTTGATGAAACTGGCGGCCTCGGTCGGCTTGGCGTAGTCGAGGAACTGGCCGATGATGGCGTCCATCTGGCCGATGTCGGACTGTATGCCTACTCGCGCCTCGTCCGACAAATGGGCCAACTCCACTTCCAGCTGCATGCGCGCGAGCGGCGTGCGCAGGTCGTGCGAGATGCCGGCCAAAATCACGGCGCGGTCCGACTCGACCTGTTGCAGGTCGTCGACCATCTGGTTGAAGCTGCGGTTCGCCTGCAGGATTTCGCGCGGGCCTTTTTCGGGCAGCGGGTCGGGCCGTTTGCCTTCGGCGATCTGGCGCGCGGCGGCCGTCAGGCGCGCCAGCGGGCGGTTAATCAAGCTGGAAATGAGCGCCGCGCCGACCAGCGACAGCAGCGACACCACGCTGGCCCAGCCCAGCCACTGCACGCCGGTCAGGCCGCGTATGCGCTCGCGTTCCAGCATCAGCCAGTATTGGTCGCCGTCGATATTGAAGCTGATCCAGAAGCCGGCCACGCCATTGACTTCGGACGAGAAGCGCGTCTGCGGCCCGAGCTTGGCCTTGACCAGCCGTTCGATGTCGGGCATCAGCGCGTTCTTGGCCGGCGGCTCGACCTTGTCGTCGTCCTCCAGCGGAAACACGCGTATACCTTCGTTGGACACCAGGTCGAACAGCAGTTCGCGCCGCAGCTCGGGCGCCGAATGCGTGAGCGCGGCGTGGGTGATGGTGACGACCGAAATCACCTGGGCCGAAATCTGCTGCGCCTGCGGCTCGCGCTCGACGATGCTGATCATGCCGACCCAGGCCGACATGCTCATCGTCGTCAACGCGCCGAGCAGGAAGAAGGTGCGCCAGAACAGGCCACTACGCAGCCAGCGCACGCGGGAAAAATAAGACGCGAACATCGCGGGCCGCCGGTCAGCGTGGCTGCCCCTCCGGGATGAAGACGTAGCCCAGGCCCCACACGGTTTGTATGTAGAGGGGGCTGGACGGATCGGGTTCGATCAGCTTGCGCAGGCGCGAAATCTGCACGTCCAGGCTGCGGTCGAACACCTCGTATTCGCGGCCGCGCGCCAGCTCCATCAGCTTTTCGCGCGACAGCGGCTGGCGCGCGTGGCGCGCGAACACTTTGAGGACCGAGAATTCGCCGGTCGTCAGCGGCACCGTTTCGCCGTTTTTCTTCAGCGTGCGGGTGCCCAGGTCGAGCACGAACTGGCCGAACTCGAACGATTGCGGCGTCTCCGACGGCGCGCCGGGAATCTCGTCCGGGCCTTTGCGGCGCAGCACGGCGCCGATGCGGGCCACCAGCTCGCGCGGGTTGAACGGTTTCGGCAGATAATCGTCGGCGCCCATTTCGAGGCCGACGATGCGGTCGACGTCTTCGCCCTTGGCCGTCAGCATGATGATGGGGGTCTGGTCGCCGGCGCCGCGCAGGCGGCGGCAGATCGACAGGCCGTCCTCGCCGGGCAGCATCAGGTCCAGCACCAGCAGGTCGTAGCGCTCGCGCAGCCACAGCTTGTTCATGGCCGTCGCGTTTTCGGCCGTGACCACGTTGAAGCCTTGCTCGGTCAGGTAGCGGCGCAGCAGGTCGCGCAGCCGGACGTCGTCGTCGACTACCATGATCTTTGCCTGGTGGCCATGCAGGTTGGCGGTCGGGTTGCCGGAAGTGTTGCCAGATTCAGTCGTTGTCGTCGTCATATCGCTGTCAGATTTGTCATATTCATGGTGCTATGGTAACGTCATAATCGTCGCGCGAAAACGTCCGTGGCGACCCATTACACACTGTTACAAACTTTACCCAATTGCCCTTACTCACCCGGGTAAAGCATCATACACTCTGGGCATAGGTCGTTTCAGGCATTTGTTTTACCGGGATTTAGGGATGAAGCACATTATGGTCAACATCGGGCACAAAAAAAACCACGTGACAGGCAGCGCAGCTTCGGGCGTGCGCTCGGCTGTCGGTTCGTTCGTGGTGTGCTGCACGCTGTTGGGCGCGATGGCTGGCGCCTGTGCCGGTCCCGGCGAGCATGACGGCGGGGAACGCGCCGTGCAACGCAAGGAAGAAGTTCACGCCCAGCGCGAAGCGATCCACGCCGAGCGCGTGGCCGAGCGCCAGCAAAACGCCGGCCCGGCCGGGGCCGCGCCGCAGCAGCGCGGCCCCGATCAGCGCGCGCCCGATCCGCGTTCTTTCGAGGCCCGCGCCGAAGAGCAGCGCCGCGCCATGCAAGATGCCAGCCGCAACGCCGAGACCGGCCGCCGCATGCGGCTGACGGCGGACGAACGGCGCGACCTGCGGCGCCAGATCAACGAAGCGGGCCAGGACATCTACGCCTATCCGCCGCGGCATTGACGGCGCACAAAAAGCGGGCAAAATCCGCCTATCTTTATATCAACTTTTTTCCGTATTTCGCTAGCCAGCGTGTAATATTAATTATTTACACGTAAGACGGTCACACCCTCACGCGCGGCCGTGGGCCGCCACTCGTCCGTGGCGCAGCTAGGCCAGCTTGTGCTTCCCGCGTGGAGGAATTCTTGTCATCCGACATTTCCGGCATCGAATCCCCGTCCGCCGCGCCGGCCGCGGCCGCGGCGGCGGCCGCGTCCACGTTGCCATCGGGCGTGCTGCGCCGCGAGGACGGCCTCTATGTCGACGCCGCCGCACCGCCGGCGCAATCGCTGGCCGCCGTGCACCACGTCTACGCCAGCGGCGCCTATTTTTCCGGGCTCGATTATGTGGCGCTGATGCGGGCGTTGTATGGCGTCGGCGCGCCAGCGGAGCTGAACGGTCTGACACGGCTGGCGTCCCAGGTGCTGCCGCTGGCGCCGCAACGGCGCGCGCTGTATAAAAACATCAAGCTGCGGCGCGACAGCGCCGAATATTTTTTCCAGCTGCTGTACACGGACGAGGAGGTCCTGCCCGACGGCACCGTGGTCCCGGAGCGCCCCTTGCAGCTCGACGCCGATGAACTGGTCGCCGAGCTGTGGAACCAGGGCGTACGCTTCGGCGTCGACATGGCGGCGGTGCGGGCCGCGATCGCCGGCGGCAAGTCCGAGCGCATCACGGTGGCGCGCCAGCTCGACCCCACGCCCGGCGTCGACGCGCAGGTGGTCGAGGTGACGCCAGACCTGCACCGCAGCGACGCGCCGCGCGCCCGCGCCGACGGCCGCATCGACCTGCTCAGTTTCCAGAACCGCTTTCCGCAGATCAAGCAGGGCTTGCGGCTGCTGAAGAAACAGCCGCCGCTGGCCGGCCATCCCGGCGTCGATCTGGCGGGCCGGCCGCTGCCGGCCGCGCCGTCCAAAGACCTGGAGCTCGGCCACTGGGCCGGCGCCGGCACCGCCGTCGAACGCCACGGCGACGAGGAGTTCCTGGTCGCCACGCTCGACGGCTTTCTCAACGTCGACGCCAAGTCCAGCCGCATTTCCGTCACCGATAAAATCGTCAGCACCGAAGGCGTGAGCGGCCGCACCACCGGCAACCTGGAGCTGGCCGGCGCCTACGAGGAATTCGGCGACGTGCAGGAATTGCGCGACGTGGTCGGCGGCGACATCACCGTGCACGGCGACGTCTATGGCCACATCCAGTCGCGCGGCGGCGCCGTGGTCCTGGGCCGCAACCTGGTCGGCGGCACCATCGCCAACGCGGCCGGCGACATCAGCGTGGCCGGCGTCGCCTCCGCCGCGACGATCGCCTCGCGCGACGGCACGGTGACGGTGGCGCGCGCCGAAAACTGCGTCATCGCCGCCACCGTGGTCGTCATCGAGCACGCCTCCAATTGCGAGATCGTCGCCGACACCATCCGCATCGGCCTGGCCGAGGGCTGCGCGCTGGCCGCCCGCAGCGTCGAGATGGAGACTTGCGGTCCGCGCAAAAACAGCGAGATGCTGGTGTGGATGCTGGTGCGCGACGTCGGCCAGTTCGGGCGCGACATCGCCGACCTTCAGCGGCAGGCCGACGCCCAGCAGGCGCTGAACGCGGCCTGCCAGCGCGAGACGGAGCAGGTGGCCGGGCGGCCGGACTTGCGGCGCTATCTGGCGCTGGCCGCCAAGCTGCGCACGCAGGAGCTGCTGCTGACGGCGCAGCAGGGCCAGCACCTGAAGAAGATCGCGGCGGCGGTCGGCCCCGATTTGCAGGCGCTGAAACTGCTCAACGAGCAGCTGCGGGTGGGGCAGACCCGCCACACCTTGCTGTTGCAGCAGGTCGCGCGCCTGATGGAGCAGCGCCGGGAAGCCGGCGGCCGCGCCCACTGCGGCATCGAGCGCGTCGACGGCGACACGCGGGTGCGCACCATGGCGCTGCCGGACGACGGTGCCGCCGCGCTGTACCGGCTGGCGCCGCGCGACATCCGGCTGCGCCTGCGCGGCGGCGGCGAGGGCGCGCCGCTGTTCGACGGCGCCACCGGTTCCTTCGACTGGCATCTGGATCCGGGGCGCAGCGCCTGAACCGGCCGCCGGTGGCCGCGCCCGTCCGCAAGCGCCCGCCGCTGCCGCCGCGCGATCTTCACGCGAAGACGGCGCGATCACCAATCGGGCACCCAGCGCACACCGCAAAACGCGCGCGCGCCCGCGACGGCTGTCTTTTTGACGGTAGATCATGTTACTCTACGAAAAATATTACATAAGGCGCAGGCCGGCGTGACGGTCGCCGCGCCGACTAATTCAAGATGGAGCAAGATCCTCAAGCCGTGCCCGCTGCGTCCATCCCGGATGACGATCTGCCATCGGCCATCGTCAAACGCGGCGACGGCGTTTACTTCCAGGCGTCGGCCACGGCCACGGCTTGCCAGGCCGCCGTCAACCAGGTGTACTTATCGAGCGCGTTTTTCACCGGGCTCGATTACGCGGTCTTCATCAAGGTCTTGTACAACGCCGGCGCCGAGCTGTCCGAGGCGCAGAAAGCGCAGCCGCTGCTGCGCTTCGCCGACGCCATCGCGCCCTTCGTGGCGCTGCGGCGCGGCCTGTACAAATCGGTCAAGATCGTCAACGGCGAAGCCGAATACTATTTCGAGCCGACCTATTTCGAGGTCGCCGATTTGCCGCCGCAGCCGGCCAAACTGAGTTTCGACGAATTCGTCGCCGACATGTGGGTCAAGGGCATACGCTTCGGCATCGACGCGCCGGTGGTGCGCGCCACCATCGCCGCCGCGCGGCCGGCGCGCCTGGTGGTGGCGCGCCGCCTGGCCGCCATGCCGGGGCGCGACGCCTGCATCGTCGAAGTGTCGCGCGACATCCACCGCAGCAACGCGCCGCGCGAACTGGCCGACGGCCGGCTCGATTGGAACACCTTCCAGAACCGCTTCCCGCAGGTCAAGCCGCACGTCAAGCTGCTGCGCAAGCTGCCGCGCGCGCCGGGCGTGCGCGGCTTCGAATTGTCGGGCATCGTGCTCGAACCGCCCATCCCCAAGGACATCGAACTGGCCAGCGTGGCCGGCGCCGGCACCGTGGTGCAGCACTTCGCCGAGGGCGACTATCTGGTCTCGGCCGTCGACGGTTTTTTGAACGTGGACGCGGCCAGCAAGCGCATTTCCATCGGCCCGAAAATCGTCAGCCGCGAAGGCGTCAGCGTGCGCACCACCGGCAACCTGCAACTGAACGGCGAGTACGAGGAATTCGGCGAAGTGCAGGAGCAGCGCGTCGTCGAGGGCGGCGACATCACCATCCACGGCGACGTCTTCGGCCATATCAATTCGCGCGGCGGCGACATCGTCCTCAGTCGCAACCTGATGGGCGGCAGCGCCACCAACGCCGGCGGCGCCATCCGCGTCAAGGGCGTGGCCTCGGGCGCGGTGCTGCAAACGAAAAAGGGCGAGATCGTGCTGGCCCGCGCCGAAAGCTGCATCATCTCCGGCACGCGCGTCGTGATCGGTGAGGCGAGCAACTGCGAAATCATCGCCGATGAAGTGATCATCAAGGTCGCCGAGGGTTGCGCCATCGCCGCCCGCACCATGGAAATCGGCAGCGCCGGTCCGCGCCGGCAGACCGAGATGCTGCTGTTCGCGCTGATGCCGGACACGTCGAAGTACGACAAGCGCCTGGCCGAACTCGATGTCGAGCTGTCGCGTTTCGAGACGGCGGCACTGGCGCACAAACAGGAGATCGACAACCTCACCAGCGAACAGGATGTGCGCAGCTATCTGACGCTGGCCACGCGCGTGCGCAAGCGCGAGGTGGTGCTGACGGCGGAGCAGGAACCGCTGTTCCACAAGATGGCGGAGAAGGTCGGGCCGTCGCTGAAGGCGGTCGCCAAGCTGTCGCTGGTGTGGAAGGCGGCGCAGGCGCAGGGCGCGCAGACGCAGGAGCAGATCGCGCTGGTGCGGCGCCAGAAGATGGCGGTGATCGGCGCGTCGCGCTGCGCGGTGCAGATGGTGACCGGCGAGACGCTGCTGCGGCCCATGGCCTTCAATCCCGACCTCGGACCGGCCTACGAGCGCACGCCGAAAGAAATCAAGGCCAAGCTGCGCGCCGCCAAGTCCGGCCTGACGGCGATTTTTTCCGACAGCAGCGGCGCCATCGACTGGGCCATGGAAGACTAGGCGCGCTGCAGCGCAGTTTTCGTCCCGCACAAGACAAAGCCCCGATCCGGGTTGAGGCCGGTCGGGGCTTTGAGTCATTCATGGAGAAAGCATGTTTGACCCGCATATCTTATAAGGCCATCCTTAAAACCGGCTTAACTAGCCGCCGCGCATCCACGCGCATCACAGACTGACCTTGCCGCGCAGCTGTTTGCGTTCGCCGTCCTTGGCCTTGCCGTCGAGGCGCTTGCGCTGCGAGCTGCGGGTCGGCCGCGTGGCGCGCCGCACGGCCGGCAGCACGGCCACGCCGTCGACCAGTTCCTGCAAACGCCGCAAGGCCTCCTCCTTGTTCGCTTCCTGGCTGCGCGACTGCTGCGCCTTCAGCACCACCACGCCATCCTTGGTGATGCGCTGGTCGCGCAGGGCCAGCAGGCGCTCCTTGATGTGCTCCGGCAGCGAGGAGTTGGCGATGTCGAAGCGCAGGTGCACCGCGCTCGATACCTTGTTGACGTTCTGGCCGCCCGGTCCCTGCGCGCGGATCGCGTTGAACTCGACTTGGGCCGGATCGATGCTGACCATCACAGCGCGAACTTGACTGGCTGCGCGACGGCCCAGTGCCAGCCCTCGGTGTCGTGGCGGCGCTGGCCGGTCATGGCGCGCGCCTTGAACAGCGGATGCTCGAGCGCTTCGGCCGTGCGCAGCACCGGCGTGACGCAGCAGTCGGCCGGCTCGAACAGCGCGCTCCACTCGGCCAGCGTGCGCGCGCCGAAGATGGCGTCGAGTTCCGCCTTCAGCGCCAGCGCGTCGGCGCCGCCGATTTCCTGGCCCAGCTGCCAGTGGCGCGGTTTCAGATCGGGCCGTTCGAGCACGTCGCAGCAGGCGCGCCAGAATTTGAGTTCCAGCGCGCCGACGGCCATGTGGCGGCCGTCGCTGGTGCGGTAGACGTTGTAGCAGGGGACGCCGCCGGTCAGCAGTGCGCGTCCCGGCACGGCCGCGCGGCCGTCGTTGATGGCCACCAGCGGCATCACGTTATGGGCCAGCACGGCGTCCGTCATCGAAACGTCGACGTGGCGGCCGGCGCCGCCCATCTTGACGGCCACCAGCGCCGCCAGCATGCCTTGCAGCGCGCTCTGGGCGCCGCCCAGCAGGTCGCCGACCTGTAGATTCGACAGCACCGGCACGCCGTCGGCGCCGGCGCTTTGTTCGAGCATGCCGGCGTAGCCGATGTAGTTGATGTCGTGGCCGGCCAGCTGCGCGTAGGGGCCGTCCTGGCCATAGCCGGAGATGGAGCACATCACCAGCTTGGGATTGCGCTGGCGCAGCCGCGGCCAGTCCAGTCCCAGTTTCTCCATCACGCCGGGGCGGAAGCTTTCGACCAGCACGTCGGCCTGCTCCACCATCGCCAGCAGCTGTTCGCGCTGGGCCGCGTCCTTCAGGTCTAAGCGTATAAACTGTTTACCCCGATTCACGGCGACGAAGAATTGCGACACTTCCTTGCGCACCGGTCCCATGGCGCGGGCGTAGTCGCCGGCGCCGGGGTCTTCGATCTTGATGACGTGGGCGCCCATGTCGGCCAGGTGCATGGTGGCGGCGGGGCCGGGCAGCAGCCGGGTCAGGTCGAGCACGCGGATGCCCGCCAGCGGCAGCGCGGCGTCCATCACAGCGCCGCCGCGCGGTCGTCGGCCGGGCCCAGGTTGGCGTAGCAGGCCACGGCCGCCGGCGCCAGGCCGTCGAACAGCGAGCTGTCGGTCTCGTCGAGCAGGCCGTGGTCGGCCAGGATCTTGGTCTTGCTCAGATAGTCCGCCAGGCCCAGCAGCACGCCGCCGGCCGAGGTGGTGTCGCTGCGGCGCCGCTGCTGTTCTTCGATGGCCCGCATGACCGAGGGCGAGAAGTCCCAGTCCTGGGCGATGCGGCAGGACAGGCGGCGCGCCAGGCGCAGCAGGTTGAGGCAGAACAGCGGCGAGCCCATTTTCTCGGTGGCGCCGGCCTGGTCCATGATGCGCAGCGACACCAGCAGGCCGACGTACTGGATCAGGCCGGCCAGGAAGGCTTCCATCGGCACCGTCTCGGGCGGCGCCGCCATCATGCGGCTGGCCAGGCCGCAGCACTCGGCCTGCTCCCACAGGCGCGGCGCCAGCTGGCGGGTGTAGGGGCCCGATTTCAGGTCGGCGATGGGCCACAGGGCCACGGCGGTAATCAACTGGCGCAGGCCGTTCTGGCCGATGACGATGATGGCGTGTTCGACGCTGGTGATGCGGGTGGCGCCGGACTGGCGCGTGTTGTTGGCGAGCCGGATCACGGCCGCCACCAGCACCATGTCGGCCGAAATCTTGCGCGCGATTTCGGCGCCGGAAAAACTCTCGCTGCGCAGGCTTTGCAGCACTTGCGGGATCAGGCCCGGCATGCGGCGCACCAGCGCGGCGCCGGACTGGCCCGATTCGACGAGGATGGACAGGGAGTCGAGCACGCGCGACTCGTCCGGGCTGATGCCGTGGCTGGCCGTGTCCGGGGTGGCGAACAGCCAGCGGTAATAGGCGCTCTCGACGCGCTGTTTTTGCTCGAAGGAGGGGCCGTCCGCGGCCGGCGCGGCGGCGCGGTGCGGCGCGGCGGCCGGTGCGGCCGACTGCGCGGCGCCGGTGTGGCCGCTGCCCAGCGGCGCGGCTGCCGGCGTGGAAAGTAAACGCTTGAGCCAATGGATCATCTACACCAACCTTCATCATGGGGAACGGAATCGCCGCACGCGGCCCGTCTATTGTAGCGCGTTTGCCGGAAAAAGTTGTCAAGGGGTTACGGCTGACTGTCTGGCCGGAAATGTTGACACCTATCAACGACCAGCGGACCGCGGCCGGTTAGGATGGCACATGCCTGTCACCGGGCTTGCATGGGCCGCCGCCGTGGCGATGGTCCGGCGGCCACCGGCGCAGCACCTCCCCGCAAGAAAGGATCATCATGCAATCCTCGACTACGACTCTCGGCCAGTATTGCGTCACCGCCGCCGCCATCGAACGCAACCGCCAAGGCTCCGGCGGCGACGGCGCCATGCAGTACCTGACGTTCCACCTCGGCGGTTTGGAGTATGCGCTCGACTTCAGCAAGGTACAGGAGTTGCGGCCCTTGCAGGCGCTGGAGCGCTTCGCCTCGGACGGCGAAATCCTCAGCGGCGTGGCGCTGTCGCGCGGCGTCATCATGCCCATCGTCGACATGCGCATCGCCTTCGGATCGCGCGCGCCGCGGCACGATCCGCGCACCGACGTCATCATCCTCAAGCTGTCGACCTGCGTGATGGGCATGGTGGTCGACGACGTGACCGACATCGTCACGCTGGCGCCGGAACAGATCGTGCCGATACCGGGCGCCGGCGCCGGCGAGGCGGTCGACTATCTGCTCGGCCTGGGCGAAGTGCACGGCCGCCGCCTGATCGTGATCGACATCGACCGCCTGATGTCGATCCGTAAAATCGCCATCGGCAGCCGCCAGGCCGCGTGAACGCGCGGCCGCGCCGGACGCTTACACCAGCGCTTCCAGCTGCTCCTGCAACTCCAGCCATTCGCTCTCGAGCTGCGCCAGGTCCTTGGTGAAGAAGGCCTGGTCGGCCAGCAGCTGCTTCAGCTTGGCCTTGTTGGCCGCGTCGTAGATGGTCGACTCGCCCAGCTTCCCATCGACTTCCGTTTTCTGCCCGTTGCGCTTGGCGATCTGCTCGTCGAGGCGCTTGACCTTTTGTTCCAGCGGCTTGCGCAGCGTGGCCAGGCGCTGGCGGTCTTCGGCGGCCTGGCGCTTCTGGTCCTTGGTGTTGACGGACGGCGCGGCGGCGGCGGTGGCGGTCGTAGCGACCGGCGACGCGACCGGGAAGTCGGTCTTGTTGTCCTTGCCGGCGGCCGGCAGCACGCTGGTGCCCTTGCCCAGTTTGGTCTGGAACAGCCAGTCCTTGTAATCGTCCAGGTCACCGTCGAACGGTTGCAGCTTGCCGTCGGCGACGATGATGAACTGGTCGGTGGTGGCGCGCAGCAGATGCCTGTCGTGCGAGACCACCACCAGCGTGCCCTCGAACTGGGCCAGCGCCTCGGTCAGCGCCTCGCGCGTTTCCAGGTCCAGGTGATTGGTCGGCTCATCGAGCAGCAGCAGGTTGGGGCGCTGCCACACGATCAGCGCCAGCGCCAGGCGCGCCTTTTCGCCGCCGGAGAACGGCCGGATCGAGCTGGTGACCATGGTCCCGGGGAAGTTGAAGCCGCCCAGGAAGTTGCGCAGCTCTTGTTCGCGCACGGTCGGCGCGATCTTGGCCAGGTGCCACAGCGGCGATTCGTCGTGGCGCAGCATCTCCACCTGGTGCTGGGCGAAGTAGCCGATGTTGAGGCCCTTGCCGAGCGTGGCGTCGCCGGTCAGCGGCATCAACTCGCCGGCGATGGTCTTGATGAGCGTCGACTTGCCGGCGCCGTTCACGCCCAGCAGGCCGATACGCTGGCCGATCTGCAGCGAGAAATTGATGTCGTTGACGATGCTCTTGGTGGTGATGGCGCCGGTCGCCTCGTCTTCGATGCGGTAGCCGGCGTTGACGTCCTCCATCACCAGCAGCGGATTCGGAGCGCTCAGCGGCTCGCGGAATTCGAAGGAGAATTCGGCGGCGGCGCGCAGCGGCGCCAGTTCTTCCATCTTGGCCAGCGCCTTCATGCGGCTCTGCGCCTGGCGCGCCTTCGAGGCCTGCGCCTTGAAGCGGTTGACGAACGATTCCAGGTGGGCCCGTTTGCGGGTCTGCTTTTCCAGCGCGCCGGCGGCCAGTATCATCTGCGCCGCGCGTTGGCGCTCGAAGCTCGAATAGTTGCCGGAGTAGCGTTTCAGCTTGCGCTCGTCGATGTGGGCGACCACGTTCACCACTTCATCGAGGAAGTCCCTGTCGTGCGAAATGATGATGAGCGTGCCCGGATAGCGTTTCAGCCAGTCTTCCAGCCAGATGATGGCGTCCAGATCCAAGTGGTTGGTCGGCTCATCGAGCAGCAGCAGGTCGGAAGGGCACATCAGCGCCTGCGCCAGATTCAAACGCATGCGCCAGCCGCCGGAGAAGCTGGCCACCGGCTGCTGCATCTGGTCCAGCGAAAAGCCCAGGCCCAGCAACAGCTGCTCGCCGCGCGACTGCACGGTGTAGGCGTCGGCGTCGGCCAGGGCGCTGTAGATTTCGCCGATGGCGATACCGTTTTCGGTGGTGGCCGGCTCGCTTTCAAGGCGCGCCAGTTCCTCTTCCAGCTTGCGCAGCGTGATGTCGCCGTCGATGGCGTAATCGAGCGCCGCGCGTTCCAGCGGCGGCGTCTCCTGGGCCACGTAAGCCATGCGCCATTTGGCGGGGAAGTCGATCTCGCCCTGGTCCGGATGCAGCTCGCCGCGCAGCATGGCGAACAAGCTCGATTTGCCGGCGCCGTTGGCGCCGATCAGACCGATCTTGTCGCCCGGGTTGAGGGTGATGTCGACTTGTTCCAGCAACGGCTTTATGCCGCGCATCAGGCTTACTTGAATAAAACGTATCATGTTCTTCTTTGAGGTAGTGACACCGTGCGGTCCTGCGGCGGTGAGTCGGGGTCGGGTCCCGGTTTCGAATGCATCGCTCGAAACCGGAACCCGACCCCGCTATGGTTTACTTGTGTTCGGCCGATTACAGCTTGAGTTGATCCGCCGTCAGCAGGAACACCATATCGTCGCCGGCGCTGGTGGTCAGCCAGGTTAGGCCCAGCGCGCCGAAAGCGGCTTCGGCGAACTCGCGCTCATTGCCGATTTCAACGATCAGGATACCATCGTCGGTGAGGCGCTCGGCGGCGCCGGCGACGATCTTGCGCACCAGGTCCATGCCGTCGTCGCCGCCATCGAGGGCGATGCGCGGCTCGGCCAGATATTCCTGCGGCAGCTTGCCCATCGAGGTCGAATTGACGTACGGCGGATTGCTGATGATGAGGTCATACTTTTTCTGCGGGACGTTCTGGTACAGGTCCGACTCGATCAGCGTGACGCGCTGTTCCAGCTTGTAGGTGGCGACGTTGCGGCGCGCCACGG
>NZ_JANXMI010000254.1 GCF_025354735.1 Rugamonas sp.
GCCGCTACATCGAGCGTTTCGGCGGCCCGCTGCCGGTGTTCCTGCCGGAAGCGGTCATCATGGCGGTCCAGCCCTTGCACCAGGAATACGATTTCGAGGGTTTTTACGCGCCCATCGTGCAATTCCAGGAAACCCAGGTCATTTATCCGGGCACCGTGGAAATGGCGCAGCCTGCCGTCTACAGCATCATCGATTTCAACCAGCCCAACGAATTGACTTACAACTGGCAGGGCAAGTTCGTCGTCGAGCGCGCCGGTGAAATCAATGCCATGCGCTTCGTGACGAAAAACATCCTGGCCGTGGTCGCCGAGCGCTCCACCACCATCGACTGGCTGAACCATTACATGACGCTGCCGCTGGCCAATCCGGTCAAGGCCGCCGTCGGCGATGTGCTGCAAGTGAGCTTCCAGTACCGCGCCGGCGGGTCCATCCCGTCGCTCCAGGCGGCGCTCAAGGCCGATATCCTGTACGAAGCGATCTTGCAACCGAACCTGAGCCCGGCCTACGCCTGAGTTCGGTTTAGCGTCACCACAGCCCGCCCGTGCGCGGCGGGCTGTATCAAAAAACTTCCCAGCCGGCCGTCCGCAGCGTATATTCCGTCTTTTCACTTCAGACCTAAGCTCGTATGGAACAGAACGACCAGCGCTACCTCATCCAGCAAAACAAGATCAGCGACGGCGACCAGAAGCCGCCCGTGTTCGCCAAAGTCATGCGCAATAAAGAAGGCGTGTTCGAAGGCGTATCCTTCATCAAATCGAAGGAAAAGGCCTCCATCCTGACGATTACGGAAGCCAATCAGGCCATCGAATGGGCGGCCAAGAAAAAGCCGAATGCGCATGAGTACGTGACCAAGATCATCTGCCTCGGCCAGTAAGTTTGCGTAATCAAGTAGACAGCGTAAGTGGACGGCGGCGCAGCCGGTGCCGCCGTTTGCACCGTTGATCGGCCGCCAGCGCAGTTGGTCGCATCGCGATTGCCGCGCGCCGGCCGCCGCTTTAGAGTAGTGACATTGACATTATTCTGACGCGGAGCATCTAATGCTGAGCTTTGTACTGTGGCTGATCCTGTTGTTCCTGTGCTGGCCGCTGGCCTTGCTGGCCTTGCTGCTGTATCCGCTGCTGTGGCTGATACTGCTGCCGCTGCGCCTGGTCGGCATCGGTGTCGACGCCGTGTTCGGCTTGCTGCGCGCCATAGTCATGCTGCCGGCGCGCATCTTGCGGGGCACGCCGGGCCGCTGACTTCGCCTAGAAAGCCACCAGGAAACCCGCGCCCAGCGATTTCTGCGAGTAGTTGTAGTCGATCAAGCTCTCACCATAGCCGCTGAAGGCTTGCACATAACCCTTCAGATTGGCCACCAGCGGGAAGGCCCAGCCCAGTTGCAGGGCGCCGCGGCGGTAGGCGAAGTTGCGGCGCGCCAGCAACGAAAACTCGTTGCCGTCGACGCGGTAGGTCGCCGTCACGTCGCCGTGGCCCATGTAGTTGGTGATGTCGATGTTGTCGTTGTCCGAGCGGGCGTTGTCGAGCCGCTTCCAGATCCGCAGCGCGACGGCCAGCTTGCCGTCTTCCACGCCCACCTCGCCATAAATCCGGTTCCAGCTGCGCGACAGCGTCGACGTTTGGCCGTTCGACTGGTGTTCCAGCGCCAGGTTGAAATAGCGGAACTGGACGCCGCCCACATCCAGGTGCAGCGGCGTGGTCAGCAGCGCTTCCGGCTGGTAATTGGTTTCGCGGAAGGGGCTGGACGCGGCCCGGTTATAAGCCTGCCAGAAACTCTGCTGCGTGTAGCCCAGCCATAAATCGATGGGCAGATTGCCGATCTGCTCCAGCGCCTTCATCTTCAAACTCAGCTGATACGTCAATTCCACGTGCTTGGACTTCAGGCCGCCGGGCGTGAAGGCGTCGAACGGGGTGTCGTTGGTGGCGCTGCTGTAGTTGGCCAGCAGCAGGTAATTGCTGTGGAAGGGCTTGAAGTTGAAAACGCCGCGCTTGGCCGCCGGATCGAGTTCCCACAGCTGCACGGTGGGCGACAATTGCGCCTCGGGCTTGGTGTTCGCGGCCACGGCGGCGGCGACGGCCGGCGCCGGCGCCAGGGGCTGGGTCGAAGCCGGCGCGGCGGCCTTGGCGTTGACGATGGCTTCATCGCCCTTGGGCGCGGCCTTGGCGAGGCCGTCGAAGCAGGCCAGGCGGGCGCTGGGGTCGCCCAGTTGCGCGCACCGTTCCAGACTCTGCTCCAGTTCGGTGGCGTGGGACAGCGCGGGCGAGAAGGCCAGGGCGGACAGCAGGGCGGTGCGGAGTGGGTTTTTCATGTTCTTGGGCTATTCAATCGTTTTGCTGGATTATGCGATGTTAATACTAATAAGTTAATGCTGACGCGTTAATGCTGATGTTGACAATGTGTCATTGATATCGCTCAGTATATTGATCCTTGGAAAATAGTGGCGCACAACTCGACAGCACTTGAAATTGCTCGCGTACACCCTACCTGAGCTTTCCATAGCTGTTAGAATTTACCCACGATAGCCCGTCTTCGACGGCCGTGGCTTTAGGAGATTGTGATGACCCGCAAGACCCCCATCGAGCGTTACCGCAACATCGGCATCAGCGCCCACATTGACGCCGGCAAGACCACCACGACCGAGCGCATCCTGTTTTACACCGGCGTCAATCACAAGATAGGCGAAGTGCACAACGGCGCGGCGACGATGGACTGGATGGAGCAGGAGCAGGAGCGCGGCATCACCATCACCTCGGCCGCCACCACCGCCTTCTGGAAGGGTATGGCCGGCAATTTCCCCGAACACCGCATCAACATCATCGATACGCCGGGCCACGTCGACTTTACCATCGAGGTGGAACGGTCGATGCGCGTGCTCGACGGCGCCGTCATGGTCTATGACGCCGTCGGCGGCGTGCAGCCGCAGTCGGAAACCGTGTGGCGCCAGGCCAATAAATACGCCGTGCCGCGCCTCGCCTTCATCAACAAGATGGACCGCGTCGGCGCCGATTTTTTCCGCGTCCGCGAACAGATCGCCACGCGCCTGAAAGGCGTGGCCGTGCCGATCCAGATCCCGCTGGGCGCCGAGGATAATTTCCACGGCGTGATCGACCTGGTGAAAATGCGCGCCATCAACTGGGACGACGAAAGCCTGGGCGTCAAGTTCAGCTACGAAGACATCCCGACCCATTTGCGGGCGCTGGCCGAGGAGTGGCGCGAGAAGATGGTCGAGGCGGCCGCCGAATCGACCACCGAGCTGACCGAAAAATACCTGAACGGTGAAACGCTGAGCGAGGAGGAGATCAAGCGCGGCCTGCGCGAGCGCACCATCCGCAACGAGATCGTGCCGATGCTGGCCGGCAGCGCCTTCAAGAACCGTGGCGTGCAGGCCATGCTCGACGCCGTCATCGAATACCTGCCGTCGCCGCTGGACGTGCCGGCCATCAGCGGGCACGACGAGCAGGACAACCCGATCGAACGCCATCCGGCCGACAGCGATCCCTTCTCGGCGCTGGCCTTCAAGATCATGACCGACCCCTTCGTCGGCCAGCTGACCTTTTTCCGCGTCTATTCGGGCGTCGTCAATTCCGGCGACACGGTCTACAACCCGACCAAGAGCCAGAAGGAGCGGCTGGGCCGCATCTTGCAGATGCACGCCAACGAGCGCAAGGAAATCAAGGAAGTCTACGCCGGCGACATCGCGGCGGCGGTCGGCCTGAAGGCGGTCACGACGGGCGACACGCTGTGCTCGCCCGATCACATCATCGTGCTCGAAAAGATGATATTCCCGGAACCTGTGATCTCGCAGGCGGTCGAACCCAAGACCAAGGTCGATCAGGAGAAGATGGGCATCGCGCTGAACCGGCTGGCGCAGGAGGACCCGTCGTTCCGCGTCCATACGGATGAGGAATCGGGCCAGACCATCATGTCCGGCATGGGTGAGCTGCACCTGGAGATTCTGGTGGACCGCATGCGGCGCGAATTCGGCGTCGAGGCGACGGTCGGCAAGCCGCAGGTGGCTTACCGCGAGACCATCAACAAGAAGGCGGCCGACGTCGAAGGCAAGTTCGTCAAGCAGTCGGGCGGACGCGGCCAGTACGGCCACGTGGTGCTGACGCTGGAGCCCCGCGAGCCGGGCAAGGGTTATGAGTTTGTCGACGCCATCAAGGGCGGCGTGGTGCCGCGCGAGTACATTCCGGCGGTCGACAAGGGCGTCCAGGAAACGCTGCGTTCGGGCGTGCTGGCCGGCTATCCGGTGGTCGACGTCAAGGTCACGCTCACTTTCGGCTCTTACCACGATGTTGACTCGAACGAGAACGCCTTCCGCATGGCCGGGTCGATGGCCTTCAAGGATGGCATGCGGCGCGCCGATCCGGTGTTGCTGGAGCCGATGATGCAGGTCGAGGTGGAAACGCCGGAAGAGTTCATGGGCAATGCCATGGGCGACTTGACGGCGCGGCGCGGCATGGTGCAGGGGATGGATGAGATTCCCGGCGGCGGCGGCAAGATCATCCGCGCGCTGGTGCCGCTGGCCGAGATGTTCGGCTATTCGACCACCTTGCGTTCGTTGACCCAGGGTCGGGCCACGTACACCATGGAGTTTAAGCATTACGCCGCCGTGCCCAAGCACATACTGGAGCAGGTGGCGACGTCGGCCAAGCAGTGCTAGCGATTTCCGGCCGGTCGGCCGGCGCTGGCGAAATCGGGCTCAAGACCGAGGTGCAGACCGGGAGGTCCGCCCCCCCGGTCTTGCCCTCCGGCCTTGACCCTGATTTGGCGGCGTCGACTATTTTTGGCGCGACACGTTCCGGGAACTAGAACGCCTTCAATTTCAGTTGCAGGGATATCGCGCCGTACAGGCGGTCCTTGTAACTCGGCACGATGGACACATTGATGCCCACACGCCGGTAGTCGAAGCTCAGCACCGGCACGGCCGCCAGGAACCAGCCGCCGTCGCGCATGCGCGGATAGCCGTTGAAACCGCCGAACGCGGCGCCTATGCGCACCGTTCCCAGCGCCACCGGCTGGTAATACGCGCCCAGATAATTCGAATACTCGCGGTCGCTGTTGTAGAAGCGGCCCGCAGTAGCCGACGCCACAGTCGAAAAGCGATATTCGGCGCCGAAGCCGGGATTGCTGTCATTCAAACCCTTGTCGCGCTGGTAGTGATACGAGTAAAACCCCGGGTTGAGCCACAATTCCTGCACGGGCTTATTGTCGATCATCTCGAAGGGGTTGTCGGCGCGCGCGCTCGGTGGCGCCAGCGACAGCAACGCTGTCAGCGCCAGCAGCGCCGCGCCGGCCGCGCGCGGCGCCAGCGGGGAGGCCGACTTGCTCATTGCTGACTTGCTTATTCCAGGCTTGCTCATTCCAAATTCCTTATGTGTGCTGATCGGCGCAGGGATTATAGCCAATGATTGATCTGGATTAGCGTATGCCCGGAAACAAATTGACTTCAAGCTTGCCGTGGGGAAAATGAGGACTCCCTCACCGCCGTCCACAGGAGTTGCCATGACCGTCCGCCGCCTGACCTGCTTCGCCGTTGCCGCCGCCACGCTGCTGGCCGCCTGCGCCTCGACCACCAAACCGGGCGTGGTCGGCGCCCAGCGCTCCCAGCTGATGCTCGTTTCGGCTGACCAGGTCGAGCAGATGGCGCTGGTCAATTACACCCAGCAAAATCAGAAAGCGCAGTCGGAAGGCAAGCTCGTCACGCACGGCGCGGAGCTGGAGCGGCTCAAGCGCGTCGCCGCGCGGCTGGAAAAACAGGTGGGGGTGTTCCGCGACGACGCCGTCAAGTGGAACTGGCAAGTCGTGCTGATCGACGCGCCCATCCTCAACGCGTCCTGCGCGCCGGGCGGCAAGATCACCTTTTACACCGGCATCGTGCGCCAGCTCAGGCTCACCGACGACGAGATCGCCATCGTCATGGGCCATGAAATCTCGCACGCGCTGCGCGAGCACGGCCGCGAGCGCGTCTCGCAAGCGTATGCGCAGAACGCGCTCAGCTCGGCCGCCATGAGCGCCGCGCCGGGCAGCGAGGCGCAGATCCAGGCCGCCAACACGGTGGCCCATTATCTCTACGTGCTGCCGAACTCGCGCCAGAACGAGTCCGAAGCCGACGGCATGGGCCTGGAACTGGCCGCGCGCGCCGGCTACAATCCGAACGCGGCCATTTCGGTATGGAAGAAGATGACGGAGGCCAGCAAGGGCAAGCAGCCGGCCGAATTCCTCTCCACCCATCCGGCCAACGACACCCGCATCGCCGAGCTGGGCGCGCTGATGCCGAAGGTGATGCCGCTGTATCAGGCGACGCGGCAGTAAGAGATCCTCCTGCCGGCCGCCCCGGATTGCTTATCAGAAGTTGACCGTGCCGGACACCACGAAGGTGCGCGGCGCGCCGACCACCAGGTAGCCGGAGCCGGGATAACCGCCGGCCGAGTTCCAGTAGTTCTTGTTGGCGACGTTATCGACGCGCGCGCGGAAGGTCACGTTGCGGTCGAGGATGCGGGTGGCGTAGCTGGCGCCCAGGTCGAGGCGATTCCACGACGGCAATTGCTGCGTGTTGGCGCCGTCCGCGTATTGCGTCGAGGTGTACAGCGCGCGCGCCGTGGCGGTCAAGCCGTGCACGCCCGGCACGTCCCATTCGGCGCCCAGGTTGAGCTGGGTGTCCGGCGTGCCGATCACATCCTTGCCCTGGTTGATGCCGCCTTCCGTGGTGCGCTGCTTGGCGTCGAGCAGGGTCAGGCCGCCGAGCAGGCGCAGGCCGTGCATGGGCACGCCGTAAGCCGTCAATTCCAGGCCCTGGTTGCGCTGGTCGCCGAACATGCCGAAGTGGTGGTCTTGCACATAACCCGACGGCAGCGTGGTGCTGAACAGGGCCGCCGTGGCGGTGACGCTGCCGGCATCGTACTTGACGCCGATTTCCTTTTGCTTCGACACGGTCGGCGCGAAGGTCTGGCCCGGGTTGTCGATGATGACGGCGCCGCCGATGGGCGCGGCCACGCCTTGTTGCAGCGCCTCGATGTAGTTGGCGTACAGCGACAGGTGGGCCACCGGCTTGTAGACGATGGCTGCGACCGGCGTCACCTTGCTCTGGTTATAGTGCGACTGCGAGGCGCCGCTGTTGTAGTCGTAGCTGTCGGACTTGATGGTCTGGTTGCGCGCGCCCAGCGTCAGCAGCACGGTGTCGTGGGCGAAGGACAGCGTGTCGGCCAGCGCGTAGCTCGACAGGATGGTCTTGCTCGTCAGCAGAGGATGGTCCAGCTTGCCGCCGGTGAAATAATCGGCGGCCGGCGCGGCCACGTCGACCGGCGCGTAGATATTGGTGGCGAAGCCGGCAAAGTTGCTGAAGGCGTAGGCGTTGCGCGATTCCTGCCAGTACGTCGAGATCGTCGCGCTCAGGCTGTGGCCGACGCCGCCGGTGCGCAGCTTGCCGCGGATGCCGATTTCGCCGGTGCGCACGGAGTCGTGGCGCTGGTTGTCGAAGCGGTACATGCTGGCCGTGCCGTCGGCGGCGCTGACGGTGGGCGAGGCCAGGATGTTCGATTCGTCGCCGCTGCGCGCGCCCAACGCGGCCCAGGTCGTCACGTTGTTGTTGAGGTCGTACTCGCCGCGCAGCGTGCCGAAGGTGTCGCGCTCGTTCGAGTGGGTCCATTTCTGCGAGAAATTGCTGCTGGCGTCGGGCGCGGCCGGCATCGGCACGCCGGCCGCCAGCGTCACGCTCGGACGGGCGCCGGTCAGCTTGTGGTCCTGGTAGCCGACGTCGGCCGACAGGCGCAGGTCGCGGCTCTCGAAGTCGAGGCCGACGGACAGCACGCTCAGTTCGCGGTGTTCGCGGTCGACGCCGGTGTCGCCGTCGCGGCGGGCCGCGTTGACGCGGATGCCGGTGTTGCCGCCGGCGCCGAAGCGGCGGCCGATATCGACCGCGCCGTAAGCCTGGCCGCCGGTTTCGGTGCCCAGCGTCACTTCGTTCAAGTCCGTGTTGCCGGCCCGTTTAGGCAGCAGATTGATGGAGCCGCCGATGCCGCCGCCACCCGGCGTGGCGCCGTTCAGGAAGGAATTGGCGCCGCGCAGCACTTCCACCCTTTCGAGCAATTCGGAGGCGACGAACTGGCGCGGCAGGATGCCGTACAGGCCGTTGTACGCCAGGTCGTCGGAATTGACGGCGAAGCCGCGTATCACATACAGCTCCTGATAATTGCCGAAGCCGCGCGCCACGCGCACCGCCGGGTCGTTCTGCACCACGTCGGCGACGCTGCGCGCCTGCTGGTCCTGGATCAGCTGCTGCGTGAAATTGAGCGAGTTGAACGGCGTATCCATCACGTCGACATTGCCCAGCAGGCCGAGGCGGCCGCCGCGCGCGACTTGGCCGCCGGCATAGGCTTTCGGCAAGCCGTCGGCCGACGCATCGGCGGACGCGTTCACGACCACGGTTTGCATCGTCACCGGCGCGCCATCGGCCGCGGCCACGGCCAGCTGTGCCTGCGCTTGCGCGGTCGAGCTGACGAGGAGGAGGGCGGCGATCGCCAGCGGGGTCATAACGAAATAGGGAGTTTGCTTGAGGGCCACGGTATATTTTTTACAATGTGAATGAGAGTGATTCTCATTATAGAGCCATCAACTGTTTTTTGCCAGCAAATGAGAGTGATTTGCATTATCATTGCACGCAGCACCGTTTCATCCCTTTCAGATACGTTCACAATGACACCCACCACCATCCGCCGCTGGGCCTGGATACACAAATGGAGCAGCCTGGTCTGCACCGCTTTCATGCTGCTGCTGTGCGTGACCGGCTTGCCGCTGATCTACCACCATGAAATCGACAGTCTGCTCGGCAACGGCGTGCAGGCGCCGCGCATGGCGGCGGACGCGCCGCGTGCCGACCTCGACCGCGTGATCGCCGCCGGCCGCGCCCTGTATCCGGGCAAGATGGTCATGTATCTGTCGCAGGACGCCGACCAGCCCGACATCTGGAATCTGACGCTGGGCGACAATCCGACCGACGAGGCCTACAAATCGATCGCCATCGATGCCCGCAGCGCGCGGGTGCTGGCCCAGCCCAGCATGGAAGGCAGCTTCATCGGCGTGGTCCACCACTTGCACGTCGATCTGTACGCCGGCCTGTGGGGCACCCTGTTCCTCGGCCTGATGGGCGTGCTGCTGGTGCTGGCCATCGTCTCCGGCGTGGTGCTGTACGCGCCGTTCATGCGCAAGCTCGACTTCGGCGACGTGCGGCGCGCGCGCGGGCCGCGCTTGCGGTGGCTGGACTTGCACAATCTGCTGGGCATCGTCACGCTGGCGTGGGCGCTGGTGGTCGGGGCCACCGGCGTCATCAACACCTGGGCCACGCCGCTGCTGCAATACTGGCAATACACGGAAATGGCCGAGATGACGGCGCCGTATAAAAACCTGCCGCCGCCGACTCAACTGGGCTCGATGCAGGCGTCGCTGGCGCATGCCGTGGCCGCCGCGCCGGGCATGAAGATCGGCTTCGTCGCCTTCCCAGGCACGCCGTTCAGCAGCGCCCACCACTACGGCATCTTCATGCGCGGCGACACGGCGCTGACGTCGCGCCTGTACCGGCCGGTGCTGGTCGACGCGCAAACGACGCAGATCACCGCGCAACGCGCCTTGCCGTGGTATTTGACGGCGCTGCTCATTTCGCAGCCGCTGCATTTCGGCGACTACGGCGGCGCGGCCATGCAGTTGCTGTGGGCCCTGCTCGACGTGGCCACGCTGCTGGTGTTGGGCAGCGGTCTGTATCTGTGGCTCAAGCGCGGTAGCGCGGCGCGGCCGGCGGCGGTCGCCGCCGTGTCAGCGCCAACATCAACGCCGGAGGAGGAGCGGACCGCCTTCGCGCACGATGGCGGTCCGGCGTGATGCGGGCGCTGCTGCGTTTGTGGGGTGCGCCGCTGGCCATCGCCATCCTGACGATGGCCGGCCTGATCGGTGCGCTGGCCGGCGATGGCCACTGGAACGGCGTGGCCGCCATCGGGCTGGCGACACCGGTGGTCGTCGGTGCCTGGTTCGGCTTGCGCCGCAAATAAATTCCTAGATGACCTTGCGCATGCGCGCCAGCGGGACGCTGACACCGCCCGGCAGCGAAATCTCGAACGGTTCGCACACTTCAAAGCCGCTGGCCAAGTAGAGCGGCACGCCCGGCATGGTTGCGGCCAGTTCCAGCGCGCTAAAGCCGGCGGCGGCGGCCTGCTGCTGGCAGTGCTGCATCAACATCCGTCCCAGGCCCTGGCGCGCCATCGCCGGGTCGACGAAGAAGGCGCGGATGCGGGCCGGCTGCGTGGCCGGGTCGAGCAGGGGATCGGGGCCGGTCTTGGCGCGGTCGCTGCCGAACAGCGTGGCGCGCTTGCTCCAGCCGCCGCAGGCGGCCAGCACGCCGTCGCGCTCGATCAGAAAATACGTCTGGTCGGCGACCAGCTGGGTGTCGACGCCGAACACGTGCTCGGTGACGGCGGCGGCCTGCGCCGCCGTGTAAAAACCGGCGCTCAGTGCGATGCCGGAGCGCGCGATCAGCGCTTCCATGGGCGCCACGTCAGACGGCTGCGCCAGCCGCAGCCGCACTGTGGGCTCGGTTGTTGGCGGCGGGCCGGCGGGTCTCGTCATCGATGAATGTCCAAACGATATAAACGATATAAACGATATACCCGGAAGCGTCAGCGCCGCGCCGGCGTCAAAATGCTCGGCAGCGCCTTCGGCAGCGTGGCCGGGTAGTCGCGGCTGAAGTGCAGGCCGCGGCTCTCGCGCCGCTGCAAGGCGCTGTTGACGATCAGCGAGGCCACATCGACCAGGTTGCGCAGTTCCAGCAGGTCGTGGGTGATGCGGAAGTTGCGGTAATACTCGTCGATTTCTTCCTTTAGCAGCGCGATGCGGTGCTGCGCCCGTTCCAGCCGCTTGGTGGTGCGCACAATGCCGACGTAGTTCCACATGAAGCGGCGCAGCTCGTCCCAGTTGTGGGAGATGACGACTTCCTCGTCGGCGTCGGTGACGCGGCTGGCGTCCCAGTCGGGCAGATAGGGCACTTCATCCTTCTCTTGGGCGGCGATGTCTTGCGCGCAGGCGCGGCCGATCACCAGGCATTCGAGCAGGGAATTGCTGGCCAGGCGGTTGGCGCCGTGCAGGCCGGTGCAGGCCGTTTCGCCGACGGCGTACAGGCCCGGAATGTCGGTGCGGCCGGCCAGGTCGGTGACCACGCCGCCGCAGGTGTAGTGCGCGGCCGGCACGATGGGAATCGGCTGCTTGGTGATGTCGATGCCCAGTTCCAGGCAGCGCGCGTAGATGGTGGGGAAGTGCTCGATCAGGAAGGCGGCCGGCTTGTGGCTGATGTCGAGGTGGACGTAATCGAGGCCGCGCTTCTTGATCTCGAAGTCGATGGCGCGCGCCACCACGTCGCGCGGCGCCAGTTCGGCGCGCTCGTCGTGGGCCAGCATGAAGCGGGTGCCGGCGGCGGCGCCCGCTTCCGGCGGCAGTTTCAGCAGGCCGCCTTCGCCGCGTATCGCTTCGGTGATGAGGAAGGATTTGGCGTAGGGGTGGTACAAGCAGGTCGGGTGGAACTGGATGAATTCCATGTTCGAGACGCGGCAGCCGGCGCGCCAGGCCATGGCGATGCCGTCGCCGCTGGCCGTGTCGGGGTTGGTGGTGTACAGGTAGACCTTGCCGGCGCCGCCTGTGGCCATGACGGTGTGCTCGGCGGCGAAGGTCAGTATTTCGCCGCTGCGCTCGTCCTGCACATATAAACCGTGGCACTTGGGCTGGGCGCTGCGCTGCTTGCCCGTTTCGATCTTGTCGGACGTAATCAGGTCGATCGCGCAGTGGTGCTCGAACAGCGTGATGTTCGGATGGGCGCGCACTTTTTCTTCCAGCGTGACCTGGACCGCGTGGCCGGTGGCGTCGGCGGCGTGGATGATGCGGCGCTGGCTGTGGCCGCCCTCGCGGGTCAGGTGGAAGCCCAGTTCGGCGCTGTCGTCGCGCGTGAACGGCACGCCCTGGGCGATCAGCCACTCGATCGCTTCGCGGCCGTGCTCGACGATGTAGCGCGTGGCGCTTTCGTCGCACAGGCCGCCGCCGGCGATGAGGGTGTCGTCGATGTGTTGCTCGTGGCTGTCGCCGGAGTCGAGCACGGCGGCGATGCCGCCCTGGGCCCAGTTGCTGGCGCCGTCCATCAGAGCGCGTTTGGAAATGATCGCGACGGTGCGCGTTTCGGCCAGGTGCAGGGCGACCGACAGGCCGGCCAGGCCGCTGCCGACAATAGCTACATCAAATTTCATGGTGAGTCGTGGTGAGTTCGGTAGGGAGCCATGACTATAGACCATTTGACCGCGCCGCGTCGGATCGCGCCACTTCGGGCCGATTTTGAGGCCGCATTGATCTGCCGCCGGGTTGGCATTGTCGCGCCTCAAGGCCGAGCCGCGCACGCTCGGCCATCATGGGCGTTCCGACGGTGGTTCGGCGATGGAGGACGGCTGTGATCCGCATTTTCAATCATTATGTGTCGCGCATCGGCGTCCTGTTGCTGTTGCTGGAATTGTTGATCTTGCTGACGGCCACCGCCATCAGCGTGCTGATGCGTCTGCCGCGCGGCGGCGCCGGCCTGTCGCTGTGGCCGGCGCCGGCGCTGGCCGCGCTGCTGGTGCTGAGCATGGGCACGCTGGGCATGTATCAGCACAGCGCGCATGAAAATGTGCGCCACACGCTGCTGCGCATCTTGCCCGCGTTCGCGCTTGGTTACTCCTTGTTCAGCCTGCTGGCGCGGCCGGCGCCGGCGTTCCGGCTGGACCAGGCGGGCGGGCTGGCGCTGCTGCTGGGCGCCGTCAGCGTGCTGCTGACGCGGCTGGTGGTGTTCAAGTCCGCCGAGCTGAGCGTGATGGAGCAGCGTCTGATCCTGATCGGCGACGGCGCCACCGCGCGCGAATGCATGGCGCTGGCGGCGCGCCGCGGCGGCTTCCACCAGTTCCACGTGGTCGGCTGTATGACGGTGGCCGGCGAAACGCGCTGCGTGCCGGCGTCGGCGCTGCTGCCGGAGGGGACGTCGCTGCTGGCCTTGGCGCGCCAGCTTGACGCGCATGAAATCGTGGTCTCGGTCAGCGACCGCCGCAACGGCGCCTTTCCGGTGCGCCAGCTGCTCGAATGCGCGCTCGGCGGCGTGCGCGTGATCGACGCCGCCACCTTTTTTGAGCGCGAGGCGTGCCAGATCCGCGTCGACGCGCTGCTGCCGAGTTTTCTCATTTTCGGCGGCGGCTTCGACTTGCTGGCCAGCGCCGTCATCTGCGTGGCCGCGCTGCCGCTGCTGCTGGTGGCGGCGCTGGCGATCCGGCTCGACGACGGCGGTCCGGTGTTTTACCAGCAGGCCAGGGTGGGCAAGGACGGGCGCCCGTTCCAGGTGCTGAAATTGCGCAGCATGCGGCGCGACGCCGAGCCGGGCGGCACGCCGACCTGGGCCAGCGCCGACGACCCGCGCGTGACGCGCGTCGGCCACTGGCTGCGCAAGCTGCGCATCGACGAGCTGCCGCAGATGCTTAATGTGCTGCGCGGCGAGATGAGCTTCGTCGGGCCGCGCCCCGAGCGCGCCTATTTCGTCGAGCTGCTGTGCGCCCAGATCGAGTATTACCATGTGCGGCACAGCATCAAGCCGGGCGTGACCGGGCTGGCGCAGGTGCGCTACCGCTACGGCGCGTCGGTGCAGGACGCGGTGCAAAAACTGCAGTACGACCTGTACTACGTCAAGAACAACAGCCTGTTCCTCGACCTGCTGATCTTGATCGACACGGTGCAGGTGGTCTTGCTCGGCAAAGGCAGCCGGTGATGCAGGCCGGCTGGTCGCCGCAGCACATCGCCGCGGTCAGTTACGGCATCGCCGCCGCCGCCTTCCTCTTATTGGGCTTGTTGCTGCTGCGCGGCTGGCGCGCGCGCCGTCACGCGACGGCGCTGCTGGCCGCGTGCGCGCTGACGGTGCTGTGGGCCGCCGGCGCCGCGCGGCACGGCGCGTCCGGCGGCGCCTTGATGGACGCGCTGGAAATCGCGCACAGCGGCGCCTGGGCCCTGTTTTTGCTGTTGCTGCTGGAGGCCACGCGGCGCCGCCTGTGCCGCTGGCTGGCCGTCTACGCGGCGGCGGCGCTGCTGCCGGCGTTGGCCGCGCCGTGGGCCGGCGCGTCTTACGCGCTTGCGGCCGGGCTTCCGGCAATGCCTCCCGCCGCGCTCCCGGCCGCGTTGGCGTCGCAGGCGGCGCTGGCCGCCATCGCGCCGCGCCTGGCGCTGGCCCTGTGCGGCATTCTGCTGGTCGAGCAGCTGTATCGCGGCACGCCGCCGCGCCAGCGCTGGGGCATCAAGTTCGCCTGCCTCGGCATCGGCGCCATGTACGCCTACGATTTTTATCTGTACAGCGACGCGCTGCTGCTGCGCCATGTGACCGCCGCCATCTGGTCGGCGCGCGGCGTCGTCGACGCGCTGGCCGCACCGCTGATCGCCGTGTCGGCGGCGCGCAATCCGGCGTGGGCGCTGGGCTTGACGGTGTCGCGGCAGATGAAGTTGCGATCGGCGGCGCTGATCGGCGCGGCCCTGTACCTGCTGGCGATGGCGGCCAGCGCCTGGTATCTGCGCGCCATCGGCGGCGCGTGGGGTCCGGTGATGCTGCTCGACTGCCTGTGCGGCGCGGCGATGCTGCTGGCCGGCGTGCTGTTTTCCGGCGCCGTGCGGGCGCGTGTGAAGGTCTTCATCAACAAGAATTTTTACCAGGGCAGTTACGACTACCGGCAAGAGTGGCTGCGCCTGACGCGGGCCTTGTCGGCCGACGGTCCGGCGCTGGCCGAGCGCAGCATCCAGGCCGTGGCGGCGCTGGTCGAGAGCCCGGCCGGCGCCTTGTGGCTGCGGCGCGAACGCGGCGTCTACGAGCCTGTCGCCAGCTGGAATATGGCGCCGTTGCCGACGCGGGAAAACGGCGACGCGGCGCTGTGCCGTTTCATGCAGGCGCGCCAGTGGGTGATCGACGTCGCCGATTGCCGCGCGCGCCCGCAGCGCTACGGCCAGCTGCAACTGCCGGCGTGGCTGGAGACGGTGCCCCGATTGTGGCTGCTGGTGCCGCTGATGCTGCATGGCGGCCTGGCCGGCTTCATCGCGCTGACGCGGCCGCGCGCCCCCATCGCGCTCGATTGGGAAGTGCGCGATCTACTGAAGATCGCCGCCAGCCAGGCCGCCAGTTATCTGGCGCATCAGGAGTCGGCCAACTCGCTGTTGGTGGCGCGCCAGTTCGAGTCGTTCAACCGCATGTCGGCCTTCATCGTGCATGACGTGAAAAACCTGGTGTCGCAATTATCGCTGCTGCTGCAAAACGCCGACCGCCACCATGCCAGCGCCGCGTTTCAACAAGACTTGATGGACACGCTGGCGCACTCGGTTGCCAAGATGACGCAGCTGCTGCATAAACTCGGCCGCGCCGACGCGACGGCGGCCGCGCAGACGGCGCAGGCGCTGGACCTGGCGCCGCTGCTGGCGCGGGCGGTGCTGGCGCGCGCGGGGTCGACGCCGCAGCCGTCGCTGGGCATCGACGCGGCGGGACTGACGGTGCGTGCCGATGCGCAGCGGCTGGAGCGGGTGTTGGGCCACCTGCTGCAAAACGCGATCGAGGCGACGGCGCGCGACGGCACCGTCAGCGTGCGCCTGCTGCGCGAAGGCGCGGCCGCCGTGATCGAGCTGCGCGACAGCGGCGAGGGCATGAGCGCCGGCTTTATCCGCGAGCGCCTGTTCCAGCCCTTCGACACCACCAAGCCGGCCGGCATGGGCATAGGCGTATTCGAAAGCCGCGAGTATGTGCGGGAACTGGGCGGCCGCCTGGAAGTGAGCAGCGCGCCGCGGGTGGGCACCACGTTCCGCGTGATTTTGCCGCTGCACGATGGCGGCACGGCGACGTAATGAATGCGGATGGAGGAACACGATGGTCAAGCAAAAACTGCTGGTGATCGAGGACGACGCGGGCCTGCAAAAGCAGCTGCGCTGGCGCTTCGACGACTACGACGTGCTGATCGCCGGCGACCGCGAGGCCGCGCTGGCGCAGCTGCGTCGCCATCAGCCGGCGGTGGCGACGATGGACCTGGGCCTGCCGCCGGACGCCGACGGCGCCAGCGAAGGACTGGCGCTGCTGCGGCAAATGCTGGCCATCGCGCCGGACACCAAGGTCATTATCCTGTCGGGCAACCGCGAGCGCGCCAACGCGCTCAAGGCGGTCGGCATGGGCGCCTACGATTTTCATCAGAAGCCGCTCGACGCCGACCTGCTCGCGCTGGTAATAGCGCGCGCTTTTTATCTGCACGCGCTGCAGCAGGAAAACCGGCGCATGATGCAGACCCAGGCCGATACGCCGCTGGCCGGCATCGTCAGCCGCGATCCGGGCGTGCTCAAACTGTGCCGCAGCGTCGAGAAGGTGGCGCCATCGTCGGCCACGGTGTTGCTGCTGGGGCCTTCGGGCAGCGGCAAGGAGTTGATCGCGCGCGGCCTGCACGCGCTGAGCGGCCGGCGCGAGCGGCGCTTCGTCGCCATCAACTGCGCGGCCATTCCCGAACATCTGCTGGAAAGCGAATTGTTCGGCCACGAGCGCGGCGCCTTCACCGGCGCCACCCAGCGGACCCTGGGCAAAATCGAACTGGCCGACGGCGGCACGTTTTTTCTCGACGAGATCGGCGACATGGCGCTGGCCTTGCAGGCCAAGCTGCTGCGCTTCGTGCAGGAGCGCGTGATCGAGCGGGTCGGCGGGCGCGGCGAAATCGGCGTCGACGTGCGCATCGCCTGCGCCACCCACCAGCATCTGACGGCGCTGGTCGAGCAGGGCCGCTTTCGCGAAGACCTGTTTTACCGGCTCAGCGAAATCGTGCTGCTGCTGCCGCCGCTGCGCGAGCGCGCCGGAGACAGCGCGCTGCTGGCGCACCACTTCAAGCACAAATTCAGCGCCGCCGAAGGCCGCCCGCAACTGCCCTTCAGTCCCGAGGCGATGGCCGCCATCGAGTCGCACGGCTGGCCGGGCAATGTGCGCGAGATGGAAAACTGCATACGGCGCGCCGTCATCATGGCCGACGGGCCGCAGATCACGGCGGCCGACCTGGGGCTGGCGGCGGCGCCGGCCTTCGAGGACAGCGTCGATCTGCGCCAGGCCCGCGCGGCGGCCGAATACCGCGTGATGGTGAAGGCGCTGGCGCGCGCCGACGGCAATATCGTCAAGGCCGCGCAGCTGCTGGGGATCAGCCGCCCGACCCTGTACGACTTGATGAACCACCACGGCGTCAAATAAGCAGGCAAGTAATTAGGGCGCGCTGGCCGCCGTCCACTGGCCGGCCGCGATCAATTTGTTTTTCAGGCCGGGCAGCGGAAAGCCCAGCGCGTAGGCGCGTTCGGCCGCCGCGCGGGCCTGGGCGTAATCGTGTTGGCGCAGGTAGAGCAGGCCCAGATTGTAGTGGGCGGTGGCGTTGTCGGGCTCCAGCCGCGCCGCCTCGCGCAGCTGCTCCAGCGCGGGACCGGTCTGGCCCAGCGACAGCAGGTAGCCGCCGAAAATCGAATGGACCTTGGCGTCGTCGGGCTTGAAGCGCAGCGCGCGGTCGAAATAGCAGGCCACCGTGTATTTGGCGCCGGGCGGGTGCTCGGTCTTGTCGCGCAGGCCCAGCTTGGCCATCGCCGCCAGCGCGCGGTGGTGGTTGGGGAAGTGCTCCAGCGTGTAGCCGATGTCGCCGCCCAGCGTGTCGGTGGTGCCGCTGACCAGATGCTCGACCTGCGCCGTGAAGTGGAACGATTCGACCACTTCGAGGCCGGCGCGGTCGTCGGCGTTAGTGTAGTCGCCGCCGACGTCGTGGTGGACCAAACCGCCGCAGCCGGCGGCGGCGGCCCAGCCGTGGGCCGCGCAGGCCAGCGCGAAGGCGGCGACTCTCATGCCGACCATGGTGCCGATGAGGATGATCGTCCGGCGATGCGGTCGAACAGCTCGGCCAGCCGGCGCGCGCCGGCCGCGCGCGAATGGCCGGCGATGGCGACGTCGCTGGCCAGCGGCGCCAGCGCGGCGCGGCACAGGCGCAGGTAGCGCGGCAGCGCGGCGGCGATGGCGCTGGCCGCGTCGAGCGGGGCGATGGTGTCGATGCCGGCCCGCCGCAG
>NZ_JANXMI010000283.1 GCF_025354735.1 Rugamonas sp.
TTTGGCTTCGCCCTGAAAAATACCCAGGAAGTGGACCTGCACTTCTTCCTGCACTATGAGCTGCGCGGACCGCTGGTCCTGATGCTGCTCGGCTTCTTCGCGGCCGGCGCCTTCCTCGGCGTGCTGGCGCTGACGCCCACCGTGTTCCGCCACCGGCGCGAAACGCACAAACACAAAACCACTATCGAGACGCTGCAATCGTCGGTCCAGCAGGGCGTCGCCCAGCCGCTGGCGGACAGCGTCGCCACGCCGCAGTAATGCCGCGCTCTATTCATACAATATAAAAACATACGCATGGAATTTGAACTCTGGTGGCTATTGGGGATACCGGTCTTTTTCGCGCTGGGCTGGATCGCCGCGCGGGTCGACATCCGCCAACTGGTGTCCGAGTCGCGCAGCCTGCCGCGCGGCTATTTCAAGGGACTGAATTTTCTGCTGAACGACCAGCCCGACAAGGCCATCGACGCCTTCATCGAAATCGTCACGCTCGATCCCGAAACGGCCGACATGCACTTCGCGCTCGGCAATCTGTTCCGCCGCCGCGGCGAGACCGAACGCGCCATCCGCGTGCACCAGAATCTGCTGGCGCGTCCCGACCTGCCGCTGGAGCAGTTGCAGCACGCCGAATATGAACTGGGCATGGATTACCTGAAGGCCGGCCTGCTCGACCGCGCCGAGGAGACCTTCAACCGCCTCGTCAAAACGCAGTACGGCGTGCAGGCGCAGCGCGCGCTGCTGGAGATTTTCCAGCGCGAGAAGGAATGGCCGCGCGCCATCGAGGCGGCGCTGGGCTTGCAGGAATCGGGCGCCGGTTCGCGCCAAAAAGAAATCGCGCAGTTCTACTGCGAGCTGGCGCAGGATTCGCTGGTCCACATGCATCCGGAAGGCGCCGTGCCGCTGCTGGAAAAATCGCTGCTGGCCAACCGCACCAATGTGCGCGCCACGCTGCTGATCGGCGACGCGCAGCTGGCGCAGGGCGACGTCGAGGGCGCGCTGCTGACGTGGCGCCGCGTCGAACAGCAAAGCGTGCCGCACGTGGCGCTGGTGGCGCAGCGCCTGATGGACGGCTACCGCAAGGTGGGCCGGCCGCAGGAGGGCGTCAACCTGCTCAAGTCCTACCTGGAACAAGCGTCGTCGATCGACTTGATCGAAGTGGTGTTCAAGGCCGTCATCGAACTCGATGGCGTCGACGCGGCCAAGCAGCTGGTCAGCGCGGAACTGCGCCGCACGCCGACGCTGCTGGGCCTCGACAAGCTGCTCGAAGCGCGCCTGATGGACGCGCCGGCGGCGGTCTGGCCGGAGCTGTCGATGGTGAAGAACCTGGTGCACGGCTACACGCAAAAGCTGGCGCGCTATCAGTGCAGCCATTGCGGTTTCAAGGCGCGCCAGTTTTACTGGCAGTGCCCCGGATGCAGCCGCTGGGAGACTTACCCGCCGCGCCGCACCGAAGAACTCAATGTCATGAATTAAAAGCCTGGGTCACCAGGTTCAGAACACGTTATAACAAAGTAGGCACACCATGAAAATCACGATTATCGGCACCGGCTATGTAGGCCTGGTGACCGGCGCCTGTCTGGCCGAATTGGGCAACGACGTTTTCTGCCTCGACGTCGACGAAAAAAAAATCGCCCTGCTCAATAGCGGCGGCATCCCCATCCACGAGCCGGGCCTGGAAGAAGTCGTGGCGCGCAACCGCGCCGCCGGCCGCTTGCAGTTCTCGACCGACGTCGCCGCCTCCGTGGCCCACGGCTGTTTGCAATTCATCGCCGTCGGCACGCCGCCGGACGAAGACGGCTCGGCCGACCTGCAATACGTGCTGGCCGCCGCCCGCAACATCGGCAAGCACATGACGGAGTTCAAAGTCATCGTCGACAAATCGACCGTCCCTGTGGGCACGGCCGACCGCGTCAAGGCCGCCGTGCAGGAACAGCTGGCCGCGCGCGGCGACGCTTCCAAGTTCTCGGTGGTGTCCAATCCCGAGTTCCTGAAAGAGGGCGCCGCCGTCGAAGACTTCATGCGGCCGGACCGCATCGTCATCGGCTACGACCAGACGCCCGAAGGCCTGAAGGCCCAGGACTTGATGAAGAAGCTGTACACGCCCTTCAACCGCAACCACGAACGCACTTTCTGGATGGACGTGCGCTCGGCCGAATTCACCAAGTACGCGGCCAACGCCATGCTGGCCACGCGCATCTCGTTCATGAACGAACTGGCCAACCTGGCCGACCAGGTGGGCGCCGATATCGAGGCGGTCCGCCACGGCATCGGTTCCGATCCGCGCATCGGCCACAGCTTCCTGTACGCCGGCGCCGGTTACGGCGGTTCCTGCTTCCCGAAAGACGTGCAGGCGCTGGAGCGCACGGCGCGCCAGTACAACCAGGACCTGCTGATACTGCGCGCCGTCGAAGCGGTCAACGACAAGCAAAAGCTGGTGCTGGGCCAGAAGGTCAACAAGCGCTTCGGCGATGACTTGAGCGGCAAGCACTTCGCGGTCTGGGGCCTGGCCTTCAAGCCGAACACCGACGACATGCGCGAAGCGCCGGCCCGCGTGCTGCTCAAGCAGCTGCTCGACAGCGGCGCCACCGTCGCCGTCTACGATCCGGTCGCGATGGAGGAAGCCAAACGCGTGCTGGCGCTCGACTTCGACGCCGCCCAGCTGGCGCGCATCCGCTTCGCCACCAGCCCGATGGATGCGCTGACGGCGGCCGAGGCGCTGCTCATCGTCACCGAGTGGAAAGCCTTCCGCAGCCCGGACTTCGACCGCATCAAGTCCAGCCTGAAGAACGCCGTCATCTTCGACGGCCGCAATCTGTTCGAGCCGGAAGTGATGGCCGAGGCGGGCTTCGAATACCACGGCATCGGCCGTTCCATCCTGACCCGTAGCTGACGACGAAAGAGGCCGCGATGAATTCTGCCGTTACGACCGCTGTTGCAGGCGCCGTTACAACGCAAGCGCCGTCGCTCGACAAGGTGCGCATCCTGGTGGTCGGCGACGTGATGCTGGACCGTTACTGGTTCGGTGACGTCAGCCGCATTTCGCCGGAAGCGCCGGTGCCCATCGTGCGCATCGAGAAGCGCGAAGCGCGCCTCGGCGGCGCCGCCAACGTGGCGCGCAACGCGTCGGCGCTGGGCGCGCACGCCGGCTTGCTGGGCGTGGTCGGCGCCGACGAGGCGGGCGACGAAGTGGAGCAGCTGCTGCAAGGCGGCGGCATCCACAGCTATCTGAAACGCGACGCGGCCATCTCCACCATCATCAAGTTGCGCGTGATCGGCCGCCAGCAGCAGATGCTGCGCATCGATTTCGAGGAGGCGCCGACCGACACCGTCCTGCGCGACAAGCTGGTGCAATTCAAGGCGCTGCTGGCCGGCTACGACGTCATCGTGCTGTCCGACTACGCCAAGGGCAGCCTGGTGAACGTGGCCGACATGATCGCTTCGGCGCGCGCGGCCGGCAAGATCGTCATGGTCGATCCCAAGGGCGACGATTTTTCGCGCTACGCCGGCGCCACCGTGCTGACGCCGAATAAATCGGAGATGCGCCGCATCGTCGGCAGCTGGAGCACGGAAGAACAGCTGACCGCCAAGGCCCAGCAGATGCGCGCGGAGCTCAAGCTCGACGCGCTGCTGCTGACCCGCTCCGAAGAAGGCATGACGCTGTACACCAGCGATGGCCTGTTGCACATGCCGGCCGACGCGCGCGAAGTGTTCGACGTTTCCGGCGCCGGCGACACCGTCATCGCGACCATGGCCGCGATGCTGGGCGCGGGCGCGGACTGGAAGGAGGCGGTGCAGACCGCCAACCGCGCCGGTGGCATCGTGGTCGGCAAGCTCGGCACCGCCACCGTCACGCGCGAGGAATTGTTCGCCTGATCCGGCCCGTCCTCGCCGCACTATCCTGCCGGCTTGCCGGCAGTTTTTTTATCGGCAGCGCATGCACGCATGCATGTGTGCCGTGCCGCGCCGGTGCGGGTGCCGGATGTAACTTACTTGACTGAAAGTGTTAAATCCGATCCCGGCCATCGGCGCTTTAGTATACCTGTATAGACAGCATAATTGATCGAAATTAGGTATGTTTTTTGATATTTATTTTTATGCATGTTTTGCTGTTGATCCAGCAGAATTAAGCCGCTAGTATCAGCACTCCTTAATAATAAATCAAAGGGAGTTGATAATGAGTGGACATAAATACCTTGTTTTGAATCGCACAATCGGCGCCGCGCTGATGCTGGCCGGCGCGCTGGTGGCTGGCGCGGCCCAGGCCGATACCGCCAGTTATTCGCAATGGCAGGGCTGGGTCAACAGCAATGGCAACGGACCGGAGCTGGACAAACTGAGCAATATGTATACCGGTGCCCAGGACGGCGCGCTGTTCAACAGCTATGCCGCGTTTACCATACCTGCCGGTAGCTATGGTTCGGTAACCCTGAAACTCAATCCTATGAGTTTCGGTGACATGGGTCCGGTCCAGATCGGCCTGTACGACGTTTCAACCCCGATCGACGGCTTCCTCAATACGGTGAAATTCGGCGCCGGCGTTTACAACGACCTGGGCAGCGGCCACCAGTACGCCACCGCCACGCTCGGGGATGATGCCGTATCGGTGACGTTCAACGCCGCCGGGCTGGCCGATGTCAATGCCGCCGCCGGCAGCGGCAAGCTGTTCTTCATCGGTTTCACCAATCTGACGCTCGACGCGAACGGCCTGGGTACCGATGCCTTCGCCGGCGTTTATATCAATGGTCTGGACCGCAGCCGTCCGCCGATGGAAATGGACCTGGGCCCGGCCTTGCCCGTGCCTGAACCATCGGCCTGGGCTACGCTGCTCGCTGGCCTGACCCTGATCGGCGCGATGGCCTTGCGCCGTCGCCAAGCTTAAGCCGGTCTAGTCTGTAGCTTGAGCGCCGATGGTGTGTGTAACTGTTTTGACTGAAAGTGTTAAATCGGAAGCGGGCCATCGGCGCTTTAGTATAGCTGTATAGACAGCAAATTGGATCGAAATTTTGTATTAAATTGGCATTTATTTTTATGCATCATTTGCCATTGATTCAGTGATATTAAGCCGCTAGTATCATCCTTTCCTTAATAATAAATTAACGGGAGTTGATGATGAGTGGAAGTAAATACTTTGTTTTTAATCGCGCCAAGGTGGCAGCGGCGCTGATGATGGCCGGCGCTTTGGTGGCAGGCAGCGCCCAGGCCGATGTGGCCGTCTATTCGGAACTGCAAGGCTGGGTCAGCAGCAATGGCATAGGCCCTGAAACGACCCCGATCAACAATATGTACACCGGTAACGAAGACGGCAAGGGTCACAATAGCTATGCGGCGTTTTTCATACCTCCCGGTAGCTACACCTCGGTAACCTTGTTGCTGCACGCGGCCACTTCTGGTGACCTGGGACCGGCCGTTATCGGCCTGTACGACGTTTCCAGCCCGCTCCAGTCCTTCCTCAACAACACCAACTTCGGCACCGACGTCTATAAAGACCTTGGCAGCGGCCGCCAGTACGCCGCCGTCACCTTGTCCGACGATACGGTGTCGGTGAAACTCAACGCCAGTGCAGTGCAGGATATCAATGCCTCGTCCGGCGCCGTTTTCTTCATTGGATTTACCAATGAAACGCGGAACGCTCCCGGTGTCGATATCAATGTCGACGGCGGCATTTTTCCCGACGGCGTTGGCCGCAGCCGCCCTCCGATAGAAATGGATCTGGGCCAGGCCTTGCCGGTGCCTGAACCGACGGCCTGGGTCTCGCTGCTGGCGGGTCTGAGCCTGCTCGGCGCGGTGGCGTTGCGCCGTCGCCGCCAAGGCTAAAGCCAAGGCCGTGGGCCAAGGCCGCTAAGCATATCCCTGCCTTGTGCCAGCCCAAGGGCCGCGTGGTTCCGGTCAACCGGAGCGCGGCCTGGACGTTAAGCGCCGACAGGGCGCGCATCGCGTCCTGCCCACCACCACGGAGATTCAGACATGTTCAAAAAACTACTGCTGGCCGTCGCCACCCTGATCGCGGTAATGAATTTCGCCTTCGCCCAAGTCGACGTCAACAAGGGCGATGCCTCGGCGCTCGACAGCATCAAGGGCATAGGCCCGGCCAAGTCGAAAGCCATCCTCGACGAGCGCACCAAGGGCGGCGACTTCAAGGACTGGGCCGACTTTGAAAAGCGCGTCAAGGGCATAGGCGAGAAGAGCGCCGTCAAGCTGTCGCAAGCGGGCTTGCAGGTCAACGGTAAATCGCTCGACGGCGCGCCGATGAAGGTGGCCGACGCCAAAACGACCGACACCAAGGCGGCCAAGCCGGCGCCGGTGAAAAAGTAAGCAGCGCTCAAAGTTAGCAGCGCTCAAAGTAAGTAGCAGCGCGCACGGCGGCGATACAAAAATCTTGCATCGTCGCCATTCTTTCGTGAGAAGATCGCCGTCTGTGCCCATCGCCGGCACCTGACCTGCACACTTCCACGAAAGGCTAGTTGATGATTTCCGCGTTCGCTCTCCGCTCCACCGCCCGCGTCATGCTTGCCGCCGTTTGCGCCGCACTGGCCGGCGCCGCCACGGCCGCCGACGCCGCCGGCGCGCCCGACGTCAGCCATCACCAGCGGCAGATCGACCAGATCGTCGGCCAGATTTCGCCGCAGCGCATCGAGGCCATCATCGCCAAACTGGTCGGCTTCAAGACCCGCCACACCATGTCCGACACGGTGTCCGACACCGAAGGCATAGGCGCGGCGCGGCGCTGGATCAAGTCGGAGCTGGAGCGCTGCGGGGCCCAGGCCGGCGGCCGTTTGCAGGTCGCCTACGACAGCCACGTGACGCCGGTGTCGGCGCGTATCAGCACCCCGACCGAGATCGTCAACGTGGTCGCCACGCTGCCCGGCGCACAGGCCGCGTCCAAGGACCGCATCTATGTCGTCAGCGGCCATTACGACTCTCGTAACACCGACATCATGGACTTCAAGGGCGCCGCGCCCGGCGCCAACGACGACGCCTCCGGGACCGCCGCCGTGATCGAGATGGCGTGCGTGATGGCCCGCTACCAGTTCGACGCCACGCTGGTCTTCATGACCGTCGCCGCCGAGGAGCAGGGCTTGTTCGGCGCCGAGCACTGGGCCGAGCAGGCCAGGATCAACAAGCTCAATATCGCCGGCATGTTCACCAACGACATCATCGGCAGTTCGCACGATGAACACGGCAACGTTGACAACACGCAGGTGCGGCTGTTCGCCGAAGGCTTGCCGGTGCAAAAGCAGAACAGCGACGCCGTGCGCGCGCTGATCCAGACCGGCGGCGAGAACGATTCGCTGTCGCGCCAGCTGGCGCGCGCCGTCAAGGAGGCGGGCGAGCGTTATGTGCCGGGCTTCACGGTCAACGTGATCCAGCGGCGCGACCGCTATCTGCGCGGCGGCGACCATATGCCCTTCCTGGAACGCGGCTACGCGGCGCTGCGCTTCACGGAGCCGCATGAGGATTTCGACCATCAGCACCAGAACCTGCGCACGGAAAACGGCAAGGCTATCGGCGATTTGCCGCAGTTCGACGACTACGATTACATCGCGCGGGTGGCGCGCGTGAACGCGGCGGCGCTGGCGTCGCTGGCGCTGGCGCCGGCCGCGCCGCAGAATGTGCGGGTGCGCACGGCGCAGCTGGAGAACGACACTTCGCTGGTATGGCAGGCGAACACCGAACCGGATCTGGCCGGCTACCGCATCGTCTGGCGCGCCACCACGGCGGCCGACTGGCAGGGCGCGCAGTTCGTCGGCAACGTCAACGAGTTCAAGGTGAAGCTGTCGAAGGATGATTACTTCTTCGGCGTGCAGGCGGTCGACCGGGACGGCAACGTCAGCGTCGCGACGTATCCGCAGCCGCTGCGCTAAGTTCGCGGCGCCGGCCGCGGCGCCGACGCTGTCACGGCTCGCTGCGCATGTCGACCGGCAGGCTGGCCAGATACGCATGGATCTGCGCCACCACCGCCGCGCCTTCGCCGACCGCCGCCGCGACGCGCTTGGTCGATCCGGCGCGCACGTCGCCGATCGCGAACACGCCCGGCACGCTCGTTTCCAGCGCGGCCCGCACCGGCCCGGTATCGGGATAAAAGAAGCCGGCGTGTCCCTTGGCGCGGCACTGGGCCGCCGTCACGTCGAAGCCGGTGCGGATGAAGCCCTTGTCGTCGACGCCGACGCCGCAGTCGCCCAGCCAGTCGGTGTTCGGATCGGCGCCGACGAACAGGAACACGCGGCAGATGTCGGCGTCCTGTTCCTCGCCGCTGCGGTTGTTGCGCCAGCGGACCTGCTTCAAGCCATCCTCGTCGCCTTCGAGCGCGACGATTTCCGTGTGGGTGTGCAGGACGATGTTGGGCGTGGCGCCGATGCGCTCGATCAGGTAATTGGACATGGTCGCCGCCAGCCCCTTGCCGCGGATGACCATGTGCACCTTGGCCGCGAAGCCGGATAAAAACACGGCGGCCTGGCCGGCCGAATTGCCGCCGCCGACCAGCACGATTTCCTCGTGCTTGCACAGCTTGGCCTCGATCGGCGAAGCCCAGTAATAGACGCCGCGCCCCTCGTACGATTTCAGGTTGGCCAGCGACGGCCGGCGGTAGCGCGCGCCGCACGACAGCACCACGCTGCGGGCGCGGATGGTGGTGCCGTCGCACAGTTCCAGGCGCAGCGGGAATTCGTCGCAGTACAGATGTTTGGCGATGGCCGGTATCGCGACTTCGACGCCGAACTTTTGCGCCTGCACGTAGGCGCGGCCGGCCAGGGCGCGGCCGGTGATGCCGGTCGGGAAGCCGAGGTAGTTTTCGATGCGGGCGCTGGCCGCCGCCTGGCCGCCGAAGCAGCGCTGGTCGAGCGCCATCACGGTCAAGCCTTCGGAGGCCGCGTACACCGACGTCGCCAGCCCGGACGGGCCGGAGCCGACCACCAGCACGTCGAACACGCGTTCGGCGTCGAAGTCGGGCAGCATGCCGAGGCAGCGGCCGACTTCGCGGTTCGACGGGTTCTTCCACACTTCGCCGTCCGGGCATACCACCAGCGGCCAGTCGTCGGCGCCGGGGCGGTAGCGCTCGACCAGCGCGGCGGCCTGGGCGTCGTGGGCCGGATCGAGCACCGTGTGCGGATAGGCGTTGCTCGACAAAAAACTCTGCAAGTGGAACAGCCGGCCGTGGCCGGGCGGCCCGACCAGCACCGGACCGCCGGAATTGACTTCGATCAGCGCCACCCGGCGCAGGATCAGCGCGCGCACGATGCGCTCGCCCAGCTCGGCCTCGGCCACCAGCAGCGCGCGCAGCGATTCGGACGGGATCACCAGCACCTCGACGTCGCCGATGGCGGTGCCCGTGCCCAGCGCCGGCCGGCCCGACAACTGGCCCACTTCGCCGCTGAACTGGCCGGGGCTCAGTTCGACGATGGTGGAGCTGTTGCCGAGGCCGTCGTAACGGCTCAGCAGCAAGCGGCCCTTGAGCACCAGCATCAGGCCGAAGCTGCTGATGCCGGCCTTGAACAGCGTCTGGCCATGCTCGAATTGGCGCACGTGGCCGAAGCGCAGCATGCGGCGCGCGTCGGCGTGCGACATCACCGGGAAGATCTGGTGGCTGCGGGTCTGGCGGTCCATTTCCGATGGCGTGACCACGTCGTCGGTGCTATTGTCCGGTATAAATTCCAGCGAGGGCGGGTTCATGGCGCGTCCGGTGAGGAGGGGAGGGTGACGATATCGTATCCGTATCAAGTCTATCCCATGCCGCCGCCGCCGCCAAAGATTTCAGCATGCTATGGCCGGATTGAAACACCGCGGCGGCGGCTGTTACACTGGATGGACTTTACAAAATGGAATGCTCCTTCATGGCCGTCCGCCTCATCCTGCGCCCCTTGCTCAATGCCGACCTGCCGGCCTTTTTTTCTTATCTGAACACGCACCTGCAAGACAACGGCCGCGCCGGCGCGGCCTTGTTCCAGCCGATGGCGCGCGGCGATTGCGTCTACCCCGACGACAAGGTCGCCGCCTTTACGCGCGGGCTGGCGCTGGCGGTCGGCGAGCCGGGCTGGCGGCGCGGCTGGATCGCGCTCGCGGCGCAGGGCGCC
>NZ_JANXMI010000301.1 GCF_025354735.1 Rugamonas sp.
TGCGCATCGAGAAAACGGGTCAGGATAATGTCGTTTTCCAACAGGCCCCGGCGGGAACGCCACCGCAGGCGCGCTCGGTTGGCGGGGTCGGCCTGATGCGCTGAGCTGTTCGGTTCAGTCATATGGATGTGCTACTTTATACGAAAACGGGCGACGAGGCCGCCGCCCGCGTGGTGCCGCTTAGATCGCGCGGCGGACCATCAATTCCTTGATCTTGCCAATCGCCTTGTTCGGGTTCAAACCCTTGGGGCAAACGTCGACGCAGTTCATGATCGAGTGGCAGCGGAACAGGCGGTACGGGTCTTCCAGGTTGTCCAGACGGTCGCCGGTGGCTTCGTCGCGCGAGTCGGCGATGAAGCGGTAGGCTTGCAGCAGGCCGGCCGGGCCGACGAACTTGTCCGGGTTCCACCAGAACGAGGGGCACGACGTCGAGCAGCACGCGCACAGGATGCACTCGTACAGGCCGTCGAGTTCCTCGCGTTCGGTCGGCGTTTGCAGACGCTCTTTTTCAGGCGGGATCGATTCGTTGATCAGGAACGGCTTGATCGAATCGTACTGCTTGAAGAATTGCGTCATGTCGACGATCAGGTCGCGGATCACCGGCAGGCCCGGCAGCGGACGCAGCACGATAGGCTCGGTCAGCTCGTTCAGGTTGGTGGTGCAGGCCAGGCCGTTCTTGCCGTTGATGTTCATCGCGTCCGAACCGCACACGCCTTCGCGGCACGAGCGGCGCAGGGCCAGCGAGTCGTCGACGTCGGACTTGATGCGCTGCAGCGCGTCGAGCAGCATCTTGTCGGTGTCTTTCAGTTCCACCGTCACGTCTTGCATGTAAGGCTTCGCATCCTGGTCGGGATCGTAGCGGTAGATTTTCAGTTTGAGAGTGCGTGCCATGTTCTGACCTTTAGAAAGTACGTGGTTTCGGTTTGAAGGTATCGACCGTCAATGGCTTGGTCACGACCGGCTTGTAGTCAAGACGGTTGCCTTCCGAGAACCACAGGGTGTGCTTCATCCAGTTGTCGTCGTCGCGGTGCGGGAAATCGCTGTGGGCGTGGGCGCCGCGCGATTCCTTGCGGGCCACGGCGGACGTGATCGTCGCTTTCGCCACTTCGATCAGGTTGTCCAGTTCCAGCGCTTCGACGCGGGCCGTGTTGAAGACCATGGACTTGTCCTTGAACGCGACGTGCTTGCGGCGTTCGTCGAGCACCATGATTTCCTTGTAGCCCTGGGTCAGCAGCGCGTCGGTGCGGAACACGCCGCAGTATTTCTGCATCGTGGCGCGGATGTCGTTGGCGACGCCCTGCACTTTTTCCGTGCCCTTGGAGTTTTCCAGGTGGCTCAAACGGCCCATGGCGTAGTCGGCGGCGTCCTTCGGCAGCGGCTTGTTTTCCTTCTGCTTCAGGTTGGACGCGACCACGTGGTTGCCGGCCGCGCGGCCGAACACCAGCAAGTCGAGCAGCGAGTTGGTGCCGAGGCGGTTGGCGCCGTGCACCGACACGCAGGCGCATTCGCCGATCGCGTACAGGCCGTTGACCACCTTGGCGCCGTCGGCGCCGGGCGCGACGACCTGGCCGTGGATGTTGGTCGGAATACCGCCCATCTGGTAGTGGATGGTCGGCACCACCGGGATCGGTTCCTTGGTGGCGTCGACGTTGGCGAACTTGTGGCCGATTTCCAGGATCGACGGCAGGCGCTTGGCGATGGTGTCGGCGCCGATGTGGCGCAGGTCCAGCATCACGTGGTCCTTGTTCGGACCGCAACCACGGCCTTCCTTGATTTCCTGGTCCATCGAGCGCGACACGAAATCGCGCGGCGCCAGGTCCTTCAGCGTCGGCGCATAGCGCTCCATGAAGCGCTCGCCTTCGGAGTTGATCAGAATGCCGCCCTCGCCGCGCACGCCCTCGGTGATGAGCACGCCCGCGCCGGCCACGCCGGTCGGGTGGAACTGCCAGAACTCCATGTCCTGCAAAGGCAGGCCGGCGCGCGCCGCCATGCCCATGCCGTCGCCGGTGTTGATGAAGGCGTTGGTCGAGGCCGCGAAGATGCGGCCGGCGCCGCCGGTGGCCATGATGGTGGTCTTGGCTTCCAAAATCATGCATTCGCCGGTTTCCATTTCCAGCGCGACGACGCCGATGACGTCGCCCTCGGCGTCGCGGATCAGGTCCAGCGCCATCCACTCGACGAAGAAGTGGGTGCGGGCCTTGACGTTGCGCTGGTACAGCGTGTGCAGCAAGGCGTGGCCGGTGCGGTCGGCCGCGGCGCAGGCGCGCTGCACGGCTTTTTCACCGAAGTTGGCGGTGTGGCCGCCGAACGGGCGCTGGTAGATCGTGCCGTCGGGATTGCGGTCGAAGGGCATGCCGAAGTGTTCCAGCTCGTAGACCACTTTCGGCGCTTCGCGGCACATGAATTCGATGGCATCCTGGTCGCCCAGATAGTCGCCGCCCTTGACGGTGTCGAACATATGCCAGAACCAGTTGTCCTCGGCCATGTTGCCGAGCGAGGCGCCGATGCCGCCCTGCGCCGCCACGGTGTGGGAGCGGGTCGGGAAGACTTTCGACAGCACGGCGACGTTCAGGCCGGCCTCGGCCAGTTGCAGCGACGCGCGCATGCCGGAGCCGCCGGCGCCGATGATGACCGCGTCAAAGCGGCGGGTAGGGATTGCAGATTTGTATGCTGCCACGATTAAACACTCCAGAGAATTTGCACGGCGTAGAACGCGCAGGCGATCAGCCAGATCAGGGTAGCAATTTGCAGGACCAGGCGCAGGCCGACGGACTTGACGTAATCCATCCAGATGTCGCGCATGCCGATCCAGGCATGGAAGAACAGGCCGAACAGGGTCACGGCGCTGAACAGTTTGAACCACTGCTGGGCGAACAGGCCGGCCCAGCCTTCATACGTGAAGTTCTGGCCGGTGAGGAAGGCGATCAGCAGCGTGAAGGTGTAGACCACCATGACGACGGCGGTGACGCGCTGGGCCAGCCAGTCGCGCAGGCCGTAGTGGGCGCCGACGACCAGGCGTTTAGGGCCGACGTTGTTGTTGACGTTGTTAGCCATTAGAACACTCCGAACAGTTTGAGGGCGACCAGCAGCGTCAGCGCCAGGCTGACGACGATCACACTGGCGGCCGATTGACGGGCTTTTTCCTTGGTCAGGCCCATGTGCAGGTCCATGAACAGGTGGCGCACGCCGGCGCAGAAATGCTGCATATATCCCCAGACCAGGGCCAGGATGATGAGCTTGACGACGATCAGCTGCGCGAAGCCCTGGAAGTAGGCGAAGGAGATTTCCGACGTCAGGCTCTGTTGCAGCAGGTAGAGCACGAACGGCAGCAGCGCGAACATGAGGAAACCGCTGATGCGGTGCAGAATCGAGACGATGCCGGCCAAAGGCAAGCGATAGTTAGACAATTCCGTGACATGAATATTACGGAACTCCGGCCGTTCTTTTTTTGGCACTTCCCTTACGGCTTCAGACATAAAGACCCCCTTTAGGCATAGGACAAACTTAGGACAAACAATTGAGACTGCGATTTTCGCCGATTTTCACGGTGATAACCAATATCTATTGTTACATAGAACAAAAATAGTCTTTTGCAACATCGGCGGCACGCTGATGCGGCAGGCTGGCGCAGCGGGCTGATGACACAGTCCGATGTATTTTCGACACCACAAGCGGTTTCGACGACATTGCGCGTTCATGAAAAAAGCGCATGGCGGACATCAGTTCAAGTCGTTTTGGTAATGGTGTCGCGCGGTCGAGTACAAGCCGCGGCGCAGCTCGACCGGTTTATCCCCATACGTAAACGAGACGCGCTCGGCGCACAGCAGCGGCGTGCCCACCGCCATCTGCAACAGTTCGGCGTCGGCCGCGTCGGCGCAGACGGCGCGGATTTTTTCGGCGGCCCGTATCATGCGGGTGCCGAATTCGGATTCGAACAAGCCGTACATCGGCCCCTTGTATTCGACCAGGCGCTCGGCGGTCAGCCCCTTGAAGGTCTGACCCGGCAGCCACAGTTCTTCGACGATGGTGGGACGGCCGTCGAACGATTGCACGCGCTTGATGTAGATGACGGCGTCGCCCGATTTCAGGTCCAGCAGGCGCGCCACGTCGGCCGGCGCGCGCATCCGTTTGACTTCGATGAATTTGCTTTCCGGATAGTGCGGCACGCCCTCGTCGGGCATCAGGCGCAGGAAGCGGAAGTGGGCCCGCGCCTCGTGGTGGGTCGACACGAAGGTGCCCTTGCCCTGGCGCCGCATGACCAGGTTTTCGGCCGCCAGCTCGTCGATGGCCTTGCGCACCGTGCCCTGGCTGACCTTGAAGCGGTTGGCCAGTTCGATTTCGCTCGGGATCAGCTCGCCCGGCTTCCACTCGCCCGATTGCAGGCTTTGCGTGATGAGCGCCTTGATTTGCTGATACAGCGGGGAGAAGGTGGGCGCGCCGCCGGCCGGGTTGGCCGCGCCGCCGGCCGCCGCCAATCCCGGGGCCGGAGCGGCCGCCCCGCTTGCGCCGGCAGCGGTGGAGGTGTTGCTCTGGTTGGGTGGGACTATGGGCGTGACAGGATTCATAGACCAAGATTTCACCACAAAACCCCCTCCCCGTCCAGCAAAAACGACAGATAACTTATACGTCTTATATAAGACATAAGATATGATTGACAGATGCAGCCGACGGGCCTAAACTCGCCAGCGATGCGATTTCTGGAATGACGGACCAGCCGCCATGGCCGAGAAAAGCATAGTTCCAGCCCCGGCGCTGGCCGGCGCTTGAGTGGCCGGGCAAGTGGTCCATGGTACCTCATTGGCACGGTCTGAAATCATCGGCAAAATAAGCGGTGAGAATAAGCCGCCGCATTTGGTATCATTACTGTTTTCCCGATTCAGCGTAGGCCCGCTTCAAGAACGTTTTCATACCCACTTTGGAGATTCATCATGGCTAAAACCCCAATGCGTGTTGCTGTCACCGGCGCCGCCGGTCAAATCGGCTACGCTCTGCTGTTCCGCATCGCCAACGGCGACATGCTCGGCAAAGACCAGCCGGTCATCCTGCAACTGCTGGAAATTCCTGACGAAAAAGCACAGAAGGCGCTCAAGGGCGTCATGATGGAAATCGACGATTGCGCCTTCCCGCTGCTGACCGAGATGACCGCCCACGCCGATCCGATGACGGCCTTCAAGGATGTCGACTTCGCCGTGCTGGTCGGCGCCCGTCCACGCGGCCCCGGCATGGAACGCAAGGACCTGCTGGAAGCGAACGCCCAGATCTTCACCGTGCAGGGCAAGGCGCTCGACGCCGTCGCCTCGCGCAACGTCAAGGTGCTGGTGGTCGGCAACCCGGCCAACACCAACGCCTACATCGCCATGAAATCGGCGCCGTCGCTGCCATCGAAAAACTTCACCGCCATGCTGCGCCTGGACCACAACCGTGCGCTGTCGCAGGTCGCGGCCAAGACCGGCACCGCCGTCAAGGACATCGAAAAGCTGTGCGTGTGGGGCAACCACTCGCCGACCATGTACGCCGACTACCGCTTCGCCACCGTCGGCGGCAAATTGATCAAGGACTTGATCAACGACCAGGAATGGAACGCCAACACCTTCCTGCCGACCGTCGGCAAGCGCGGCGCGGCCATCATCGAAGCGCGCGGCCTGTCGTCGGCGGCGTCGGCGGCCAACGCGGCCATCGACCACATGCATGACTGGCACGTCGGCACGGCCGGCAAGTGGACCACGATGGGCATCCCGTCCGACGGTTCCTACGGCATTCCGGAAGGCACCATGTTCGGCTTCCCGGTCACCACCGCCAACGGCGAGTACACCATCGTCCAGGGCCTGGAAATCGACGCCTTCTCGCAAGAGCGCATCAACCTCACGCTCAAGGAACTGACCGAAGAACGCGAAGGCGTCAAGCACCTGCTGCCTTAATTCTTCCTCAGCCCGTGGAACCGGTTAAACCGCCGATCCGCCGCACCCGCCGCGCCGCCGAGAGCAGCGCGGCGGGTTTGTCCGCTGCCCCCCTTGCTCCCTTAGCCCCCATCGCCACACCAAGCCCAGCCCCCATGCATCCATCCGAGGTTTTATTCCAGGGCAATCGCCAGCCGATACTGCTACCGGCCTGCGACCATTACGCCGGCTCCGAAAAGCTGATGCGTAAATCGATCGCCTTGCAACAAGAACTTGGCCCGCTGTTCGACATCACGCTCGACTGCGAAGACGGCGCCAGCGCCGGCAACGAGGAAGCGCACGCGCGCCTGGTCGCCACGCTGCTGGCCTCCGACGAAAACCAGTTCAACCGCATCGGCGCCCGCGTGCACGATGTCGCCAGCCCGTACTTCGCGCGTGACGTCGCCCTGATCTGCACGGCCGCCGCCAAGCTGGCCTACATCGTCATCCCGAAAGTGAACAGCGTGCAGGAAGTGATGTTCGCCATCGAGCTGGTCAACCTGCACGCGCGGCAGGCCGGCCGCATGGACTTGCCGGTGCACGTGCTGATCGAAACCCACGGCGCCCTGCGCGACGCCTACGCCATCGCCGCGCTGCCCCAGGTGCAGTGCCTGTCGTTCGGCATCATGGATTTCGTGTCGGCCCACTACGGCGCGATTTCGGCCAACGCCATGCGCACGCCGGGCCAGTTCACGCACCCGCTGGTGGTGCGCGCCAAGCTGGAAATCGCCGCCGCCTGCCACGCCCACGGCAAGGTGCCGTCGCATAATGTGACCACCGAAATCAAGGACACGGCCGTCGCCGCCAACGATGCCCAGCGCGCCGCCGCCGAATTCGCCTACACGCGCATGTGGAGCATCCATCCCGACCAGATCAAGCCCATCATCAAGGCCTTCACGCCGCGCGCCTCGGAAGTGAACGAGGCCGCCAGCATCCTGCACGAAGCCGGCCAGGTGCAGTGGGGCCCGATCGCCCAGAACGGCCGCCTGCACGACCGCGCCAGCTACCGCTATTACTGGTCCGTCCTGCAACGCGCCAAGCTGGCCGGCCTGCAAATCCCGGACACGGTCGGCGCGCTGCTCAACGCCAGCTACGCCGCCAGCGCCGCCGAACCCGTCGCCGCGCCGGCCAACGCCGTCGCGGGCGCAGCTGAACACTCCGCCGGCGATATCGCTAAAAACACGGCCGCGAACATCGCTGACAACGCGGCCGCCCACCCTACGGAATCACTCTGATGTCCCTGCTTAAATTCATCCTGGCCAGCAGCCTCGCCTTCGGCGTCGCCACCCTGCCCGCGCACGCCGCCACCAAGAAAACCTCCAAGGCCAAAACGGTCCAGGCCGCGCCGAAAGCGGCCGACCCGGAAGCGGACGAACCGGACACCAAGGACGACCAGGTCACCGAACTCGATTGCGAGCTCGGCAACAAGATCACCATTTACCGCAACGCCGGCGACGACCAGCACATCGCGCTGCGCTGGAAGAAGCGCCTGAACCGACTGACGCGCGTCGACACGACGACCGGCGCCGAGCGCTTCGAAAACAAATTCTATGGCCTGATCTGGATCGGCATACCGGCCAAGGGCATGCTGCTCGATTCGAAGCAGAATCACCAGCTGGCCAATGAATGCAAGGACGCCGAGCAGATGAAGCCGGCCGCCAGCGCCGCGCCCGCCGCCGCGCTGGTCGACAAGGGCTAGGCCCTCGGCGACACCGTTTTAAGGGGCGCGCCGCCACGGGCGCCTGGCCGCACCGTTTCACGTTGACGTTTTACGCTCAATATCAATAACAGATGAACCCCACTGAAGGAGAGGTCATGTCACGCAACACTCTGAACACGCTCAAGGATTTCAACATCGCCGCTGGCAAGAAGGGTAAGTTCTACTCCCTGCCGGCACTGGAAAAAAGCCTGGGCATCAACGTCTCCCGCCTGCCGGTGTCGATCCGCGTCGTGCTCGAATCGGTGCTGCGCAATTGCGACGGCAAGAAGGTCACCGAAGAGCACATCAGGCAGCTCGCCAGCTGGGCGCCGACCGGCGACCGTACCGACGAGATCCCGTTCGTAGTGGCGCGCGTCGTGCTGCAAGACTTCACCGGCGTGCCGCTGCTGGCCGACCTGGCCGCGATGCGCAACGTGGCCCACAAGATGGGCATCGACTCGAAAAAAATCGAGCCGCTGGTGCCGGTCGACCTGGTGGTCGACCACTCGGTCACCATCGACCACTTCCGCGAGCCGAACGCGCTGGACCTGAACATGAAGCTGGAATTCTCGCGCAACAACGAGCGCTACCAGTTCATGAAATGGGGCATGCAAGCCTTCGACACCTTCGGCGTCGTCCCTCCTGGCTTCGGCATCGTCCACCAGGTCAACCTGGAATACCGGGCGCGCGGCGTGCACAAGGCCGCCGACGGCGTCTACTACCCCGACACCCTGGTCGGCACCGACTCGCACACCACCATGATCAACGGCATCGGCGTGGTCGGCTGGGGCGTGGGCGGCATCGAAGCCGAAGCCGGCATGCTGGGCCAGCCGGTCTACTTCC
>NZ_JANXMI010000317.1 GCF_025354735.1 Rugamonas sp.
CTGCGGCCCAGGCTGCGGCGGCGGCCGCCGTGCACTAAGGGCGCGGACAGCCCGCCCGGCCCAGCCACTCCAACGCGGGCAAGCCAGGCAGCACGCCCGGCGTCACCGCGCCGTCCGCCCGGCGGCCGCTCACGCCACGGCGCTGAACGCCGCCGCCGTCTCTTGCCCCATGGTGGCCGGCCGCCGTCCCGCGAACGCCAGCATATCGGCCGGCAGCACCGGCCGCGAAATGTGGTAGCCCTGCAGATAATGGCAACCCATCTGTTCCAGTATCCGCGCCTGCCCGGCCGTCTCCACGCCCTCGGCCACCAGCTGCAAGCCCAGGCTGTGCCCCATGGCGATGATGGCGTGCACCAGGCTGTTGCTGCGTTCGCTGTGCTCGATGTCCATCACGAAGGCGCGGTCTATCTTCAGCGTGTTGAGCTGGAAGTGCGTCAGATAGCTGAGCGAGGAATAGCCGGTGCCGAAGTCGTCCAGCGAAATGCTCACGCCGAGCGCGCGCAACTGCGCCAGCACCGCGTGCACGTTGGCGCCGTCGTCGATCAGCACGCGCTCGGTCAGCTCCAGTTCCAGCTGGTGCGCGGCCAGGCCGTTGACGGCCAGCGCCTCGGCCACCAGCGCCACGAAACCGGGATCGGCCAGCTGCCAGGCCGACACGTTGATGCTGATGATGATCTCGCCGAGCGCGCCCTGCTTCCACTGCGCCACCTGGCGGCAGGCCTCGCGCAGCACCCAGGTGCCGATGGCGTTGATCATGCCGCTGTCCTCGGCCACGGGAATGAAGCGGTCCGGCGCCACCGGCCCGAGTTTTTCGCTGGTCCAGCGCAGCAGCGCCTCGACCTTTTTCAGCTGGCCGGTGTGGGCGTCGGTGATGGCCTGGTAGACCAGGTGGAATTCGTCGCCGGCGATGGCCTGGCGCAGCGCGCCGTCGATCACCAGCGCGTCGGTGGCGGCCGCGTTCATGGCGTCGTTGAAGACGCGCAGCTCGCTGCGGCCGGCCTTCTTCGCTTCGTACATGGCGATGTCGGCGTGGCGTATCAGCGTCTCCGGATCGGCGCCGTGCTGCGGATAGCAGGCCACGCCGATGCTGGCCGAGACGCCGATGGCGTGGTGCGACAGGTCGAACGATTGCGCCATCACCGACAGGATGCGCTGGCCGCGCTCGCGCGCCGCCGCCTCGCAGGCGTCCGGCGCCAGGTCGGGCAGCAGCACGATGAATTCGTCGCCGCCGAAGCGGGCCAGCACGTCGCCCTCGCCGAGCTGGCGGCACAGGCGGTCGGCCACCTTGCGCAGCAAATCGTCGCCGGCGGCGTGGCCGAAGGAATCGTTGACGCGCTTGAACTTGTCGAGGTCGACGAACAGCACGGCGCAGCGGCGGCCGTCGGCGGCGCGCTGCGCCACCAGCTGGGCCAGCTGCTGCGTGAGCGCGTGGCGGTTGGCGTAGCCGGTCACGGGGTCGACGCGGGCCGCGCGCAGCAGTTCGGCGTCCTTGGCCTTGCGCGCGCTGATGTCGAGCAGCTGTATCATGCAATAGAGCTGGCCGCGCTCGGTGTACGGGGAACCGAGCATTTCGACCGGCAGCAGCTGGCCGTCGCGCAGCTTGAAGACGGTCTCGTCCGTCATCGGATAGACGGTGGCGGGCGCGGCGAAACGGGCGAAATAATCGTCGGCGCTGCGGCGCGACAGGCCGGGCAGCAGCTCGCAGACGTGGCGGCCCAGCAGCTCGGAAGCGGCGCCGAAGCCGAGCAGCTGGGCGCAGCGGTCGTTGGCGACGTGGATGTAGCCGGCGCGGTCGCGTATCAAAAAGCCGTCGCTGAGGGAGTCGATGGTGCGGCCGTAGCGCTGCGCGATTTCGTGCAGCACGGCGTAGATCAGGCCCAGCACGGACACCGACTTGAGCACCGTGGCGCATAAAAACCAGTACAGATAGGCTTGCGGCACCAGCCCCGCCACGCCGCCGAGGGTGAAGCAGCCGCGCAACATCATGCTCGCGCCCAGCAGGCGGTAGCGGTGGGCGCCGTGGGCCAGGGTCCAGCCCGACCAGAACAGGATGGGGCCCAGCACCAGGGCGCTGAGCGGCAGCGCGACGGCCGGGTCGGCCTCCAGCGCCACCAGCAGCAGCGCGCCGGCCAGCGCGGCCCACGCCAGCAAAGTGCGGCGGCCGCCGCCATCCTTGCCGATGAAGTAGCGGGTGCCATACCAGTAGCCGGCCACGCCGCAACTGAGCAGCACGGCGCACAGGATGCCGCGCAGCGTCGCGCCCAGGAAGTCCGATGGCATGAACCAGAACGCGGTGGCGGCCATGATGGACAGCTGGCCCAGGCCCCAGAACAGGGCGTGGCGTTCCTTGCGCTGCATCCTCCACAGGAAAATCAGGATGGCGCTCAGGATGGCGTCGGCCATGACGGAGAGGTAGGCGTACTGGTTGGCATCGGTACTCATGGTGCCATTGTATGCGCAACGGCGGCCGCGGCCCATGTCGCCGTTGCCTGTCGGCACACAACAACAGCCGCGTCCGCCGGGCGGCGGACGCGCATAGCCAAACGCAGGGAAACTGGGCATACTGACTCTCCGGCGCTGCCGGCTTCGCCCCCCGTCTGAACGCCATTTGCGGAGCATGTCATGAGAGCGACCCTGATACGGATACTGATACCGATACCGGCTTGGGTGCACGGTCTGCCGCCGCGCCATGCGCGCTAGGATCTCCGTGGCGGCGCCGCTGGTCTGGCTGCGGCGCTCGGCCGGCACCGGCATGGGGCGCCGCTTCGCGCTGCTGATCGTGCTGTTCAGCTCCATCGTCACGCTGCTGGCGACGGCGCTGCAGCTGAGCCTGGAATACGAGCGCGACGTCGACGCCATCGGCGCCCAGCTGCAACAGGTGCGCGTCAGCTACGGCGACAGCCTGGCCGCCAGCCTGTGGAACACCAGCATGAGCGACCTCGACCTGCAATTGCAGGGCATCATGCGCCTGCCCGATCTGCAATCGATCGCCGTCGTCGACGAGCAGGGCGCGCCGGTGACCGGGGCCGGCGCCGCGCGCGCGCGCGACGTGCTGGAGCTGAGCTTTCCGCTTAGCTATGTGCACCGCGGCGGCGCCCTCGTCATCGGCCGGGTCCACCTGCAGGCGAGCCTGACGGGCGCCTACCGCCGCCTGCGCGACAAGGTGGTGACGATCTTGATCGCGCAGACCGTCAAGACCTTCCTGGTGTCGCTGTTCATCCTGGTGCTGTTCCAGCTGATGGTGGGCCGCCACCTGAAAAAAATCGCCGCCTATTCCGACCGGCTGGCGGCCGGCCAGCTCGACGCGCCGCTGCGGCTCGACCGCGTCGCCGCCAGGGTCAACGAGCGCGACGAACTGGCCCACATGGTGGCGGCGCTCAACGCGATGCACCAGCGCGTCAACAGCACCGTCGTCGGCTTGCAGGAAAGCGAATCGCGCTGGAAGTTCGCGCTCGAAGGGGCCGGCGACGGCGTCTGGGATTACGACGTCGGCAGCGACGAAGTGTTTTATTCGCGGCGCTGGAAGGCCATGCTCGGCTACGAAGACCACGAACTGGCCAACCACCTGAGCACCTTCGAGCGCCTGGCCCATCCCGACGACATGCGCCACACCATGCGCGTGCTGCAAGAGAATATCGAAGGGCGCGCCGTCAACTTCACCAGCGAGCACCGCATGCGCTGCAAGGATGGCGGCTGGAAGTGGATCAGCTCGCGCGGCATGGTGGTGGAACGGGATGAACACGGCCACGCCACGCGCATCATCGGCACCCATGCCGACATCAGCACGCGCCGCGCCGCCGAGGATGAGATGGCGCGCCTGCTGGCGCAAACGGAGCAGGCCCGCGCCGCGCTGCGCGAGGCCAACGACACCATGGAGTCGCAGGTGCGCGAACGCACGGCGCAGCTGGAACGGGCCAACAAGGAGCTGGAGGCGTTTTCGTATTCGGTGTCGCACGACCTGCGCAGCCCGCTGCGCGGCATCGACGGCTGGAGCCTGGCGCTGCAGGAGGATTACGGCGCCCTGCTCGACGCCCAGGGACAGCAGTATCTGAACCGGGTGCGCGGCGAAACCCAGCGCATGGGCCACCTGATCGACGGCATGCTGGAATTCTCGCGCCTGGGCCGCGCCGAGATGGCGCTGCGCCCCTTCGACCTGTCGGCGCTGGCGCAGACGGTGGCCGCGCGCGTGCGCGACGCCAACCGCGAACGGCTCATCGAATTTCACATCGGCGCCGGCCTGCAAGCCTACGGCGACGAGCCCTTGCTCGAAGCGGTGCTGCATAATCTGCTGGAAAACGCCGCCAAGTTCAGCGCCCAGCGCACGCCCGCGCGGATCGAGTTCGGCCGCGCCGACATGCTGGAACCGGACAGCAAGCGGCGCGTGTCGGCCCTGTTCGTGCGCGACAACGGCGCCGGCTTCGACATGCAGCACGCGTCCAAGCTGTTCGGCGTGTTCCAGCGCCTGCACAAGAGCAGCGAGTTTCCCGGCACCGGCATCGGCCTGGCGACGGTGCAGCGCATCGTCCAGCGGCACGGCGGCGCGATCTGGGCCGACGCCGCGCCGGAGCGGGGCGCGACGTTTTACTTCACCCTCAAGGAGCGTGCATGAACGCCAAAGTGATCCTGCTGATCGAAGACAACGCGAGCGACATCGCGCTGACCGAGCGCGCGCTCTCGCGCAACCACATCACCAACGCGCTGGTGGTGGCGCAGGACGGCCAGGAGGGACTCGATTACCTGTTCGGCGGCGGCGCCCACGCCGGCCGCGACGCCGCCGTGCAGCCGGTGCTGATCCTGCTCGACCTCAAGCTGCCGCGGGTCGACGGCCTGGAAGTGCTGCGGCGGATCCGCGCCGACGCCCGCACCCGCCGCATCCCGGTGGTGATCCTGACGTCGTCGCGCGAAGAGCAGGATATCGCCGCCGGCTACGACCTGGGCGTGAACAGCTATATCCGCAAACCGGTCGACTTCAACCAGTTTTCCGAAACCATACGCCAGCTGGGGCTATACTGGCTGGTGATTAACGAGGCGCCATGACGACGATGACTGCCCTTTCCGTCCTGCTGGTGGAGGACTCCGACAGCGACGCGGAGCTGATTTTGCGCGGCCTGAAAAAAGCCGACTTCGAGGTCCGCTGCGAGCGCGTGGAAACGGCGGCCGAAATGGCGCGCGCGCTGGCCGACCCGCGGCGCCAGTGGGACATCGTCATCTCCGACTACAACCTGCCCGGCTTCAGCGCCAGCGCCGCGCTGGCGCAGATGCGGGCGGCCGGCGTCGACCTGCCGTTCATCGTCGTGTCCAACAATATCGGCGAGGAGACGGCGGTGTCGCTGATGCGCGCCGGCGCCCACGACTATGTCATGAAGGGCAATCTGGCGCGGCTGGCGCCGGCCGTCAAGCGCGAAATCACCGAGGCCGCGCAGCGCCGCCTGCACCGCGCGTCGGCGCAGGCGCTGCGCGACAGCGAGGAGCGCTGGAATTTCGCGCTCGAAGGCGCCGGCTACGGCGTCTGGGACTGGGACATCGCCAGCGGCACGGTGGTGTTTTCGGCCTGCTGGAAAGCCATCCACGGCTACGAGGACGGCGACGTGCCGGCCACCGTCGAGGGGCGCGACAGCCTGATCCACCCGGACGACCGCGAACGCGTGCAGGCCGCGCTGCGGGCCTATTTTTCCGGCTCGATGGCGCGCTACTCCAACGAATACCGGGCCCGCAGCCGCGACGGCAGCTGGAAGTGGGTGCTCGACAACGGCATGATAGTCAGCCGCGACGCCGACGGCCGGCCGCTGCGCATGATCTGCACCCACGCCGACTTGTCCGAGCGCAAGCGCGCCGAGGAGGCGCTGCGCGAATTGAACGAGCAGCTGGAAAACCGGGTCGAGGAGCGCACCCGCGAACTGCGCCAGGCCATGGCGCAGATCATCGAGTCGGAGAAGCTGGCCTCGCTCGGCGTGCTGGTGGCGGGCGTGTCGCACGAACTGAACACGCCGATCGGCAACATGGTGCTGGCGGCCACCGCCCTGCTCGACAAGCTCAACGAACTGACCGCCAGCGCCGGCCACAACGCGCTGACGCGCTCCGGCCTGCAGCAGGCGCTGGCCGAGTGCCAGGGCGCCAGCGAAATCATCGCCCGCAACGGCTACCGCGCCAGCGACTTGATCGAAAGCTTCAAGCGCGTGTCGGTCGACCAGACCAGCCAGCGGCGGCGCCGTTTCGACCTGCGCTGCACGGTGCAGGACAGCCTGACGGCGCTGGGCGCGGTGACGCGCCGCGCCAAGGCCCGCGTCGACCTGCAAATCCCCAGCGGCATCGTGATGGACAGCTATCCCGGCCACCTGGAACAAATCATCAACAACGTCATCATGAATTCGATCACGCACGGCTTCGACGGCCGCGGCGAGGGCAATATCGTGATCGCCGCCAGCTGCGACGGCGACATGGTGGAACTGGTCTACCGCGACGACGGCCGCGGCATCGCGCCGGAACTGCAGCACAAGGTGTTCGAGCCGTTTTACACGACCAAGCTGGGCCAGGGCGGCTCCGGCCTCGGCCTGTCCATCGTGCACAATCTGGTGCAGGCCATCTTCAAGGGCCAGCTGCGGCTGGAAAGCGCGCCCGACCAGGGCGTGCGGCTGGTGTTCTCCTTCCCGGCGCTGACGCCGCACGCGGCCGGCGACGCCCACGAGCCGCCGCTGCCCTCCTGCGGCTAAGAGCGTTCAGACCGGCTTGGGATTGAGCTCGGGGAAGCCGGCCTGGTGCCAATAGGGATAGGCCGGCGTGACGGCGCTGGCGGCGTCGAGCGCGGCGACCTGCCCGACGCTCAAGTTCCAGCCGACCGCCCCCAGGTTCTGCCGCAATTGCTCCTCGTTGCGGGCGCCGATGACGACGGTGGCCACCGTCGGCCGCTGCAACAGCCAGTTCAGCGCGATCTGCGCCATCGTCTTGCCGGTCTCGGCGGCGATGACGTCGAGCGCATCGATCACCCGGAACAATAATTCATCGGCCACCGGCGGCCCCTGTTCGGCGGTCTTGTGCAAACGGCTCTGGGCCGGCAGCGGCTGGCCGCGCCGGATTTTCCCCGTCAGCCGGCCCCAGCCCAGCGGGCTCCAGACCACGGCGCCCACGCCCTGGTCTATACCCAGCGGCATTAACTCCGATTCATAATCGCGGCCGATCAGCGAATAATAAGCCTGGTGCGCGATATAACGCGAATAACCGTAACGGTCGGCCACTGCCAGCGATTTCATCAAATGCCAGCCCGAATAATTCGATACGCCGACGTAGCGGATTTTACCGGCGCGCACCAGGTCGTCGAGCGTCGATAATACTTCCTGCGCCGGCGTGTGGGCGTCGAAGCCGTGCAGCTGGAACAGGTCGATATAATCGGTGCCCAGCCGCGTCAATGCGGCGTCGCAAGCCTTGATTAAATGGTGGCGCGATGAACCGGCCGCATTCGGATCATCGCCGCTGCGGAAAGTCGCCTTGGTTGAAATCAGCACGCTGTCGCGCCGGCCTTTAATGGCCGCGCCCAATACCGATTCGGCGACGCCGCCGGAATAAACATCGGCGCTGTCGAACATGGTTAATCCCGCGTCCAGGCAGATATCGACCAGGCGCCGCGCCTCATCGACATCCGTTTGTCCCCAGGCGCCGAAAAAATCACCCTTGCCGCCGAAAGTACCGGTGCCGAAACTCAATACCGGGACTTTAAAACCCGATGCTCCAAGAAAACGATGTTCCATATTTCACCTCTCAGAAAGAAGATAAAGCCGTACGCAGGTCCGCCCTGCCGTGCGGCGCGGACATTCAATATACCAGTGTCTTCATTTCCGTGCCGCGGCCATGGCGATAGCGTATCTTACGCGCTGAAGAATCATCCTCCTCATGTCAAACCATGCCAAAAATTGGCTTCTAAAAACTAAATTTTGGCATATCGACATGAGCGCCGGTGCCGCCGTTTCGCTCTGTGAACGAGACTGTCCCCTGCTGACGTAAGCGCCGCCAAAGGACAACTGGATATTCACGCCCCGCCTATCAGCAGCCAGCTTATCAAGCTGAAGAAAAGGAGAAGGCATAAGGAAACGGCAGTGGCGCGGAATTGACTTCAATAAAAAATCTTATTCCCCTCGCTGCGCTTACGGAATTTTAATGAATGGCCATTGGGCATATTATTCGCGGTAAGATCGCTAAGATTTTTCCGCGGCCCGGCTTTTATTGAAATGCGAGATAAATGGAAAGTTGTTGCCGCGACGTGTAGCAGCGGCCAACCATTGTCGCGTCATTGCGGCGGCGTCATCACAATGGATGATATTGCGGCGGTGGATATTAATGACAATTGCGGCGTGGACCACCGAAAGTCACCGAATTACACTTTTAAAAACTTTTCCAGCAAGATGGCGATGAAACTCGATGTCGAATGCGCGCACGGAAAACTTGTGTATTATCCGCCCCTGGCGGCGCAGCTGTATGAGACGGCAAACTCAACCGGGGTCAGACACAGTTTCG
>NZ_JANXMI010000318.1 GCF_025354735.1 Rugamonas sp.
CACTGTGGATTTCATTCTATTTCCCCTTCTATTTTGTTCTGCTTTCCTCTATTTAGACCTGCATATTCAGGCGAAGTTCAAAATAAAAGAAAGCAGAAAAAAGCAGAAGGAAATAGAAGGCAAAATAGAAGATTTTCCACACGCGCGCGCAGGGCCCCACCCACCACCCCGGGCGGCCATGCCGAGCCCGTTTCCCTCCGATCCGCGAACAAGCTTTTTTTGCCGACTTCTCACCCGCCAGCGAAGTGCGTACCCGTCATGCCCAGCATGATGGCCAGCGCGACCACTGCGGACGCGGCTATTCCCGCCATCGTGTAACGGTCGGCCGACGCGCGCCGCGCGCCATGCGCCAGCGCGACAACGCGCGCACCGAGCGCCAGATGCGACAGCACAAGGAACACGCCCAGATAATAGTGCGGTAGCAGCCGGATATTCCACGCATCGTTCATCAAGCCCGTCGGCGCGCCGACCGCGAAGTTCCAATCCGTTTTGATATGCGCAAACGCGCGCGCGTAAATGAACACGGAATTCATATGCCCCAAAATGAAGAACACCAGATAGGCGCCGGAGGCGATTTGCAGCGCGCGGAAAAAATCGGCGGAACGCAGCGTGTGCCGGCGCAGCAGCTCGAGTCCCGACGCCACCTGGAACAAAAACAGCAGCACGATCAGCGGCTCGATCAGGCGCGCCCGGTAGACATGCCGAAACAGATCCATCAACTGCCGGTGAGCCGCCTCGCTCAGCAAGCCCGCCAAATGATTAGACAGATGCATCACCAAAAACAGCACGACGATGGCCAGCGCGCTGCCTCCGTGCGCGGCCCGCAAACGCGGCGACACGGTCGCGCCGTTCGCATCGATAGCGGCTGGGCTGGCGCAGGCACGCCAGCCCACGGCCAGCACCGTCAGCCAGCCGGCCAGCCACGCCGTCGTATCGGGCACCGGATCGCCAGCCATGTACAGCATCACGCCCAGCATGGTGTAGAGCGGCGGGACAGCGATGGTCAACAGCGCGATGCGCCAGACGACGACCTGTCCGCACGATGGCGCCGGGCGACGTCCGATCCGATATGCCACGTAGAAGCCGAACACCGGCACCGCGAAGGCCAGCGCCAGCATCAGCGCCGCTAGCCAGAGCACCCCCGCCAGCAACGCCGCGCTATACGCTTTTAACAGAAACGGATAGGCCATCGCCGCCAGCACCGCACCGGCGGCGAGCGTGCGCGCGGCGGCGGGCGGCCCGGGAACTTCCCTGATATTCGTCATGGCATATACCGGCAGTGTGATATCGATGCCGTGATGATAAAAGCATCGATGCCGCAGCAGAGTGGCCAATCACGCCGATTTTGGCTAGACCAGTTTGCGCGCGACGCGGAAGCCGACGATGTCGTTGGCCAGCACGGCCGAGTAGCCGTTGCGCAGCGCCGAGCGCAGATAGCGCGGGTTGTACAGCCACGAGCCGCCGCGCAGCACGCGCCGTATCTGGTCGTCGCCCTCTTCCCACGCACGGCCGTCGACCGGCGCGCCGACATAGTTTTCGTGAACCACGTCCTGCACCCACTCCCACACATTGCCGTGCATGTCGAACAGTCCCCACGGATTGGGCGCGTAGCTGCCACCCTTGGTCGTGCCCTGTTTGAACTCGCCGCGCGCGCTGCCGTTGTAGGTGTAGTTGCCGTCGTAGTTGGCTTGCTCGGTGCTGATCGCGTCGCCGAAGCTGAAGGCGGTCTTGGTGCCGGCGCGGCAGGCGTACTCCCACTCCGCCTCGCTCGGCAGCCGGTACACCTGGCCCGTTTTTTCGGACAGCCAGCGCAGGTATTTTTGCGCGTCGACCCAGCTCACGCCGACCACCGGATGATCGTCGGTCTGCCTGAAGCCGGGGTCTTTCCAGTCCGTGTCCGATTGCGATTCCCATTTGGTGGCGCGGACAAACACCTTCCACTGCCCGACCGTGACCGGATAGCGGCCCAGCGCGAACGACTGCTCGATGCCGACCCAGTGATGCGGCGTCTCGCGCTCCAGCCAGTTTTTCTGCGACCCGGCCTTGATCGCCACCAGATGCTCGTGCTCCGCGGAGCCCATCTGAAAACGTCCGGTCGGGATCAGCACCAGGTCCGGCCCAACGCCGGTGCCATCGACGAAACGGTCGCGCAGCACGCCGGTCGGATCGGCCACCGGGCTGCCCGGCGTCGGCATCAGCGCCTTCAACTCCCTGGCGCTGCGCTCGGCCAGCTCCTTGCGGTGCCGGTCCTGTTCCGCGCGATAGGCCGCTTCCGCCTTCAGCTGCAAGGCCTTGCGGTGCTGCTCGTCGCGTTCCTGCTGCGCCTTGAGCGCATCGGCATCGCGCCGCGCCTGTAGCTGCTCGCGCAACTGCTGCTTGCGGATGCGCGCCGATTCCTCGGCCTCGGCGCGCTGCTTGACGGCCAGCTCGCGGCGCAGTTTATCGGCGCGGATTTTTTCCAGCGCCGCCGCCTGCGCCTCGGCCTGGCGCTTGGCCGCCAGTTCGGCCGCGCGCTGCTGTTCCAGCGCGCGCGCCTGCTGATCGTGCGCCCGCTGCCGCTCGGCCTGCGCCGCCGCTTCCTTTTGACGCTGCTGGTCGCGCGCGCGGGCCTGCTCGGCCTGCGCCGCCAGTTCCTCGTCGCTCGGGCCAGCCGCGCGCCGCAGCGCATCGAACAGCTCGGCCACCGTCGCCGGGCGCCGCTCGTAGGCGTAGGCGAAGCCGCTTTGCAGCACCTGCCACTGGCGCGGATTGAGCCCGGCCGGCGCCGGCGGGTGGACTTCGGCGTTGCGCGTGTCGTCGAACGGCACGCGCCCTTCCAGCATCTGGTAAATCATCACGGCCACCGCGTAGACGTCCAGCTGGGGACTGGGCTGGCGCTGATGCGTGCCCGCCTCCGGCGCGCGGTAGCCGGCGGTGCCGGCGTTCGGGGTCTGCAAACCGAGGCTGCTGCCGGCGCTGCGCGCGCGCGAGGCGATGCCGAAGTCGAGCAGCTTGATTTCGCCGCGCTGGGTCAGGAACACATTGCCAGGCTTGATATCGCGGTGCACCAGCTTGTGCTTTTCCCACGCGTACTGGAGCGCGTCGGCCACCGGTTGCAGCAGTTCGTAGACGGTGGCCAGCGGCACCGGGCCGGACTTGGCGAGGTAGGCGTCGAGGTCCTGCCCCTCCAGGTATTCCATGATGATGAAATAGCTGGACGTGGCCGGGTCCTGCGCCCACTCGTAGACGCGGACGATGTTTTCATGCGCCAGCTTGCGCGCCTGCGTCGCCTCCTCGATCAGCAGCTTGGCGTGGGTGGCGCTCTGGGTCAGCTGCGGCGGCAGGATTTTCAGCGCCACCATGTCGCTGTGTCCCAGCTCGGCGTGCGTGGCCAGGTCGGTGGCCTGCCACACCTGCCCCATGCCGCCCATGCCGATCAGGCGTTCGAGCCGGTAGCGGCGGTTCTGCGGGCCGATCTCCTGTCCCGACATCAGGCCCAGCTCCGTGCCCTGGCGCGGCGCGAACGCGATCGGCGTGGCGCTGCCGCCCGGCGGCGCGTATTCGGCATCCAGGATGGCGTTCTTGCGGCGGTCGAACTCCTGCAAGCTCAATAAGCCGTCATCGTGCAGGGCGCGCAGTTCGCGTATCTTGTCTCTTGCGGTTTGCATCATCTGGGTACGGCATATCCCATCAAGGTTGGTACGGTGCGCCGCACTCGGCGCAGAATTTATCGAACGGATGGCCGGGCCGCGACGCATGGCCGTTGCCGCAATAACGCACCGGCGCCGCTGCCGATGCCGGCGACCCCGCCTGCGCCACGCCGATGCCAAGCTGGCTTTGCGACGTCATCGCGTTCGCGTGCGTGGCGTTTTGCAGATTAATCAAATCGAGCTGGTGACGGCGGTCCTTGTCCATCTCCGCGTCGCGGTGCGCGCGCTCGTCCAGCACGCGCTCGTGCGCCAGCCGCGCCGCCTCGGCCGGCGTCACGCCCTGCTCGGCCGCCACCACCTGCGCCAGCGCCTCGATCTGCCCGGGACTCATGCCGCCCTGGATCTTCAGCTTCATGATCTGCGCCAGCGAGGCGGCGTTCGGCCCGGCGGCCGTGGCCACCATGCCGGCCTCGCTCAAGTCGCCGATGGTCTCGATGCGGCGCAGTTCATGCGCCTGCGTGGCCAGCAGCATATCGTGCTCGCCCTTCCAGCGGGCGAATTTTTCGTCGCGCTCGTGCTCCAGCTTTTTCAGCTCGCGCTGCCAGTCGGCCTCCTGCTCCTTCTGCTTCAGGATCAGCCGCTGTTCGTCGACGGCCAGCTGGTCGAGCATGGCCTGCTTGTTGTTGGCCTGGTTCTGGCGCGCGTGGATGCCGTCGGCCTCGATGGTGCGCAGCAGCTTCTCGTACTGCGCCACGGCGTCGGCCTGCGCGCCGCTGCGGCCCAGCTCCTCGATCTTCTGCTTGATCTCGGCCACCTGCACCGCGTTGGCCGCGTCCTTGACGGCGTCGCCGCGCAGCAGGTCGCGCTGCTGCGCCAGGTGCATCTGGTCCTGCCATTCGAGCACGCGCTCGGCCTCGCGCCGGCGCGCCGCGTTTTCCAGCGCCACGCCCTGGAAGCGCGACGTGTGATGCTCGGCCTCGATCTCGGCTTCGCGCCGCTTCTGCTCCGCCTCGCGCTTGTGCAGCCGTTCCAGCTCGGCGCGGCGGCGCGCCTCGTCCTCGATCGCCAGCGCCTGCGCGATCTGGTTTTGCACCAACTGCTGCTGCAACTGGTGCTGGAAGCGCTGCCGCGCCAACTGGCGCTGCTCGGCCGCCTCCTGTTGCGACAATTCGAGCTCGGTGCGCATCTTGATCTGCGCCAGCTGGCGCACGTGGGCCCAATCGGCTTCGTCGCCGGCGCGCGCCGCGCGGTGTTTGGCCAGCTCGTGTTCCAGCTCGGCCAGCGTGGTGCCGGCGCCGCGCTCCATGGCCACCTTGCGCGTCTTCGATTCCATGATGCGGGCGTACAGGTCGACCTCGCGCGCGCGGATCGCCTGTACCCGCTCGGCTTCCTGCAAGGCCAGTTCGGCCTTGTCGACGCCGGCGTCCTGCTTCAATTCGGCGCGGCGGAAATCGGTGCGCATCTTTTGCTCCTCGCGCCAGACCGCCTGCCACTCCTCCGCGTTGTACAACTCGTCGAGCTGCTTGACGTGCTCCAGCTGCACGAAGCGTTCATCGGTCACCAGCCACATGGTGCCGACGCGTTCGCGGTTGCTGTCGAATTTATCGTGGCGCAGCGCCATCGTCTCGACCTGCACCACGGCCAGGCCGTATTCGGCCAGGCGCATCTTGAGCGCGGCCTGCAGGCGCTCGTCCAGCTGCGGGCGCAGTTCCGCGTTGTGGGCCATGTCGCGCATCGAACGGCCGCCGACGAATTCCGCCGCCAGCTGGCGCACCGACGGCGCCAGCAGATCGTGCAGGTGCAGCGTGGTGACGGTGCCCGGCGTGGTCATGAAGTGCTGCGCGAAGGCGCTGACGTTGTCGATCTTGATGCCGACCGTGAAGCGCGCCGACACCTTCAGGTGTTCGGCCGTGTGCAGATCGCTGAACACGAATTCGACCGGCAACGGCATCGAGCGCGTGATGAGAATTTCGGCGTGCTGGTTGCGCAGCAGGTGGTTGAGGCGGGTGAAGAAACCTTCGATTTCATATTCGCCCTGCGGCACCTCGGTCGCCTTGTCGGCCTGGAGGATGTAGGCGCGCGCGGTGGCCGGCACCCGCAGCGTCTTGGTGAAGATGCCCGACAGTTCGCGCACGCCGAAATAGACGGCCAGTTCGTCGTTGGCCGGTATCCAGCGGTTGTCGCGCAACAGCGGTTCGCTGCGCGGCGCGCCCAGCGTCAGGCCGCAATTGTCGCAATAGCCCGACCCGCCGCCGCTTCGGTGCTCGCACCGCGGGCATTTGACGCCGCCAAAACCAAACATTTGGAACATCTCAAACTCCTTCAAGGGTTCATCTAGCCGGTCGCCCTGCACTGTGCGATTTTAGCAGGGGCGTACCGTTTGCAGTCTTGCGCACGATTCAGATCACGCCGATCTGGCCGATGCAGGCCAGCGTCGCACCCCTGGCCCGCAGCGACGGCGCGAAATCGGCCGGTAAATCGGCTTGCCAGGCCAGCGGCAGCAACACGCGGTCGCCCCGGCCGGCTTGCTTTAAAATCAAGATCAGTTTCGCGTCGCGGCCTTCCACGCTGTCGACGCGGCCCGCGTGCCACGCGCTGGAACAGCCGCTGGCGATCACGCGGCCGCGCGGCACGAACTCGCGCCCGCGCGCGAGGCGGTCGGCCATCACCAGCGCCAGTTCATAGGACGAGCCCTGGAAACGCGGCTGGCCGAAGCGCACCACGGTGCGCCAGCGTCCCAGGCCGCGGCCATCGAAATGGCGCGCGCCGGCCAGCGCCTGGCGCACCGCCAGCTGCGCGGCGGCGTCGAGTTCCGGCGCCGCGATGGTGTCCTCCTCTTCCTCCCCGGCCGCGATGGCGGCCAGGGGATGGACGCTGACCTCGACCCAATTGAGGCTGTCGTTGATGCCGCCGCTGTGCAGCGGGAACCACGCGCGCGCGGTCGACACCGAGGCCGATGGATCGGTGTGGCCGGTCAAGCCGCCCAGGTGCGACAGGTACAAACTGGCGCCATCGCGCTCGCCGCCGCCATCGCCATCGCCATCGCCATCGGCCTTATCGTCGCCGAGGATCACGCAGCCGGCCGCCGCGCGGTGCGGGCGCAGGCGCTCGACCGCCTGCGCCGGCCGGCCGTCGACCTTGCCGAGATGCCAGGCGTCGGACCAGCCCAGCGCGAACAGCGTCGAGGCATCGTCGGCCTGCCGGTATGCGCCGCGCACGATGCGGTCGGCCAGCACGGCGGCCAGTTCCCAGTCGCGCTCCAGCGCCGTCGGCGCGAGGTCCATGCTCAGCACAATCTGATCGCGGCTGTCGAAGCGCGCTTCGGTGTGGCGCGCCAGGCGCACCACTTCCCGCATGCGCTCGACGATGGCGGGCGCGCCGGGGACCGCGCATTTGACGTCGGCGCGATGGGCGCGCGGGCGCCGCGTGGCGGTGATCGTCAGCACGCGGCCATCGGCCAGCACGCTGCGGCATTGGGCGCTGTCGGGCAGTGTCGTCACGTCGGCTCCTTGCGCTCTGTGGATGCCACGGTTTTATCGTCATCCGGTTTATCGTCGTCCACCATAGGCAGCGATGCATCGGCCAAGCGCCGCCGCTGCAATTGATCATCGAGATTGGAGACGATGCGGTCGGCTTCATCGAACAATTCGGCCAACTGTAGCGGCACGGCCAGCTGCAAGCGGGCCAGCAAGCCCCAGGCCTCGTCGAGCGACTTCACCGCCAGCGCGCTGCCGGCGGCGCGCCGCTCCTGTTGCGACAACGGCGACGGCTGATTCGGCGCGCTCCATTCCAGCGACGGCATGGTGCTGGCGCTCAGCGCGATCAAGCCCAGTCGCTGCAACAGCTTCTGATGGAGTTGGAACAAGGGCTGCCCCGCCGGCAGCACGAGCAGGCGCAAACCGCTAGTCAAAGCCGGCAGTTCCAGGAACAGGCGGCGCAGCGACCTGGCGTCCGCCGCCCGCACGGCCGGTTGCGCATCGCGGGCGGCAGGAGCCGGCGGTGGCGCCGCGCTGGCCGCCGCCATCACGGGCGCCGGCCGCGCCACGGCCACGGCGCGCGCGGCCAGCAGCTGCGCGAAGTCGACGCGCTCGCCCAGATCGACCGGCACGCAATCGTCGACCGTCACGCCGAAGCGGGTGTACAGCAATTGGTTCAAGCCGGCGCGGAAGGCGTGCCACTCCTCCACCGACGTGCATGGCGGCAGATCGAGGCTGCCCTGGCCGAGCTCCGCTTGCAGCGCCGCCTCGATGGCGGCGGAAAAATCGGCGACCGTCAAGCGCGGTCCCGCTTCGCTGAACAAAAACAGATCGAAGCGCTGCTGCGTCACGCGCGGATCGGCGGCGTCGATCAGGAAGCGCAGGCGCAGGCCCAGTTCCGGCGCGGCGGCGAACGGCGTCAGGTCGCTGCTGTAGGGACCGGGATGGAAGCAGAAGACGGTTTCGCCTTCGCCGACGGCGATGCGGCCGGCCGCGCCGCGCCGCGCGTAAGCGGCGGCGTTGAAGATGACGACCGCCGCACCGGCCGGCGCGGCGTCGCCATCGGCCATGCGCAGCGCGACGACGTGCCCGCCCAGGCCATCGGTATCGGTGGCTGGACGGCGCCGTCGCGTGAACAGGCCCATGATCTAGGGCGCGACCGGTTCGACGACGAAGCTGGCGCCGTAGATGTGGAAGTGCGGCGCCGGCGCGTTCTCGAACGGCCACGCGCGTTCGCATTCGCCGTCGGCGTCGAGCCGCCCTTGCAGGATGATGGCGCCGCCGCCGTCGACCACGCGCAGCATGGTCTGTTCGCGCAGCAGGCGGGCCGCGAATGGCGCACCCGACGCCAGCGTCAGCACCACTTGCCAGCCGCCGTCTTGCGGCAGGAAGTGCAGCGTCCAGTAACGGTCGTCGGTCGCCAGTTCTTCCAGCGCGGCGCCGCTCGACGCCGCGCGCAGCATGCCGGCGCTGCCTTGCCACCGCGCGTCGTTGGCCGCCGCCGATGATGATGCCGATGCCGATGCGGCCGATAACGCGGCGCGCCGTTCCAGCGCCAACTGGCGAAAACGCCGCAGCGTCAACGGCGATTGCTGCAAGGCCGCGCGTTCGTTCGGCGTCAGCGCGCGGCCGCCGGACAATGCCGCCAGCAGGGTCTCGTCGGCCAGCATCAGGCGGTCGCCGGGCGCGGCGCGGGTCAGCAGCAAACGCTGTCGCAGCTGTTCGTCTAGCGGTGTCGAATTCATGCAAACTCCTTCTTTACGCTGCCGCGCGCTGGTGCGGCGTGCAGCTTGTCGATGGCGGCGTTGCGCCGTTTGCGCAGGGTCGGCATCGAAATCCGGTCCAGCGCCGCCAGCTGCTGCAAGGTCGGCAGCTCGCCGGTGGCCGGGTCCAGCCACGCATCGGGATAGCTGTCGTCGCTGGCGCCGAGCAGCTTGTGATACACGGCCAGGCGGATCGCCAGCGTGTCGTCCTTCAAAACGTGCAGCGCCCAGCTGGCGTTGTCCTGTGCCGACCGCGCCAACTCAAGATAGCGGAGGGGCAGGGAAAGCGCGGCGGCGATGGCTTGTTCGGCGTCCAGCTGCGCGGCCGTCGCCGGCGCCTCGGCGATGACGTGATCGGCAAACGACAGCGGCGGCTCGTCCTCCTCCGCCTCGGGGGCGGGCGTGTCGGCGGCCGGCTCGAATTCCTCGTCATCTTCATCGGACGGCGGCGCCCGCAATATCTGGTCGACCACGTCGGCCAGCGGCTCCTCCTCCTCGGCCGCCGCCTGCTGCGCCTCCGACTCCTCGATCACGCGCCAGTAGTCTTCCAGCCATAGCGCCGCTTCGCCGGCGTCGCTCTGCCAGTCGTCGCCGCTGTCGAGGTTCGCCGACAGTTCTTCATAATCGCCGATTTCGCACAGCATGGCGGCGATTTTTTCGGGACTGTTTTTCAAACTGGAGAAGCGCTTCGACTTGGTGTGCAGCGGTCCGGGTGAGCCGCTGAACGCCTCCCGCGACGCGCTCCAGCGGATGATCCACTCGGCCTTGCAGCCGGCGATGGACTTCATCTGCCGCGCCTCGATCGGTATGCCGGCCAGCTCGCGGCCGAGGATGGCGCCGACCTGCGCGGCGTGCTGCCGCCAGCCGGCGAACAGCTGCGCGATGTCGCGATAGGCCGTGTCGAGCATGCGGTAGGTGTATATCTTGTTCGGCGAGCAGGCCACGCCGGTGTTGACGGTGTAGTTGTCGGCGTCGATCTTGTCGCGCAGGCCGGCGTACATGTCGTTGACTTTTTTGCGCAGGTTGCCATCGGCCGCGGCCTGCTGCCAGAAGGCGCCGATGCGCGCATGCTCGGCGGCGATGGCGCCCGTCAGTCCGGCCCAATACGCGGGCTGCGCCTGCAATTCGAAGACGAGGCTGAGCGCCAGTTCGCACACGCTGTCGCCATAGCTGTTGCCGGCCGCTTCGGCGCGCGCCGACTTGTCGGACCGGCGCAGCGCCGCCGCCACCGCGTCGGTGTAGTGGTCGAGCAGCTCGGCGTGGCGCGCGGCGTCGAGCATCAGCGCCATGTCGAGCTGCCGGAAAGCGTGCAGCGAGCAGCGGCCGAGCAGCTTGCGCACCTGCTCCCAGCCATGCTCTTGATAACGGGTTCCTGGCAAGCGCATACCATCCTGTGTAAGAGAGCGCCGGGCCATCGCAGCGTGTATGGCCAGCGGACGCTTCAAAATCATGCCACAGAATGGCGCCGGCCATTATCCGGCTTACAAGGCTATTTCCCCCTCTGTTCCGGTTTCTGCGCCAGCAGCGTGGTGAGCACGGCCGCCACCACCGGCGCCGCGTGCTCGCCGCCGCTGGCCTCCGAATGGCTGACGAAGGCCGCCAGCGCGAGGCGGTGCGTTTGTCCCGGCAGGCTGCCCGCTTCCAGCCAGCCGGTGAACCAGACGGTCGCGCTGTCGTCGCCGGTCGGCGCGGTGCCGGTCTTGCCGTACAAATTCGGCCGCAACGGCGCCAGCGCCTTGCCGCCGAAGGCGTTGGCGGCGGTGCCGACATCGACCACGCCTTTCATGCCGGCCCGGATGCGGTCGAGGCGGATGCCGATGTCCGGCATGGCCGGCACCGCGCTGTCGCTGCCGTCGAGCGCCAGCAGCAATCGCGGCGCCACCACTTTGCCCTGGCCGATGGCGGCGGCGGCGATCGCCATTTGCAGCGGCGTCACCTGCATGCGCAGGCCGATGGCCATCTGGCGCAGTTCGTGGCGGGTGTGGACCGGGTCGATGTGGGCCGGCGTCGCTTGCAGCGCGTCCCAGGTCGACCAGTTGAAATCGGCCGGCAGCAGCCCGCCGTCGAGACGCCAGGCGCGCTCGAAGCCGAGGCGGTGCGCCGCCGCGACGATGGGCCGCACCGGATCGAGCGCGTTGGCGTCGAGCGCCTGCAAGTCCGGCGCGCCGCCGTCGGGGCGGCCGAACAGGCTGCGGTCGCTCATTTCGCCCGACCACGCGAACCAGGTATTGAGGCTGTAGGTCAGCGCCTGCGCCAGTCCCAGTCGGCCTTCCTGCGCGCGCCGGTCCAGGCTCTGCTCCTTGTAGTTGGTGATGTGGGCCAGGCGCGGGTTGACGGGATAGGTGGCGGCGTCGGTGTGGAAGCCGTAGCCGCGCTGCTGCGCCAGCTGGTTGATGGCGGCCAGCGGCATGCCGGACAACAGGCTGTCGATCTGCGGGTCGCCGGCGGCGGCCAGTTCCAGTCCCAGCGCGCTGACGATTTTAAAGGTGGAGCCCGGACTTTGGTGCGCGCCGCCGTCGTGCTGCAAGGCCGGCAGCCGCAAGGGACTGCGGGCCGGATCGGCGCGGTCGAAGTCGCGCACCTCGGCCCAGTTGGCGCTGTCGACGACGCCCGCGCCGGCGCCGGCGGCGACCAGCACGTCGCCGTTTTCCGTGTCGAGGATGACCATGCCGGCGTGGCGGCCGTCCGGCGCGGGCGCGCCGCCGGCGCAGGCCTTGCCGTCCCAACGGCCGCGCCGCATGCCGACGCAGTCGAGCACCTGCTGGCTCAGTGTTTGCAGCGCCAGGTCTATCGTCATGCGGGCCGAGACGGCGGCGCCGGACGCCGACGGCAGCCGCGCCAGCATGCCCGCCACGCTGCTGGCGTGGTCGCTGCTGAAACCGAGCAGCGGCGCCAGGCCGGCGTCGAGCGCGGCCTGGGTCGGCGCGCCGTCGGCCCACAGCAGCGCGCCGTTGCGGTCCTGCAGCAGCACCGGCGACTGCGCCCGCGCCTTGACCGCCGCCGGCAGGCCGCCCGTGCCCAGCGCCTGCCACACCAGCCGTCCGCCGTCGACGCGCAAGTGGCGATATTTCTGGTCTTCCGGCGCGTGCATCGCCAGCGCGACGACGTCGAGCTGCACGCTGCGTGCGCCCGCTTGCAGCGTCAGCGTCACCAGTTGCGCGTCGTTTTCGGACGCGCAGGAGCGGCCGCTGCATGCCGCGCGCAGCTGCATGCGCGCGCCGCTGGCCGCCGTGGCGCGGCCGATCACCATCAGTTCCATGATTTCACCGCCGACGGCGGGCCGCGGCAGATTCACGCTCAGGCGCACGGTCGCCGGCGCCGGCGCCGATGTCGATGCCGATGCTGATGTCGATGCCGATGCCGATGCCGACGCTTGCGGCCAGTGCGCGACGCGGCTCCACGGCTGCCAGCCTTGCGGCACAGCGTCGAACAGACGGGCGGCGGCGCCGGGCATCTGCGTGGTGGCCGCGAGCGAACCGTCGCCCATGCCGGGATTCCACTGCGGCCCGGACTTGACGCGCCACGCCAGCAGGCGCAACTCGCCGTTGTAGATGTCGATCTGCTGGCGCACGTAGTCGCCGTCCGCTTCGTAATACAGGCGCTTGATTAATTTGACGGCGGCGCGGTCCAGCCGCACCTCGCTCCAGCCGGGCAGCGGCGCGGCGCGGGCCGTGTCGGCGGCGCCGCTCCACAGGGCCAGGTCGCGCGGCACGATGGCTATCGCGCCGTTGGCGTCGAGCCGCACCAGCCCATGCGCTTGCAAATCCTGGAACAGGGTCTGGTCTTCCAGCGCGCGGCGCGGCGCGGCCGGCACCAGATACTGGCCGGTCGGCAGCGTCGACGCGACCGCCCTGCCGCGCGCCGGGAAGGCCGTCACCAGCGCCTGCAAGGGCGCCGGTTCAATCGCGGCCGCCGCCGACGGCAGCCGATACATCTGCACCACCAGATCGCCGGCCTGCGGGCACATGGCGTTGGCGCGCCGCTCGATGCGCAACGCGGCGCCGCCGCCCCACAGCAGCCAGCCCTGCTGGCGCAGCGCGACCTGCGCGCTGGCGCCCTCCTCGACCTGGCCGAAACTGGCGTCGCTGATCCAGCGCGCCTGGCCCTGCGCCGCGTGCCAGCTCAGTTGCAGCGGCTCGCTGAGCGGGTCGGCGAAGTCGGCGCGCGCCATGCCGCTGATCTGCACTTCCGGCATCGGGTTCGCATCGGCCGCGCCGCCGTCCACCAGCAGCACGTTGCGCAGCGAGACCGGATCGGCCGCATCGCGCTTGTTCTCAACATGATGGGCGACCCAGCGCCGCACGTCGTCAAAGCGGTAGCCTAGCCGCAGCGGCACCAGCCGCGCGCTGCCGGCCGCCCGCAGCTGGCTGCACAAATCGACGCGCACCGGCGGCGCCGCCTGCAAGCCGGCGGCGACCAGCAGAGCGCCGCCCGTCACCACATGCAGGTCGAGGCCAGGCTGCGACGGCACGCCGAAGGCGTCGCCGGGCAGCGCGGCGCCATACGCGGCGGCGGCGTGCACCTGCCCGGCCGACTGCGCGGTGCTGATGGTGGCCGCGCCCAGGTGGCGCGCGTGGCCGGCGATGATGGCGCCGCCGATCAGCGCCGACAGCACGCCGGCCACGCCGACCCAGCGCGACTGCGTCATCGCCGGCGCCGGGCGCGCCGACTTGGACGGCGCCGGCGCCGGCGGGCGCG
>NZ_JANXMI010000022.1 GCF_025354735.1 Rugamonas sp.
CCGCTCTCGCGCCACCGCGCCACACGCACCCGCCATTGCTCCTCTCGCTCCTTGTTCCCCATCACCATCTCCATCTCCAAAAGTCGGAGTCTGGGCAAACCGATTAAGGTTTTGAAGATGGGCGGGCTGGACGCTTACGTATAACCTCTCCCGTCTCCTTGTCAACAATGCCGACCCGTGCATTGGCGATTGCGTTCTTGCTCGTGCTGCGTGTCGTCTGCTTCTCTGCTTGCATAGTGCCTCCGTTTGTTAGTCATCCCGTTGGATGACTTGGTCATCTCAAACGATGACAGCGAAGTCAAGTTCTCCTATGAAAAATAATTCCTTCTTATGTGTATGGAGAGAGCGGCTTCGCACGCTCTGAATCCATACCCATCCGACCGATGGCCGCTGTCGCTGCCATCATTCCTTGCCTGAGACCTTGACCATCAAAGGCGCGGTGGTCATCGTGGAGCGATGACCAACCGGGAGCCGCTGATGCACACACCAAACCAACCCAGCCCCATGCTGAACGCCATCGACCTGATGCGGACCAATATTGATGAGCTGGACTTGTCGGAGCTTGACGCCCATGCCACCGAAGTGCTCGACACCATCGCGGCATTGAATGACTACGTCAACGGCCCGCTGCATAAGAGCCACAACGCTTTGCTCTATGCGATGCAACTCAATCGCAAGCTGTGCTTGCACATGGCCCGGGTGAGGGATTTAATCAACGCCCGCAAGGCGGCGTTTGCCTTGACGAGGACTTTGCAAGCCTCCGGCAGGACCGACGCTTATGAGACCGAGGCGAAGCCGCCGGTCGAATAAGCATAGTCGGTCTCTACGCTTGTGCTTTTCGCTCTTGACCCTGCCGTTTGACTCTGGTTTTCTGGCTGCATGGGATTCCAGTTTCTGCACATCGAGGGCTATGCAAGGTCTGCGGGAAAGGGCAAGGCCGGTGGGCACACCGTCGCCTCCATCCTCGCAGAAGCGTCCCGCGAGCCGGACGCTTGCCCGCACATCGCACAGCCACAGGCGCCGGTCCTCTTGTTCGGTTGTCCGCTGGCAGACGTTGCGGCAGAGGTCGAAGCGTGGACCGAGTCGGCACGCGATGGCATTGGCCGCAAGCTGCGAAAGGACGGGCTGTGCATGCTCGGCGGTGTTGTGTCGGCGCCGGACGACATGACGCAGGAACAGTGGGAAGCAATGAAGCGGGCGACGCTGGATTACCTGAACCACGATGGACGGTTGTTGTCCGTCGTCGAACACGGAGAAGAAAGCCATAGGCACATTCACTTCTATAAAGTGGCCGGAGCTGGGGAGCGCTTTGAGACCATCCATCCCGGCCGTGCTGCCGCCAATGCCGCCAAACAGGCCGGGGCAGCCAAGGGGACGCAGAACGCGGCATACATCAAAGCGATGCGTGCCTATCAGGACGATTTTTTCGCGGAGGTGGGGTGTCGGCATGGACTGACCCGACTAGGGCCTGCACGCCGCCGCCTGACGCGTTCCGCATGGCAAGCTGAACAGCAGGCCGCGGCAGCGAGTGGCGCGGCAATGGCAAAGGCCGATGCGATGACGGCGGCAGCGGTCGAGTGCACGACAATCGCCGCAACGATCTGTGCCGAAGCCGACGCGGCCAAGGCCTCCGCACTGGCCGCTGCCGACATCGCTAAAGCGGAGGCCGACAAGGCGACCGCCGCGCTGACGCTGGCGCAGCAACGGCAAAAATCCAATCAACTGGTCGTTGCGAAGTGGACGCAGGAGCGGGCGGTCATGGTCGCGATGTCCAAAAAGATCGAAGTCGAGAAACAGTCTCTTGATGCGTTTAGCAAGACGGGGGCGAGGATCGGGGCGTTCATTGGGGCGCTTGCAGGGCGGGCCGCCGATGCGCTCGTTGCCGTCATGGCAGGACACAAGGCGAAGGAGGCAGCAACGGCCAAAGCCTTGCAGCTTGCACTGGAAGCGTCCGCGAACGAGACCGCCCGCAGATTGGCCGCAGAGCAAGCGGCGAAGGCGGTGGCATGGCAACGGGATGCTATCAAGGAGGCAGCGAGCAAGGCACAACGCGAGGCAGAGGCCGAGCGCCAAGAACTGGCGAGCGTGATCGAAGCGCTGCAACCTGCGCGGCCTCTGACGCAATCGATCCCGACGACACGCCCACGGCTATAAGCAGGCGTCGCAGCATGTGCCGTTGCGAATCGCGCTCACACATTGTCGAAAATACTATAATAATGTGTTGAAGGATTTCGATGATAACGGGGATCGTGCGATGACAACGAGGGAAGAGAAAAACCGGAGAGTAGCGGCCGCGATTGAGCGAAAAGTGGCGATGAATAATTTCATGCTGGCCTTCAACGTAGCGAAGGACGGCTACGCGGATGAGTTCAAAGTTTTTTTGCCTGTCTGCGACTTCAATCTTCAATCCCATCCCGACATGGGCATGACGCCATTGGATATTCCCGCCATGTTGATTGGACGGGCGCGCGGGGAAGACCCCTTTATTTCGCACGCGGTTGATATCGTTAGCCGTATGGTCAGCGAAAATGCAGACATACGTAGCCCTCGGTATAAAGATGGGTATACCTTGCTGATGGCCGCAGCAATATGCGGACGCAGGGAGATTGTGGAAGCCTTGCTGCCCTACAGCGACGCCCTTCAAAAAAATATCCGGGGCGTCACCGCAATTGACATTGCGTCGGAATACGGGCAACAGGAAATTGCAGAGTTTATCAAGGCCTCAATTTTGAGCGACAATGAAAATGATGAATTAAGCATGTTGGTTGCTGACCCCGGCGTGAGCGGAACAAAAACGATTGATGATCGCCCCTCACGTTAAAGCGGGCCAGCAGACCGCGATATATTAGGATGCTTCGCTGGCGGCCTTGTCCTTCGCCGCCTCCGCTTTTCGCTTCTTCGATTTCGCCCAATTATCCTGATTGGCGACGAACGCGCCGAAGCGTCCGTTGTAGGCGAGCGATGGAATGTCAATCGGCCATTTCAACGTATCGACAATGGGCTGTAAATCCGGCAGGTCGCGGACATAGCCCAAATGCACCTCATCACTGTCGCTCCGTTTATGGCCGACGATCTTCATCACCTGCGGCGTATTGGCTCCGTTGTTCGCCATCGCCGTGATGACGTTCACGCGGAACGAATGGAAGCTCGTGTGAGGCGCTTTGATGTTGAGAATTCTTTGATGTTCCAGCATCGCCGCCGACACGTCTTTTGAGTAGGAATTATTGATCAATAAGCAGTGCGGGAAAATTCGCTCGGCTCCCGCGCTCCGACACTCATTGACGTAATCCAAAAAGCCGAGTCGTTGCAGCGTCGCACAGATCGGCACGTTGCGGATGCCGGCAGTGGTTTTGCTTTTCGGGACGAAAATATAATGCAGGCCGTTCGCCGTTTTACGCACGTCGTCGGTTCGTATCTGCGTCGCTTCGCTAATACGCATCCCCGTGAATATGCCCAGCAGCGGCGCCCAAAACAAGTCCGGTGCGGTCATAGCCTTGCTGTATTTTTCCGCGTCAAAGAAGGTTTTTAATGCCTCGTCGGTAAATGGCTCGTAGGGTTCGGTTTTCTTCTTGCGTTCCTCTTTCGTGAGGATGAACAGGCCCGATACCGGATTCTCGTTGGTAGCGGTATAGGCGCCATGCGCTATCGCGTATTTGAGAAAATTGTGGATCGTCATCAGCTTGTTGTCGATGGTCTTGGCCTTCTGCCCCTCTTTGAGCAATTCGCTTTTGTAGCCGACGATGGCCTCTTTATCGACAGCGTTCGCCATGACGGTCTGCTGCTTGTAGGTCGCGGCCTCAACCTCCAACAGCGCTTTCTTCTGCATGTTCGGCGTGTTTTGATGTGCCGCCAGCCAGTGGGCCACCGATTTGACGTGGCCGAATCGCCGCCGCAAAAAATCCTTGATGTGGTAGGCCTTGCCGTCCACGGTGCGGGTTTCATTTTTTGCCCCGCTCTGTTCGAGCCATTGGTCGATGGCTTCCGGGAGCGGTGCGGAGTTGAGCGGGGCCGCCGTTGCCGTAGGCGTCAGCGTCGGCGGGAGCGGCGGGGGCGGCATCGTGTCCGAAATGAGCGGGCGGTGTTCCGGTTCGATCATACCAATCTGGTCGATCTTGTCCAGCATCGCTATGGCTCGGGCATGCTCTTCGGCACTGCCGTCCGTTTTGATGGTGGTGCCGTTTTTGAGGGCGATCTCGTAGCGGCGTATGGCGTCGAGGTCGAAATTGAAATCCGAAAGCTTGGGGTTGCTCATGGCTCGGCACCTCTCAATATTGAGATTCAATTGCAGAGCAAGAATATTAGCAGTAATAGAACATTTTGTGCGAAGACTGACGCGGGTTTCGACGCCAGCGGCCTTGGTGCGGAAATAGAACACGCCGCAGCGGTTGACGTAGAGTCGTGGGGTCTTGATGTGCATAGGTGGCTCACTAAGTGGCACACCGGAAAATGAAAAATCCGTTGATCTCCCTAGGGAAATCAACGGATTAGCATTTTGGTTGCGGGGACAGGATTTGAACCTGTGACCTTCGGGTTATGAGCCCGACGAGCTGCCAGACTGCTCCACCCCGCGTCTGTGCGGCGAATTATACAGGCGGGGTCGGCATTCCACAAGGGTCAATTAAAACGAGCCGACATCAGGCCGCGGCGAGGCGCCACAGCGACGTCACTTCGGCGGCACGGGCCGCGTGCAGCGGGTCGGCGGCGTCGGCGGCGCGCGGGTGGGTCGGCTTGATGTCCTGGCGTTCCAGCACTTTCAGGCCGCCGGCGGCAATCCATTCCAGCAGTTCGGCGCGCGGCCGCAGGCCGAGGTGTTCGGCCAGGTCGGACAGGATCAGCCAGCCTTCGCCACCGGGCGTCAGATGCGCGGCCAGGCCGCCGAGGAAGCCGCGCAGCATGCGGCTGTCCGGATCGTAGACCGCGTATTCAATCGGCGAACTCGGACGCGCCGGCACCCACGGCGGATTGCACACCACCAGCGCCGCGCGGCCGTCCGGGAACAGGTCGGCTTCGAGCAGCTCGACCTGGCCCTTGACGTCCAGGCGCGCCAGGTTCTCGCGCGCGCAGCTCAGGGCGCGCTGGTCCTGGTCGGTGGCGATCACGCGGGTGACGCCGCGCTGGGCCAGCACCGCCGCCAGCACGCCGGTGCCGGTGCCGATGTCGAAGGCGAGGCGGGTCGCGTGCGGAATCGGCGCCTTCGCCACCAGTTCGACATACTCGCCGCGCACCGGCGAGAACACGCCGTAATGCGGGTGGATACGCGCATCGAGGACGGGGATTTCCACCCCGGTGCGGCGCCATTCGTGCGCGCCGATCACGCCGAGCAGTTCGCGCAGCGTGGCGATGAACGGTTCTTCGCCGCGGCCGTACGCTTCATTGCAGGCCAGTTGCACCTGCGGCGCGCGGCGCAGCGGGATGGTGTAGTCGGCGTCGAAGGGGATCAGCAGCATGGCCAGCGTGCGCGCGCGCTGCGACTGCGCTTGGCGGTGCAGGTGGAACGCTTCGGTCGGCGTGGCCGGCGCCTTGGTCGGCTTGGCCTTCTTGCCTTGCTTGCCCTGGTCGATGCGGCGCGCCAGCGCTTGCAGCAGCTGGCGCGCATTCTGGAAGTCGCCGCGCCACAGCAGCGCCGTGCCTTCGCTGGCCAGACGGAAGGCGGTGTCGGCGTTCATGCGGTCGTCGGCGATGGCGACGCGCTTCGGCGCCGGCATGCCGCTTTCGGAGCGCCAGCGGGCGCTGTGCTGGATGTCGTTTTCGGTCCAGTGGATCAGCTGCGGCGCCGTGACGGCGGCGACGGCGCTCATCGGGTCACCTGCGCGGGGTGGAAAGAAAACGGGGAAAAGTGTGCGGACATGTTAACAATCGAAAGGAAGAAGGGAGCGGCCCGCGCCGCCGATAGGTGAAACATCGGCGCGGCGGGGCGTTGTGGTGGCTCTATTATACGTGGCGTCCGGATGGCGCGGCCGCGTCGGGACGGCTTGGTTCGGCGCGGGTGGAGGCCCAGGCCACACCCAGACCGCAGTCAGACCGTAGTTAGGCCACAGTCAGACCGCAATCAGGCCACTGTCGGAGCGCCATCATGCCGATGTTATGTTGCTATCAGGCTGCGGCGGTGGCCGTGTCGGGCGAGCTTGCGTTCGCGGTCGCGCTAGATGCGGCGGCCGTGGCGGGCGCATCGGCGGCGGGCGTCGCGGTGGCTGCAGCGCCGCTGCCGCCTGCGCCGGTTGCATCATAGGAGCCGGCCAGCGATTTGGCGTTGCCATTGCTGGTGGCCGGCGCGTAAATATCAGCTTCTTTGATGCTGTCGACCAGTTTGAGCAGCCGCAGCGACAGGGTTTTGAACGGATCGGCGATGCTGTCGGCCGCGCCGCCGTCCGACTTGCCGGAGCCGCTGCCGGAGTGCTGCTGAACATTCGTTTGCAGTTGGCGGCCGATCAGCTGGAACAGGTCGGCCAGACCGCCGCCGAAGTCGATATTCGGTAGTTGTATGGTCGGCAGGGCGCTGTTGTCCGACGGGGAAGCCGCAGCGTCGCCGCCGCTGTTGGCCGCCGGCGCGCCGCTCTGTGCCGGCGCCGCGGCCCCGCTGTCGGCGGCGTTGTCCGGCGCGGCGGCGCTGGATGCGCCGCCGTTGCTCTGGCTGACGCCCGCTTCGATCTTGTCGTCGTACTGGACTTCGATTTCAAAGTCGAATTTGCGGCCATCGGTCGTGGTGATGGTGCCTTTGCCGATGAAGTGCGAGCTGTCGCTCAGGCCCGCCGCGACGCTGTCGGTGCTGCCATTGGCGCCGGCGCTGTGCTGCGCGGCGATGGCGAACGAGGAGGAGGTGTCCAGGCTGACCGAGTCGAAGGACACGGTATCGCCTTTGGCGGCGTCGCCCAGCACCTGCTGGGTAAAGCTGGTGAGCAGGTTCTGCGCGAAATCGACCGTGGCGCTGCCCAGCGATGCGGCGCGGTTTTGCAGGATCGCATCGGTCGACAGCGATACCGGATCTCCGCCGCTGCCGCCATCGGAGCCGCCGCCCGTCGTCGCCCCCGTGTGTGCGCGGCCGCTCTTGCCGGCGTTGGACTGGCTGGCGAGAGGGTAGGCCGGCGTGTGCGCTGCGCGGGTGCCGAGGGAGGACAGTATGGACATGGCGGTTTCCTGTAACGATAACTGTATTTACGGCAGGCGGCGCCGCTACTTGAGGCGCGGCGGCGGAATCAGCGAAACGAGTGCTTAATGGTGGTGCGACCAGCTGCCGACCGGGGACTCCAGGTAAGACTGGACGGCATCCTTGTCGCCGGTGGCGTGGCGCTTCAATTCGCCACACTGGCACAGGCCCTGGTAAGGCTGGATATGCGAGCAGGCCGAGGTTTTTTGCAGATAAACCTGGACCGCCTTGGAACATTTGACGCATTTGAAGGTGAGGCTGCGTGCTGCTTTGAACATGGTGTGACCTGACTGATAAATAAGGCGAAGAGGGGATTTTATCACCGCCCTCCGCTTGTCATGCGTAGGTGTCGAGGGTCGGCGCCGGTGCCGACTGGGCTCCGTAGGCCCGATTGACGCTGCTGGCCGCGCTGGTTTGCGCCGGCGCCGATGGCGTTTGCGATGCCGACGATGTTGGCGATACCGATGATGTTGGCGACGCCTGCGATGCCGATGATGCCGATGAAGCGTCGCCGCCCGACCCCGCATCCGGCCCCGTCGCCGGCGCCAGATCCTGCGCCAGTGCGGCGCGCGCCTGCGCTTCCAGTTGCTGCGCCTGGACGGCCACCGCCCGGTCGGCGCCCGACGGATCGGCCGGCGCCAGCGCCGCCGCCTCGATGATGTGGGCGCGGGCGATGGTTTCCTGCGGCGTGCGGCCTGGCGAGGTGTCGATCTGAACTTCGCCGCCGATGGCGTAGGAGACGCCGTTCGGCCCGCGCTCGTAAGTGTAACTGGGGCCGGACGTGGCCAGTCCGCCGGCGGCCGCCAAATGAGCCTGTTCGTGCTGGCGCACGTCGGTGTCGCGCGCCTTGAGTTTGGAAATGAGCGCGAGCGCCTTGGCGTCCAGCTGCAAGCTGGTGGCCGAAATGCCGGAAATGGCGGTGGCGCCGGCAACGGCCTTGCCGCCGTCGACGGGCTGCGCCCGCGCCAACACGGTGCTGGTCGTTGCCGGCACCGCGACGGCGGGAGAGGAAACAATGGCGCTGATGTTCATGGCGAGGAACGTCCCGGTCACTCGAAAACGTCGGACTGCCTATATTTACATCAGATGATAGCAAATTTGTCCAGCCGGCGCTGCAAGCTATTTGCAGGCGCACGTCAACTGAAGTGGCGCCGCCGCGTTTGTGGAACTGGGACGCCAGTTGTTCCCACTTTCTGAAAGAGGCCGCACCATGGAGCAGAAAAAGCAACCAAGCAAGGAGTCGGTCCGACTTTGGCTGCAAGCGCGCATCGAGGAACGGCGCCCGCCGCCGGACCCGAAGCAGATCCGGCGCGAACTGGGGTGGGAACTGGTGCGGCTGGAACGCGGCGAAATCATCTACCGCTGACGATGGCCGCAATGCCGGCGCGCGCCGATGCCCGAAGGCCGGCGCGCCGCCGTCACTGCACCGTCACCACGCTTTTGCCGCCGGCCGATGGCTGCACCAGGATCTTGGTCGCGATCCGCTCCGTCATTTCCTGCACGTGCGAGATCACGCCGACCTTGCGGCCCATCGCCTGCAGGCCGTCGAGCGCATCCATCGCCACCCGCAGCGTTTCCGCATCGAGGCTGCCGAAGCCCTCGTCGATGAACAGCGACTCCACCCGCACCCGGTTCGACGACAGCGACGCCAATCCCAGCGCCAGCGCCAGCGACACCAGGAACGATTCGCCGCCCGACAGCGAATGAACGGAGCGCATTTCGCCGCCCATGTCCTGGTCGCGCACCAGCAATCCGAGCGACGGGTTGGCCGGATTGTTGATGCGTTCGAGCTGATAGCGCCGCGCCAGATGGTTCAGATGCGCGTTCGCATAACCGAGTAGCACGTCGAGCGTGAACTGCTGCGCGTAATTGCGGAATTTTTTGCCGTCGGCCGAACCGATCAAATCATTCATGCGCCCCAGCGCCGCTCCATTTCTTCCTGCCGCTCGATTTCGGCCAGCATGGCCTGGGCGGCGTGGCGCCGGGCGTCGTCCTGGGCGATGCCGAGACGGTGCGCGGTGGCGACATCGTGGGCCTCCTTGCGCTCGGCGGCCAGCGTTTGCAGCGCGGCATGCAAGGTGTCGGCCGTGTGCGCGCCGGCCTGCGGCGCGGTGAGCTGATGCTGTTCGCGCTGGCCCTGGCGCTCCTTCCACACCGCCAGCGCGGCGCCGGCAGCATGGTCGATGGCTTGCAAAGCGCGCCGTTCGGCGCCGATGGAGTCGCCGGAAAGCGCCAGCAGCGCGCGCAATTGGTCCATATCGAACAGGGCCTGGCCGGACGGGCGCTGGCGGAAATCGGCCAACCAGTCGGACAGGGCCTGCGCCGCCGCAGCGGCGGCCAGTTCCAGCGCGGACCGCCGATGGCCGGCCTGCGCCAACGCCTCCTCCAGCCGGGTGCGGGCCTGCGCCGCCTGCTCCGCCGCGCCGTGCTGCGTTTGCAGGCCCGCCTTGGCGAGGTCGATGGCGGCCAGTAGTCCGGCTTCGATGTCGCGCACCTCGCGCCCGTCCCACAAGGCCAGGCGCTCGCCTTGCGTGGCCGCGAGCGCGTCGTCGGCGGCGCGGAAGGCGGCGTGGGCGGCGCTGGCGTCGTGCGCGGCCTTGGCCTGCGCTTCGGCCAGCGCATGACCCTCGATGTCGATGGCGGCGGCGGCGGCGGCCCGTTCATCGTAGGCGCCGCGCTGCGCCAGCCACTGTTTGCTCTCGGCCTGGCGCGCCTCGTGGAAGCGCGCCGGCCCCGCGCTCCAGTCGTCCTTCCAGCCTTCGGTCGGAATGTCGCCGCCGCTGAAGGCCGCATCCAGATCATCGAGCAGGGCGCTCATTTGCAGCGCCACTTCGATGCGCTGCTCATCGAGCGCCTTGTGCTCCGCGCCGATCTGGGCCAGCGCCGTCTGCGCGCCCGAGGCCACTTCCTGAAGCCGCGCATGTTCGGCCGCCGTGCGGTCGCAGGCCGACTGCGCCTGGTCTTTCGCGGCCGCCGCGTCGTGCATGGCGCGCTCCTGGCGCTCGACGTCGCGCAGGCCGGCCTGCGCGCTCGCCAGCTGCGCGTCGAACCAGCCGGCGCGCAGCGCTTCGTCGTCCGGCACCTCGGCGTCCGTCTCGAGCAGCGCGTGGCCGCGCCACGCCAGCGTCACCCGTTCCAGCGCTTCATGGCCGGTGCGCGTTTCGGCGGCGATGGCGGTCAGCTGGGCGATGCTGGTCTGGGCGCTGCCGCGCTGCGCCGCCTGTTCGACGACATTGTCCTGCACCTGCTGGCGGCACTGCGCGTGGTCGGCCTGCAAGCCGGCCAGCATCGCTTGCAGCACGCCGTCGTCGTGGCGGTAGGGATGGTCGTGCGCGCCGCAGACCGGGCAGGGCGTGTCGTCTTCCAGCGTGGCGCGCAGCGATTCGACATTTTCCGCGCACGCCGCCTGGGCGATTTTCAGCGAACGCTCGGCCTGCGTGAAGGTGGCCATGATGCCGATGTGCTCATGCTGCGCCTGCGCCAGCAGCGTTTCGGCCTGCTGTTTCGCCAGCCGCAGCTGCGCCGTCTGCGCTTCGAGTTCGCGGCTGCGCCGCTGCCGGCTATCGAGTTCGATCCAGATTTTTTCCGCGCCGGCCAGCAGGTCGCGCCGCTGTTCCAGCGCGCCGCGTCGGCCGCGCAGCGCCTCCGGCGAGAACGCCGACCAGGCCAGCATCGCCGCCTGGCGACCGGCTTCCAGCGTTTGCAGCGCGCTTGCGGAGGCGGTTAGCCGGGTGCCGGCATCGGCGGCGTCGGCGCGGTGCCGCTCGGCGTTGTGCTGCACCCGCGCCAGCGCGCGCGTGAGCTTTTCCGCCTGTGCGGCGGCCTGGCCGGCCTGCACGAACAGCACGTCCCAGCGTTCCCACGATTGCGCCATCGTGCGCCAGTGTTCGTGCCGCGCCAGCCAGTCGGCCGCGCTTTGCTGCGCCACGTTGAGCTGGCGGCGCTGCTCCTTTTTCGCCTTCAAGGCCGTTTGCGCCTGCGCCTCGGCGCGTCCGGCTTTTTCGTTGGCCGCCGCCGCGCCACGGTGGGCCGGCAGCATCGCCTCGATGCGCGCATCGAGCGCCCTGGCCTGATTCAGTTGCGGCGCCGCCGTCCGCTGCGCGGTTTCGGCCTGCTGCAATTGCGCCGCCGCCTGCGCCAGCGCGGCGGCGCTGTGTTCCTGCGCCAGCGCCGCTTGCGCCGCCGCCTGCGTGCTGGTGACGATATCGGCCTGGATGCGCGCCAGGTCGGCGGCGTTGCGGCTGATGTCGTCGGCCAGCGGCCGCGCTTCCTGCACCGCTTCCACGCGCGCCAGTTCGACGCGCCGGTCGGCGCTGGCGTCCACCTCGGCCATGCTGGCCTGCCATGCCTGCTGCGCCAGCTGTTCGTTCTGGGCCAGCCTGTCGGCTTGCTGGTGCCAGCGCAGTTCCTGCTCCAGCACGGCCTTGTGCTGGTCGACGGCCGCCAGCGCGGCGTCGGCGGCGGCGCCGGCCGCTTCGAGTTCGGTGCGTTGTTCCGCCGCCAGCGGCTTCTGGTCCGACAGGCGCGCGTTCAGCCTTTGCAGAGTGGCTTCTTCCAGTTTAAAGCGGGCATATGCCCGCATTGAAATCTCGGTGTAGACGGTGCTGCCGGTGAGCGTTTCGAGCAGTTCGCCGCGTTCGTTGTCTTCGGCCTTCAAAAAGGTGGAGAACTCGTTTTGCGCCAGCAGCACGGCGCGCGTGAACTGCTCGAACGAGAGGCCGATGCGCTTTTCGATTTCGGCCTTCACTTCGGTCTTGGTGCCGCCTATCGGCTGCAGCGCCGGCAGCAGGTGCAAGCTCATGGCTGTCGGTTGCAGCGCGCCCTCGGCCCGCGTGCGCGAGCGCCGCACGCTCCAGCGCGCGCGGTAGGCGGCGCCGTCGTTGCCGACGAAATCGACTTCGGCGTAGCCCTCGGCCGCGCCGCGCCGCAGCAGGTTGCGCGTGTCCTGCGACGAAATCGTTTCGGCGCCGACGTCGGGCAGGATGCTGCGGCCCAGCGCCTTCAACAGGCGCGGCGTGGCGTCGTACAGGGCCAGGCAGAGGGCGTCGAGCAGGGTGCTCTTGCCGGCGCCGGTCGGGCCGCTGATGGCGAACAGGCCGCTCGACTTGAGTGGCTCCTGCTCGAAGTCGACACCGAATTCGCCGGCCAGCGAGGCCAGGTTTTTACCGCCAATTTTTAAAATCTTCATACTTTATGTGGGACAGGGATGGGGTTCATACGCGGTGCAGCATCAGTTCCGCGAAGGCGCCCAGTTGTTCGGACGGCGCCGCGTTGCCGAATTTTTGCAGGTAGAGCCGCTGGAAAATATCGTCGGGCTTGAGCTGGTCCAGCTGGTCCAGCGTCAGCGTTGGATCGACGGCGGCACTGCGCGGCGCGCTCGACGTTTCTATCTTCGCCAGCCGCAGCGGCTTGCCGTCCAGCGCCGCCTCGATGCGCGCGCGCAGGCCCGGCTCCGGCGCGTCCAGCCGCACGCGCACCTCCAGCAGCGGCTGCGCTTCCGGCGCGGCGTCGGGATAGTCGAGCGCCGCCAGTTCGGCCAGCACCTGCGCCAGCGGCGCCGGCCTGGCCGGCACCCGCAGCAGTTCGACCGCGCGCGGAATGGCCAGCGGCGCGATCTCGCGCACGGCGTCGCTATCGAGGTCGACGCGCAGGATCTGGTGGCGGTAGCCGACTTCGGCGAACGACAGCGGGATCGGGCTGCCGCAGTAGCGGATATGCTGGCGCTGGCCGACCGCCTGCGCCAGATGCAGGTGGCCCAGCGCGGCGTAGGCGATGGCGGCGTCGAAGATCCCGGCCGGCAGCATCTCGGTGCCGCCGATGACGATGCGGCGTTCGGAGTCGTTCGACATCTGGCCGTCGACCATGTGGCAGTGGCCCATCGCGACGATGGCCTGGCCGGGCCGGCGCCGGGACAGCGCCAGCGCCAGCGCCTGGCGGTACAGCAGCGCGATGCCTGCCAGGTAGGGATCGGCCGGCAGGCCGGCGGCGGCGCCCGGCGCGGCGTCGGCGGCGGTGGCATCGGCATCGATGGCCACGCGCGGCACGTCGCCCGGCCGCAGGAAGGGCACGGCCAGGCACCACGCTTCGACCTCGCCGCCGCGGCCCGTCAGCGGCAGCACCAGCTGCTCGACGTCGATCTCGCCGTCGGCGCGGCGCGGCACCGCGCCGACCACGCGCGTGCCGTGCATTTCCAGCAGCGGCGCGGGCGCCTCCAGCCGGCCTGGCGAATCGTGGTTGCCGGCGATGACGATCAGGTTCAGGTGCGGCACCCGCGCCCTGGCCTGTTGCAGAAAACGGTACAGCTGTTTTTGCGACGCCGACGAGGGGTTGGCGTTGTCGAAAATGTCGCCGGCGATCAGCAGCGCGTCGGCCTGTTCGGCGACGAGGGCGTCGAGCAGCCAGTCGAGGAAGCGCTGGTGTTCATAGGCGCGGTCGTAGTTGTGGAGGGACTGGCCCAGATGCCAGTCGGAGGTGTGCAGCAGACGCATTGGGGTGGACTATGATGGTCGATGAAGCCGGCCTGGCGGCCGGGAAGCGCTCAATATACTGCAAGACGGCGCGGCGCGAGTTGATCGCGGCGCAAGGCGCGGCGATTCAGGCCGCATTCGGCGTCGCTTGCGGCGCGGCCGGGGCGGCGGGCGACGGCGCGGTGGACAATGCCGCTTGCGGCGGGCCGGCGCGGTAGGTGTTGCGGCCGGCCTGCTTGGCCTGGTACAGCAGCATGTCGGCGCGGTTGAGCAGTTCGGCCGCTTCGATTTCTTCGCCGCCGTAGAAGGTCAGGCCGATGCTGGCCGAGATGTTGATCAGCAGGCTGCCGATTTCAAACGGCGCCTGCATGGCGGTGACGATTTTGCCGGCCAGCGTGGCCGCGTCCTCGACCTTGTTCACGCGCTCCATGATGATGGTGAATTCGTCGCCGCCGAGGCGGGCCACGGTGTCGCTGGCGCGCATGGTGTGGGTCAGGCGCGACGAAAACGCCTTCAGCAGCGCGTCGCCGACGCTGTGGCCATAGGTGTCGTTGACCGGTTTGAAGTGGTCGACGTCCATATACATCACGGCGATCATGCTGGCGTTTTCGCGGCAGGCGGCCATGGCGTCGTTGAGTTTTTGCAGGAAGCCGGCGCGGTTGGTCAGGCCGGTCAGGGCGTCGATCTGCGACAGCTTGAGCAGGCGCTGTTTTTCGCGCTTTTGCGCCGTGATGTCCTGCCGCATGACGTGGAAGCCGACCACGGTGGCGTGGTCCTCGTCGAACTGCGGTATGTAGTTGACCTCGAACACGCGGTCGTAGCCGCAGCTGTCGTCCTCCTCCTCGAAGCTGACGACCTGGCCGCGCAGCGCGCTCTTGATGTAGGGCTGAAGGAAGGCGTAGCGCGCCTCGCCGACGGTGTCGCTCACGGTGTGGCCGCGCACCTGCAGGTCCTGTTCGCAGAATTCGCGCTCGTAGGCCAGGTTGTGGAAGCGGTAGATTTCGTCGAAGTCGATGTAGGCGATCATGGCCGGCAGCGTGTCGGCGATGGTGCGCAGGCGGGCCTCGCTTTCGCGCAGCGCCATCACCGATTTGCGCACCAGGGTGATGTCGTCGACGGTGCCGACGTAGCCGTCGATATGGCCGTCGATGACGATGGCGGCGACCTTGAACGAGATCCAGACGATGGTGCCGTCCAGGTGCACGCAGCGCAGCGTGTTCTGGAACGGCAGCTGGGTCTCGGTCAGGTGCTTGAGCGCCACGGCCAGCACTTCGCGGTCGTTCGGATGGACCGCGCGCATCCAGGCGTCGCCCAGCGCTTCGGCGCGCGTCAGGCCGGTGATGGTTTCAAAGGTGCGGTTGACGTAGGTGCAGTGGCCGCTGGGGTCGGCGTGGATCAGGCCCAGTGGCGAGGCGTCGTTCATGGCCGCCAGTTCGGCCTGTTTCTGGCGCATCGCCAGTTCGGCCTCCTTGCGTTCGGTGATTTCGCGGGTGGTGATGGCGACGCCGTCGGCGATGGCGACGATCTGGTGGTGCAGCCAGCGCGGCCTGGTTTGTCCGGGCGCCGGCGCCAGCGTGAATTCCTCTTCCAGCGGCACGCCGCTGGCCAGCACCCTGGCGTATTTGGCGATGAAGCCCTGTTCGCGCCAGGTCGGCAGCAGTTCGCCGATGCGCTGGCCCAGCACCTCGCCGCGCGGGCGGCGCAGCAGGCTGGCGCCGCGTTCATTGAGGTCGACGAAGATGAAGTCGTCGACCGCCGCCAGCTTGCCGCCGCGCTCCCTGGGACGGCAGGCCTTGAGCAGGAAGGTGGCGTCGAGGCTGGCGTCGGAGGCGGCGCGCTGGCGCTGCTGGGCCTCGATGGTGGTGCGCATGCTGCGCCGCAGCCGCACGCTTTGCTGCATCATCAGCGACACGAATATGAGCACGATGACCGAGGCCACGCTGACGGCGCCGTAGTACATGCGGCGCTGGCGCTCGTAGCGTTCGAGCGCGACGTCGGTGCTGATGCCGACCACCGCCATCAGCGCGTAGCGCGGCAGGTCGCGGTAGCTGTAGACGCGCCGCACGCTGTCGAAGGGGCGGCTCAGTTGCAGCTCGTCGGGCGCCAGGTTGGCCTTGGCCGGCGCGCTGAAATCAAGGGCGTCGCTGATGACCAGTTCCTCGTTCAGGCGCCCGGTCGACAGGCCGGTGTCGCGGCTGATGAGCAGCACCACGCCCTGGTCGTCGACGTTCAGGCGGTCGTAGTCTTCGACGAAATAGGCCGGGTCTATCATGATGGCGACGGCGCCGGCGAAGTGGCCGGCGCCGTCGTTGAGGCGGCGCGCGATCTGGATCATCCACTTCTTGGTGCGCGCGTCGAGCACCGGCGTGGTCACCAGCGGCGCGTCCTGGTCGTTGCCGGACAGGGTCTGGAAGAAGGCCTGCTTGCCCAGGCCGGCCGGGAACACGCCGTGCATGGCGTCGACCGTGTCGCCGCGCGCGTCGAGCAGCACGATGGGCAGGTCGAGTTTCGACGGCAGCAGGGAGTCGAGCAGGCCGCCGGGCCGGGTGAATTCGGGCAGGCGCAGCGCGCCGTCGGTTTCCTCGTATTTGAGCTTGAATAACTGGGTGGCGTGCTCGGTCTGACGCAGGATGTGGCTGGAATGCTCGGACAGCGTGCGCGCCAGCGACTGGCAGTGCAGCACCGCGTCGTAGTGGGCGTTGTCGCGCTCCAGGCCGACCTGGTAGATGGTCGTCGCCCACATCGCCGCCAGCAGCGCCAGCGCAAACACGGGCAGCAGTATCACCCGATAGAGTTTGCGCAGGAAGCGGACGGCATGGCTGGTGGATTTGATCAATTGGGCGCGGGCCTGCAAAATTCATCGGAAGGGCCGGCACGGCCGCTTCCCCATATTCTGCCCTTAAAAGCGGTATTTGAGTTCCAGATTGCGAAAAATATTCGGGCGGCCGCCGTCGGCGCGCACCGGCAGGCAGGATGCGATCCGGCGCCGTGGCCCGTTTTACGGCGCATGGCCATCAAGCTCCGCCCCCGTATTAGAATAGGCAATCGCCATGCTGGCCGTGGCGCCCATATCAAAAGGATGCTGGCGTTGACCGAACTGACTTTGAGCCTGGCGGCGGCGCGCGCGCTGCACCTGGCGGCGCAGGGATTGCTGCAACCGCGCCGCCGCAAGGCGCGCAAGGACGATGTGCTGGCGGCGATCCGGCACATGGGCGTGCTGCAAATCGATACCATCCACGTGGTCGCGCGCAGTCCCTATCTGGTGCTGTGGAGCCGCCTGGGCGACTATCCGCAGGCGTGGCTGGAGCAGCTGCTGGAGCAGGGCGCGCTCTACGAATACTGGGCCCACGAAGCCTGTTTCGTGCCGATCGAGGATTATGGCCTGTACCGCCACCGCATGCTCGATCCGTCCGCGATGGGCTGGAAGTATTCGGCCACCTGGATGCGCGAGCGGCGCGCCGACGTCGACGCCATCCTGGCCCACATCCGCGAACACGGACCGGCGCGGTCGGCCGATTTCGAGCGCAGCGACGGCCAGACCGGCGGCGGCTGGTGGGGCTGGAAACCGGAGAAGCGTTCGCTGGAAGTGCTGTTCACCACCGGCGCGCTGATGATCGTCAAACGCCACAACTTCCAGCGCATCTACGATCTGGCCGAACGGGTGCTGCCGCACTGGGACGACAGCCAGCTGCCGGCGGCGGCGGCCACGCAGCGCGCGCTGGTGCTGAAGGCGGTCAAGGCGCTGGGCCTGGCCAGGGCCGGCTGGATCGGCGACTACTTCCGCACCAAGGCGCCGCGCCTCGATCCCGAAACGCTGGTGGCCGAGGGCGCGCTGCTGCGGGCCCGGGTGGCGGGCTGGGACGACCCGGTCTACCTGCATCCCGACCACGCGGCGCTGGCGCAACAGGCGGCGGCCGGCGCGCTGTCGCCGACGCTGACGACCATTTTGTCGCCCTTCGATCCGGTGGTGTGGGACCGCCGGCGCGCGCTGGAACTGTTCGGCTTCGACTACCGGCTGGAGTGCTACACGCCGGCCGCCAAGCGCCGCCACGGCTATTTCGTGCTGCCCATCCTGCGCCGCGGCGCGCTGGTGGGACGGGTCGACGCCAAGGCCCACCGCGCCGACGGCGTGTTTGAATTGAAGTCGCTGTCGCTGGAGCAGGGCGTGCGTGTGAGCGAGCGTTTTGTGCGCGACATCGCCGCCGCCTTGCAGCGCTGCGCCGGCTGGCATGGTTGCCCGCAGGTGCGCGTGACGGCGGGTACGCCGGCCGCTTTCGTGGCGCTGTTGACGGCGGCGCTGGCGGCCGATCCAATAGCGGAGCCGATGTCGGAGCAGGCATCGGAGCAGACATCGGAGCCGGCGTCGGCCCAAGCGTCCGCCCGGGCGTCGGCCGGGGAGCGCGCCGCATGATGCTGCCGCCCGCGCCGGACGATGTCATCGACGCCGACGGCCAGCCGCGCTTCGGCCGCTACGCCGGCCAGACCGGGCCTATCGACTGGAGCGCGCTGGCCGCGCCGTATGCCCGCAAGCGCCTGTGGCGGCGCTTCCATCACAAGCGCTGGCATTATGTGGCGCTGGCGACCGAGCACATATTCTGCGCGGTCGCCATCGTCGACCTGGGCTGGGCCAGCACCGCCTTCGCCTATGCCTTCGACCGCGACGACGGCGACATGCTGGCCAATTTTTCGCAGGATGGCTGGCCCGGACGGTCGGCGCGGCTGGCCGACCACGCCGGCGGCGCCAGCCGCTTCAAGACGCGCCGCAGCGCCATCGATATCGACGCCGACGGCGACTATCGCCTGGCGCTGCGCTGCGACTATCTGGAAATCGACGCCGAATTCGGTGCCGGCGCCGCCCCGCTGCTGCTGGCGACGGGGCCGATCGCGGGCGGTTCGGTGCACGCCACGCAAAAGTCGTCCGGCCTGCCGCTGACGGGCCAGGTGCGCACCTTCCGCGAGCCCTACGACCTGGCCGGCGGCGTGGCCAGTTTCGATTATTCGAACGGCCTGCTGGCGCGCGATACGGCGTGGCGCTGGGCTTCGGCGCACAATCTGGAACTGGGCTTCAATTTACAGGCCGGCTATTTCGGCCCCCGCGAAAACGCGCTGTGGCTGGACGGCCAGGTCCACGCGCTGGGCCCCGCGCATTTTCTTTTCGACGCCACCGATCCTTTATCGCGCTGGCATATCTTCACCGAAGATGATTTACTGGAGCTGCATTTCACGCCCGACGGCGCGCGCCGCGACAACAAGAACCTGGTGATCGCGGCCAGCCGCTACCTGCAAGCGATCGGCACCTTCAGCGGCTGGGTCAGGAGCGGGCCGGACGAACCGAAACGCATCGTCACGCAGCTGGTCGGCGTGACCGAGGACCATACGTCGCGCTGGTGAGCGACCCACCGCTGTGAGGAAACCGCGCCATGAGCACACGCAATCTGCAAGGCCTGTTTAATCCGCGCTCGGTGGCGCTGATCGGCGCGTCGTCGCAGCCGGGACGCATCGGCACACGCGCGCTGGCCAACCTGGCGCAAGGCGGCTACGGCGGCGCGCTGTGGCCCGTCAATCCGAAATACGACGCGCTGCTCGGCATGCGCTGCTACGCCAAGGTCGCGGCGCTGCCGGCGGCGCCGGAGCTGGCGATACTGTGCACGCCGCCGGCCACCATCGCCGGCCTGATCGCGGAACTGGGCGCGCGCGGCACCCGCGCCGCCATCGTCATGACGGCCGGCCTGGGCGAGTTCAAGGCCGGCGGCGGCAGCGTCAGGGACGCGATGCTGGCGGCGGCCAGGCCGCACCTGCTGCGCATCCTGGGGCCGGGCAGCGTCGGCCTGCTGTCGCCGGCCGCCGGCCTCAATGCCAGCTTCACCCACATCGGCGCCGGCGCCGGCAAGATCGCCTTCGTGTCGCAGTCGGGCGCCATCGGCGCGGCGGTGCTGGACTGGGCCAGCCTGCGCGGCATCGGCTTTTCGCGCTTCGTGGCGATGGGCGAGGGCGCCGACATCGATTTCGGCGACCTGCTCGACTACCTGGCCGACGACGCCGCCACCAGCGCCATCCTGCTGTGCATGGAGCACGTCGGCTGCGCGCGCAAATTCATGTCGGCATGTTGCGGGTCCATTCCACCGAGGAGCTGTTCGACGCCGTCGAGACGCTGGCGCGCGCCAAGGGCCAGCGCGGCGAGCGGCTGGCGGTGCTGACCAACGGCCGCAGCCTGGGCTTGATCGCGTCCGGCGCGCTGATCGACGGCGGCGCGCAACTGGCGCAGCTGTCGGCCGATACGGTGGCGCGGCTGGCGCGCCTGGGACCGACGGCGGCGGCGCCGGCCAATCCGCTCGATCTGCTGGCCGACGCGCCGGTCGCGCGCTACGCCGGCGCGGTCGAGGCGCTGCTGCGCGAACCGCAGGCCGACGCGCTGCTGTTTCTGCACGCGCCGACGGCGATGGTGGCGAGCGCCGAAATCGCCGCCGCGCTGGCGCCGCTGATGCGGGCCGCGCCGCGCAATGTGCTGTCCTGCTGGCTGGGCGGCGGCGAGGTGGCGGCGGCGCGCCAGCTGTTTTCCGACGCCGGCCTGCCAACCTACGACACGCCGGAAAAAGCGGTGCACGGCTTTTTGCAGATCATGCAGTACCGGCGCAACCAGGCGCTGTTGATGGAGGTGCCGGCGCAGCTGCCGGCGGCCGCCGTGCCGCAGCGGGCCGTGGCGCGGGCCGCCGTGGCGGCGGCGCTGGCGGCCGGC
>NZ_JANXMI010000025.1 GCF_025354735.1 Rugamonas sp.
CAGGTTGAAATCATGGAGCCATCTGCGCAAACAGATGAAAATATACTCACTTTATCACCCGCTCAACGTGGAGTATGGTGGGCACAACAACTCAGCGACGACACATCCACCTTTAATCTTTGCGCCAGCTGGACGCGCAACACCGGCGCCGGCGGCGCGGCGTCGGGCAACGGCGCGGCGTGCTGGCCCAGCATGGTGGCCTTGGTCGCGCCCCCGGTCACGCCCGGACGCGGATCGACCTGGTTGCGCAGCGCCAGCGACAGGCTGCCGACACTGCGCGCCAGGTCCAGGTTTTCGGCCTGGTCGGGCGTGACCTCCAGCGTGACGGCGTTGACGACGCGCGGCTTGGTGTCGTCACGGCTCACCTCCTGCGCCACCGCCAGCACCAGTATCCGTTCCAGCACGATCTTCGAGATGGCTTGGCCGGGGCCGCTGCCGTCGGTCTGCGTGTGGACGATGATGTCGACGAAATTGCCCGGCAGCGCGAAGCAGGCCACGCCGACGACGTCGTTGACGCGCACGGTGATGGCGCGCTTGCCTTCGGCGATCAGGGCCGACAGGCCGCCCAGCGTGCCGGCCGGCGCCAGCTTGGCCTCGGTCAGCGGCTCGCCGCGCAGCACGCTGGTTTTCAGCACCCGGCCGCTGAGCTTGAGCGGGTCGCGCACCGCGCCCGGCGGCAGGCTGTCGGCCGGCCAGTCGGCCAGCTTGAGCATGTCCGGCGCCAGCCGCTGGCCGAGGTTGACGTCGGCGCCGGCCACCACCACGCGGTTGGCGCCGCCCGGGTTCTGGTGCAACAGCCAGTGCGAGGCCAGCAGCACCGCGCCCAGGCCGAACACGATGGCCACCGCCATCATCAGATAGGCGCGCCGGTGTTTCATGGACCGCCCTCCTCCAGGGCCCGCGGCGCGCGCGCGGCGGCGGCCGGCGGCGTGCAGGTGGCGAACAGGCTGATCCAGGCCTGCTCCAGCGTGGCCGGCGTCAGGCGCGGCGCGGCGCCGGCGAAACCGGCAAAGTCGGCGATGCGGCCCAGGATCTCGCGCGGGTGGCTGGCCAACAGCGGCTGGCCAGCGCCGCCATGCAATTCGGTAATCAGGTAGCGCAGCGCCGTGTCGTCGTAGCCGATGCCGGCCACGCGGCACTGGCGCCGGAACAGCTGGCGGTAGCCGGCCTCGCTGAGCGGTCCGATGTGGATCTTGTAGCCGAGCCGGCGCAGCGCCGAGGCGTCCAGCAGCGCGGCCGGCGCCAGGTTGGTGATGAGCACCAAGGTGACGTCGAACGGCACCGTGAACTTGTGGCCGCCTTGCAGCGACAACTGGTCGAGGCCGCTGTCCAGCGGCTGGATGTAGCGGTTCAGCAAGTCGCCGGCGGCCATGCGCTGGCGGCCCAGGTCGTCGATGATGAAGACGCCGTTGTTGGCCTTGACATGCGGCGGCGCCTGGTGGCAGCCGCTGTGGGCGTCGAAGCGCAGGTCCAGCATGTCCTCGCTCAGCTCGGCGCCCAGGGCGACCAGCGGCCGCTGACAGATGGTCCAGCGCAGGTCGCCGCTCGGCCGCTCCAGCGCGTGGCGCGCCTGCAGCGCCAGCAGCGGCGACGGCGGCGGGTGCAGGGCGGCGTCGTACACGTCGATGATGTGCTGGCCGACGACGACCGCGTAGGGCACCGCGATCACGCCCTGGCGCAGCCGGCCCAGCTTGCGCGCCAGCGTCGTCTTGCCGCTGCCGGGCGGACCGTAGAGCAGCAGCGCGCGGCCCGAATACAGGGCCGCGCCGAGCTGTTCGCGCACGGAGGCGCCAGGGCGTCGTCGGCCAGCTCGGCGGCCAGGTCGTCGGCCGTCGGCGGCGACGGCTGCGACTGGCGCTCGACCATGGCGCGGTAGGCGGCCAGCGTGACGGGCGCCGGGCCGACGTAGGGACAACGCTCCAGCCAGGCGGCGGCGCGCTGCTTGCCGGCGGCCGTCAGCTGGTATTGCACGTCGATGTCGGACTCGCCGCGCCACGCGATCTCGGCCAGATGCTCGGCCACCATGAAATCGAGCGCTTCGCGCAGCACATTGATCGACAGGCGCAGCCGGGTGGTCAGCTGCGGCAAATGCGTCTTGCCGGAGACGAAGATGGCCTTGGCGATCAGCTCGACGATCAGCTGCAACTCCAGGCCGGTGTCGCGCACGCTCTTGGGCTGGCGCGGCAGCGCGAGCGGCCCGCCGGCGCCGTCGCGGCCGGTGTCCGGCGCCGCGGCGGACGACGTTGAGGAGGAGACGGTGGACGGGGCGGGATCAAGATCGAACATGAGGGCACTCCTGTCTGCGGCGTGAAGAAATTCCGCTAAGAAATCGATTCTAGCGAGAGGTTGCTGCGTGGATATTGATCCGAAGCAAAACCATGGCGCGGCCTCGGGAGCGGCGTCATGCGTGGCGCCAGGCCAGCGCCAGCAGGGTGCCGACCGCGATCGCCAAGCCGTAGGGCATGTTGCCGACGCTGGCGCCCGGCTTCAGCGGCGCCGGCAGCAAAGGCACGCCGCACAGGCGCAGCAGCAGCGGCGCGAACAGCGTGGCAGATTGCGCCAGCCGTCGCGCAGGCGGCCGCTGTGGAGCAGCATGAGGACCGCCATGGCGCCGCCGATCAAGAACACCAGCAGGCCGATGCGCAGCGCCTCGGCCGGGCCGACGAAGGCGCCGACCATGGCCATCAGCTTGACGTCGCCGGCGGCCATGCCGCGCGCCAGATACAGTGGCAGGAACAGCAGCAGGCCGGCCAGCGCGCCGCCCAGCCAGGACAACAGCGCCGACCAGAGGTCGCCGTGCGGCGAGCGCAGCAGCAGCGCCAGCGCCAGGCCGCTCAGCACCAGCACATTCGGTATCTTGCGCACGGCCAGATCGGTGACGGCCGCTTGCGCAACCAGACAGATGAGCGTGAATTCCATGGCGTTGAACATGATGTGGCCTCGGCAGCGTGACACGCGATGAAGTGGCGCCGTGGCGGCGGCCGCGGCGCCAGCCATGCTCAGGGAGCGGTCAGCTTGGTGTCGATGATCGTGAACGCCGACGTCAGCGACGTGCCCAGCGTGGTGAAGATGGTGACGACGGCCGCCGCCATGATGGCCGCGATCAGGCCGTATTCGATGGCGGTGATGCCGTCCTCGTCGGCCGCAAAGCCCTTGATTGCCGCAATAAATGTATTCATGGTCCGCTCCCAAAAGTTTAGCTATCGGATAACTGTCTGGCGCCTTAGACTGAGGAAAATTTATTTCACAAAGCCAACTTCTGCGCCATTGACTCCACTATAGGGCGTGCGATTTTGGACGAGTTGACGTGACGCAAGTTTTCCTTGTGGCATTATTTTCTATTGTGTTCGGGAAAAATTGCATGTCGCACACACGGCGCGGCTGGCTTATGTCAAACTGCAACTCTTTTCAGGGAGTACGCTGACCGGCAGCGCGTTGCGCGCGTGCCGGACGGGATGGCGACGTGGCTGGTAGCATGATTATTTGCACAACGGAATTGCCTATTGTGCAAAAAACCATTATCCTGCTTAGCTGTTCTTTGGAAAGGCCTTGTGCAGCGTATCACTGTGCGCCTTGCTATCAAGTGAAGCAACAGTATGCTTGATGGGCGTGAACGAAACGAAGCTAGGCGCAATATGTGTGTGAACATCTTCCAGAGAAGAAAATGGATTCCCTACTGAAACACATGGTGGATATGACCGGCCACCGCGATCACACCATGCTCGATATTTCAGTGATCTCGGCGGTGCAGGAACTCGCCCATGCGAGCCAGACCCGCGTGCTGACCCTGGCCACCGTGCGCGGCCAGACTTTTGTGCGGCCCCGCGCCACCATCAGCGCCGGCCAGCCGGCCCGGATGGAAGATCATCCCGACCCCGGCAGCCCGGGCGACCCGATCGCCCTGTTCCCGGCGCTGGCCGCTTGCCTGGCCCACCATGAAGCGAGCGCCGAACAACGCAACGCCAGCGGCGGCCATACGCTGTGGCTGCCGATCTGGCTGGGCGACAAGGCCGACACCTGCCTGGAAATCGTCAACCCCACGCCCTACACCAGCGACACCATCCACGTCATCGGCGGCATCGTCAGCGTCTACCGCAACTTCCAGAACCTGCTCGACTACAGCGAGCGCGACTCGCTGACCGGCCTGCTCAACCGCAAGACCTTCGACGACCAGCTGGCCAAGATGCTGGCCGCCAGCATCGAAGCCGATTCGCTGACGCTGCCCGGCGAGCCCGAGCGGCGCGCCCATACGGACGAGGAAAAACAGTGGCTGGCCGTGATCGACGTCGACCATTTCAAGCTGGTCAACGACAAGTTCGGCCACCTGTACGGCGACGAAGTGCTGATCCTGATCGCCAACCTGCTGACGTCGTCGTTCCGGGCCCAGGACCGGGTGTTCCGTTTCGGCGGCGAGGAATTCGTCGTGCTGCTGCGCTCGACGTCGCTGGCCAACGCCAAAAAAATCATCGACCGCTTCCGCATGAACGTGGAAGCGCACGATTTTCCGCAGGTGGGACAGGTCACGGTCAGCGTCGGCTTCGTCAGCATCAGCGCCTTCGAGGCGCCGGTCATCATCCTCGGCCGCGCCGACCAGGCGCTGTATTACGCCAAGAGCCACGGCCGCAACCTGGCCTGCCACTACGACGAACTGGTCGCCGGCGGCCTGCTGCAAACCGTGGAATCGAACGATACCGCCGAATTCTTTTAAGGCGGCGGCGCCGGCCTCAGGCCAGCGTCAAGAAGCGCATCGGGTCCACATTCCACTTCGCCGCCGATTCGTGGCCGACGATCTTGTCGCCGCCGCCGAAGCCCAGGCCGCGCGCCAGGTCCACCGTTTCCGGCTTGATGTAGACGTTTTTCTTGGTGTTGAAGAAGACGTTGACCTTGGGCGCCAGCAAATTGGTTTCATGCGGCTCGATGACGACGCCGAGGCGGCCCGATTCCAGCATCACCATGGTGCCGACCGGATAGATGCCGACGCAGCGCATGAATTCCTGCGCGTATTGCGGATTGAAGTGGAACTTGCTCCACTCGTAAATCTTGCGCAGCGCGGCGGCGGCCGACATGCCCTTGTGGTAGCAACGGTCGGCCGTGATGGCGTCATAGACGTCGACGATGGCGGCCATCTGCGCCAGCTCGCTGATGCCGTCGCCGGCCTGCTTGTCCGGATAGCCGCTGCCGTCGCGCCGCTCGTGGTGGTGCAGGGTGATGTCGAGCGGTATCGGGCCGATTTCCGGCGATTGCAGCAAGATATCGTAGCCGTCCTTGGGGTGGCGCTTGATGATGGCGAATTCCTCGTCCGTCAGCGGACCGGGCTTGTTGAGGATGGCGTCCGGCACCAACGCCTTGCCGGTGTCGTGCAGCAGGCCGCCGAGGCCGGCCTGGTGGGTGACGGCCGGGTCCATGCCGCGCGAGCGGCAAAACGCCACCAGCAGCGTGCAGACGCTGACCGAGTGCAAAAAGGTGTAATCATCCTTGTTCTTAATGCGCAGCAAGCCGACCAGCGCGCCCGGATTGCGCAAGATCGACTCGGTGATGCTTTGCACCACGGGCTGCACCTGGTCGAGCTCGACCGCCTTGCCCAGCCGCGCGTCGCGCATCACGGTGCGCACCAGCGTCGACGCCTGGTGGCGGATTTGCGTGGCCCGCGCCAGCTCCTCGCCCAGCGACACCCGCGTGACGATGACCGGCTTGGCGGCCAGCTCCGTCAGTTCGCGTTCGGTGGCGGCCTGGGCTTCGGCCAGGGTCGGCGCGTCTTGCACGTCCAGGCCCTTGTCGCTGTCGATGACGACATCGTGGATGCCGGCATTGAGTATCTTGCGGATCTCATCGTCGCTGCCAATCAGAAAACGATTGCGGACAAAGGGGTGCGTCATCCAGTCACAGCTGAGGTCATGGATGTACATGCCCACTTTGAGTTGTGAGGAGTCAACTTTTTTGAGCATACGTTACCTACATAAATCAAATCGACGGCGGCGGAATGCGCCATGTCAGTATAGCAAATTGTTTCCGGTCGGGATTATTTTACCTATGGGCCGGTCTGACGTTTCATCCTAACACCGTCTGGGCGATGGCGTTGCCGGACCTTGGGGCCGCCACATAAAAATGCGCCGGCGGGGCGCTTCCCCCTGCTGGCCGCAGTGACGTGCCGGGATGGATCACATGTGGCAAATGTAGGCGGGCGGATGATCTCCCTGCGGTTTTTATTCAAACCGGCGCGGCGTCGCCATCCTCCTCCGACGCACCCATCCGCGGCGCGGCCATCAGCCAGTCGGCCAGTCGGCCAGTTGATGGTCCTCGATTTCGTACACGCCACGCGCGGCCTATCGATGCCGTAAAGGCCTAGCGGCAACGCGCGGGTGGCCTAGTCGGCGCAGCGGCCCACCGTCACGCCGGCCAGCAGGGCCGGCTGCCACAGTTCCTGCAAGGTTTCCGGGGCGGCGCCGTTGTTCAGCGCCAGCAGCATGTCGACCATGCGCGCGCCGGCCTTGCGCGGCGACGGCTGGTCGATGGTGGTGACGTTGGCGCCGGCCAGGGTGTCGTTCATCGCGCCCCAGACGATGACCGAGATTTCCTTGCCCAGCTCGATGCCCGAGTCCAGCAGCGCGCGCACGGCGCCGACGCCGGACAGGTGGTTGTCGACGATGACGGCGCTCGGCCGCGGTGTACAGGCCAGCAGTTGCAGCATGGCGTGGTGGCCGCTGCGGCGGTCCAGCGTGTCGGCGATCAGGTAGCGCGGGTCGATGGCCAGGCCGGCGCCGGACATGGCGGTCAGAAAACTCTCGCTGCGCTGGCAGGCGAAATTGAGTTCCAGCGGCGCGCTGATCATGGCGATGCGGCGGTGGCCGTGCGCCAGCAGGCAGTCGACGGCGATGCGGATGCCGGCCGCGTTGTCGTAGTCGAACCAGGCGTAGGGCACGCCGGGGGCGCGGGTGCGGCCGTGCGCGACGAAGGGGAAGCGCACCCGGCTCAGGAAGGCGATGCGCTCGTCGTGCACCAGCGTGCGGCCGACCACCAGGCCGTCGACGCGGCGGTCGCGCACCACCTGCACGTAGGACGCCAACTCGTTCTGCGGCGAGACCGGCGCGATAATCAGGTTGCGCTTCATGCTTTCGAGCGCTTCGGACATGCCGCCTACGACGTCGAGGAACATCGGGTCGCCCAGGTCGCTGGGCAGCGGCGGGTAGAGGATGCCGAACACATTGGTGCGCCCCATCGCCAGCCCGCGCGCCATCGGATTGGCCTGGTAGCCGGCCTCCTTGGCCGCCTTCAGCACCCGCTCGCGGGTGTGGCCGTTGACCTCCGGATAACCGTTCAACGCGCGGCTCACCGTGGTCTTGGACATGCCGAGCAGGTTGGCGAGGCTCTTTAGATTCATCGGTGGCGGAGGTTAATGCTGTCCGCTGATTATAGCGGAGGCATCGAATCCATCAGTACCCCCATCCACCGCCTTTTTGAAAAAATACAACATAATCAAGACGATAGAGATAGGCACCAGGGTCAGGTAAAAGGCGAAGTGGCCGCTGAAATTGCCGAACACATAGCCGGTGATGAGCGAGCCGGTGGTGCCGCCCAGCGCGGAAAAAATCACCAGCAAGCCGGTCATGGCCGAATGCTGATTCTTGGGCAAGGAGCTGAGCATGACCGAGTTGATGCCGGGGTAGACCGGCGCCATGAACAATCCGATCAGCGGAAACAGGAAGGTGGCGATGGGCGCCGTCGACCAGCTGACGTTGGGGTCCGGCACCACGTCGCGCGTCAGCGGCAGCGCCAGCAACACCATGGCGGCCATGCCGACCACGCAGGCGTTGAGCACCGGATACCAGTTCAGTTTGCGCATCAGCACCCCGGCCGACAGCCGCCCCGCCGCCAGGCAGGCCGCGAAGATGCTGGTCACCTGCACGCTCATGGCGGCCGGCAGTTTCAGGATTTCGTTGTTGAACGTCGGCAGCCAGGTGCCCACGCTCTGCTCGACCAGCACATACAAGAATGCGGTGATGACGAACACGCACACCAGCGGCTTGAAGAATAATTTCAGCATCGCCGCGAAGTCCTGCGCGATGCTGCGGCCGGCCGGCAGCGCCGCCATGTCTTCGTTGAAGGGCGTCGTCGCCAGCAGCGCGAAAGTCAGCGCGCACAGCACCGCCAGCACCCAGTACACCTGCAACCAGCTGTGCGACTGCGGATGGTCGGAGTCGATGAAGTAGCCGAACACCCAGTAGGCGCTCAACACGCCGACCATGAAAAAGCCTTCCAGCATATTCATGATGCTGGCGTGCTGCTTGCGGTCGGCCGCGATCAGGCCCAGCGTCGAATACACCGACACCTTCACCAGCGCGAACGCGACGCCGACGCAGAAGAATAATAATTTGGTGGTCCAGAAGCCGGGCAGCAGCGGCATCGCCACGCAGGCGACGGTGACGATGGCCAGGCCGGTCAGCATGGCTTTTTTGTAGCCGAGGCGCGGCAGGAAGGACGCGACCAGGAACGACACGACGGCGATCGGCAAATCCTTGAAGCCTTCGAGCACGCTGGCGCTCGATTTGCTGATGCCGTAGTTGCCGATGATTTGCAGGATCACCGTGCCCACGCTGTTGAGCAGGATCGCGAACACGAAGTAAATCAAAAATAGGGCAAAGAGGATGCGCTGGTTTTTCATGCTGTCTCCGATATTTTTATTTGTAGGACTATCTTGAATCGAGGTGACTCTGTGTTCACTCTGCGTTCACTCTGCGTTCAATATGCGTTCAGATCGAACTGCGCCAGACTGGGGATCACGACGTCGGCCTGTGTCAGCACGTCCGCCTGCCCGATGCCCAGCGCGACCATGCCGGCCGCCTTGATCGAGGCGACGCTGGCCACCGCGTCTTCCACGCCGAGGCAGTCGGCCGGCGCCACGCCCAGCTCGCGCGCGGCCTTCAGGAAAATTTCCGGGTCCGGCTTGCCGCGCGCGATCAGCGCGGCATCGACCACGTAGTCGAATTTATCGGTGATGCCCAGGCGCTCGAGCACCGTAAAGGCGTTCTTGCTGACCGAGGCCAGGCCGATCTTCATGCCGGCGGCGCGCACCGTGTCGAGCGCGGCGACGGCGCCGGGCAGCAGGTCGCCGGCGGACATGGTCGCGATCAGCTCCTGATAATGCAGATTTTTTTCATCGGCCAGCGCCAGCTTTTCCGCCGCCGTGTACCGCTTCGCCGACGACGCCAGGATCAGGTCCAGGGATCCCATGCGGTCTATGCCTTTCAAATTCTCGTTGAAGGCCAGGTCGAAAGGAACGCCCTGCGCTTCGGCCAGGCGCTTCCACGCCAGGTAATGATAATGGGCGGTGTCGGTGATGACGCCATCGAGGTCGAAGATGACGGCTTGGTATCGGCTGCTGCTCATGGCGTTTTCCTTTAGTTGGGGCGCGACTGCGTGGGCGCGGACAGCGTGACGGTGAGGCTCTCGCCGCGGTGGCTGAAGGCCAGCGCCTCGCCTTGCAGCAGGCGGTATTCGACGCGCGCCGGTTCCACCCGCACTTCGAGCAGGCTGCCCTTGAAGTGGATCTTGAAGGTGTAGTGCCGCCACTGTTTCGGCAGCGTCGGCGCGAAGCCCAGCGCGCCGCCGACCACGCGCATGCCGGCGAAGCCGTAGGCCACGCACATCCAGGTGCCGGCCATGGCCGCCGTGTGCACGCCGTAGTGCGTGTTGCCGTGCGTGTCGTCGAGGTCCAGGCGCGCCGTCTCCATGAAGTAGTCGTAGGCCTTGTCGTGATAGCCCACCTCCGACGCGATGATGCTGAAGATGCAGGACGACAGCGACGAATCGTGGGTCGTCACCGCTTCGTAGTAATCGAAGTCGCGCTTTTTATCGGCCAGCGTGAACTGGTCCGGCAGCAGCAGCAGCGCCAGCACCACGTCGGCCTGCTTGCAGACCTGGTGGCGGTAGATCACCAGCGGGTGGTAGTTCAGCAGCAGCGGATAATTTTCCTTCGGCGTGCCGGCGAAGTCCCATTTTTTCTTGGCCAGGAAGCTGTCGTCCTGGGCGTGGATTTGCAGCGCGTCGTCGTAGGGCAGCAGCATCAGCTGCGCGGCGCGGCGCCACTCGGCCGGCTCGCCGGCGTCGAGCAGGGTCAGTCCCGCGATGCGCGCGAACTCCAGCGGATGCTGTAGCTGCAGGCGTTCCGCGATCTGCGCCGCGAAGTTCAGGTGCATCTGCGCCATCGCGTTGGTGTAGTAGTTGTTGTTGACGAGGGCCGTGTATTCGTCCGGTCCCGTCACTTCGTTGATGCAGAAACGGCCGGCGCGGTCGTAGCTCCCCAGGCCTATCCAGATGCGCGCCGTCTCCATGACGATTTCGGCGCCGTGGCGTATCAGGTACTCGTCGTCGTCGGTGGCGTCCATGTACAACTTGATCGAGTAGGCGATGTCGGCGTTGATGTGGTACTGCGCGGTGCCGGCCGGGTAGTAGGCCGAGCACTCGACGCCGGCGATGGTGCGCCACGGGTAGAGCGCGCCCTTCTCGTGCGCCATCTCGCGCGCGCGCTGGCGCGCCAGGTCCAGGCCGGCGTAGCGGTATTCGAGCAGCTTCTTGGCGATCTCCGGTTTGCTGTACAGGAAAAACGGGAAGATGTAGATTTCCGTGTCCCAGAAATAGTGGCCCTCATAACCTTCGCCGGTCACGCCCTTGGCCGAGATGTTGGTCTTGCCGTCGCGGCCCACCGATTGCAGCAAGTGGAACTGGTTGAAGTGCAGGCCCTGTTGCAGCGCGTCGTCGCCGGCGATCTGCACGTCGGCCTGCTGCCAGAAATTGGCCAGGTACTGTTCCTGTTCCATGCGCAGCGCCTCGAAGCCGGCCGCTTTCGCCTGGGCCAGCGTGTCCTTGCTGCGCCACAGCAGCTCGGCCGCCGGATAGTCGCGCGAGCTGAAATAGCTGCCGTACTTGGTCAGGCTGATGGTCTGGCGCTCGCCGGCCGCGATGGTCCACGACTGTTCGAGGCGCTGGTCGACCTTGCCGAGCTCCACCGGCGGCGCGCCGGCTATCACGGTCTCGGTCGCGCTGACCAGGGTGAAGCCGCTGTTGCCGGTGCGCTGGACCAGGGCCGCGTAGCTGTCGGACTGCTCGCTGTCGAGCGCGTGCAGCGCCGGGCCGGAGACGGCCGAGCCGATGCGCGGATCGTCGCCCGCCTCCTGGTTCTTGACGGCGCCGTCCAAAGTCGACACCAGCTTGATGCGGCCGGAAAAATTCAGCGGCGTGACCTGGTAGTCGATCGCGAACAGGTGCTTGTTTTCAAAGCAGACCATGCGGCGGCTGACGATGGACGCGCGGCGCCCCTGCGGCGACACCCACTCCACCGTGCGCAGCAGCACGCCGGTGCGGAAGTCCAGCGTGCGCTCGTAGCTGGCGACCGTGCCTTGCAACAGGTCGAAGCGTTCGTCCTCCAGCCACAGCGCGATGCCCTTGGCGTTCGGCACGTTGAGCATGAACTGGTTGGTCCTGGCCATGCCGAAGGCCGCTTCCGGGTAGTGGATGGCTTCCGATTCGTAGAAGCCGTTCAGGTAGCTGCCGTCGAGCGAGGTGCCGGACGGGCCGCTATAGCCTTCCTCGGGCGTGCCGCGCAGGCCGATGTAGCCGTTGCCGAGCGCGAACAGGGTTTCGTCGAGAAAATTAGACGCGGTGTCGAAGGATGTTTCCCGAATGCACCATGCGTCGAGAGGATAGGTATGCCGAGGGCTGTCAGACGGTTGCATGGTGTTTCCTTTACATGCGAAGACGGTGATGTCGATTCAAACCGGTTTGGATTTCCGTATCAGTGCCCATATTCCCGGTTTTCTGCTTTTTTTGCTACTGGAGGGGTGTTGCGGCGCGCGAGCGGAGTCCAGCTGCAGCGCGCTCAGCGCACTCAGGTGTGACGCACCATCAACATCGTCGGCAGCATTTCGGACTGCACCTGCTCGCCGTGTATCAAACCCAACATCTTTTGGGCCAACAACACGCCACCGTCGCGCAGGTACTGGTGCACGCTGGTCAGCGGCGGCACGAAACTGGCGGCGCCGGGCGTATCGTCGTAACCGATGACGGAGACATTCTCCGGCACCCTTAAATTCTTTTCCACCAGCGCGCGGATCGCGCCCATGGCCAGCAGATCGCTGGCGGCGAACACGCCGTCGACACTGGCGCCCTTCTTCTTGAGCAGCGACGAGATGGCGTCGAAACCGGCCTCGAAGGTGAACGCTTTCGGCCGGATGATGTGCACCATCGCCAGTCCGGCCATGGCGCCGATGAAGCCGGCGCAGCGTTCCTGCACTTCGGCGTGGTCGACGTCGCCCAAAAACACCAGCTTCTTGCGGCCCTGCGCGATGAAGCGCTCGGCGGCGCTGACGCCGCCCTTGCGGTTGTCGCTGCCGACGACGATGTAGTCCGAGCCGGCCTCCGGCGCGCCCCACACCACCAGCGGCATGCCGGTCAGCTGCAAGGCCCGCACCGCCTCGCCGTGCGAGCCCTGGCCGAGCAGGATCAGGCCGTCGGCGCCCTGCACCGGCGCCGTGTCCATCAATTGCTTCGAGGTCAGGACCACGCTGTAGCCGGCCGTCGTCAATTCCTGCGTGATACCGCCCAACAACTCCAGCGGATACGGGTCCGACATCGGCCGCCCCCGCACCGGTGTCATTTCCACCACAACGGCCACCGAATAACTGCGCCGCATGCGCAAGTTCCGCGCGCTGATGTTCAGGCGATAACCTTGTTCATTCGCAATCGCCCGTACTTTTTCGCGCGTTTCCGCCGTCACCAGCGGACTGTCGCGCAAGGCCCGCGACACCGTGATTTTCGACACTCCCGCCAGCTTGGCCAGGTCTTCCATCGTCACTGCCGAGTCGGTGTTGCGTAGGCTGGGTTTGTTCGATGGCATTGATGGCTCGTGGTGGAATTCTCGACTGCGAAAGCAAGGGTGCGCACGCATTATGACAGATTTAAAAGTTTTGTAGCATTTAATGACATCGATAACATTTCAATTGACATCGATATCATTTATTGTTTCAATGACTATTCCTTTGCCTTATGCCGAATAGACAAGTTGATCCCGACATCAACTTCCGACACCATTTGCATGAGCAAAAGACGGGGATGGCACTGCCTTTGCACGCTGTTGGGAGGTGGAGCACGGTCCAGGAGACGACACGATTCATACCAATAAGAAAGTAAAAGCACATGAAAACCCCTAACAAGTTGCTGTTAACGTCAGTCGCGCTCGCCGTGCTGACCCTGATGAACCAGGCCCGGGCCGCCGATGCCGCCGCCGACGCCGCCCCCACCACCGTCAAAGACACCGTCGCCGCCGACATGCAGCAAGTGGTCGTCACCGGCGTCGCCTCGGGCGGCACCGTCCGCAAGGTCGACTCGGCCTTTTCCATCACCACGGCCACGGCCGAGCAGCTCAAGGAAGCCGTGCCCACCAGCACCGCCGACCTGATGAAGATTTCCCCCGGCGTCTACGTCGAGTCGACCGGCGGCCAGACCGGCGCCAACATCCAGATCCGCGGCTTTCCGTCCGGCGGCGACGCGCCCTACGTCACCTTGCAGCTGAACGGCTCGCCGCTGTTCCCGGCGCCGACGCTGTCCTTCCTGGCCAACGATTCCACCTTCCGCATCGACGACACCATCGAGCGCGCCGAAATCCTGCGCGGCGGCCCCAGCGTGATCCTGTCCAACGGTCAGCCGGGCGCGACCATGAACTTCATCCTGAAACACGGCGACGACACGCCCGAAGGCTCGCTGCGCGTGACCGCCGGCAACGGCCGCCTGATGCGTGACGACGCCTTCTTCAGCGGCAAGATCGCCGACGGCTGGTACGGTTCCATCGGCGGCTTCTACCGCACCAACAACGGCATCCGCGACGCCGGCTTCCCGGCCGACGACGGCGGCTCGATCACGGCCACGCTGACGCACAAAATCGCCGACGGCGAAATAACGTTCTACGCCCGCTCGCTGAGCGACAAGAACGCCTTTTACACGGCCGTGCCCGTCGTGCTGACGCCGGGCGGCGCGCTGAGCGCCTACCCCGGCGTCGACCCGTTGAAGTGGACGCCGATGAGCAATCAAACCCGTTTGTTCACGCTGCCGGACGGCACCAAGGGCGACCTGGCCGACGGCCGCGGCGCCAACAACAACACCTTTGGCTTCGATTTCGACCAGAAAGTGAGCGGCTGGAACGTCAGCAACAAGCTGATCTACTTCAAGGGCGACCAGAACACCATCGCCATGTTCAGCGGCCCGACGCCGACCACCTTTGCCGACCAGAGCGCCTCCTTCATCGCGTCCGCCAACGGCAACGCGGCGCTGACGGCGGCCGCCGGCGGCCTGGCCACGTCGGCCACCGGCGTCTACGTCGACGGCAGCGGCGCCGTGAACGCGAACACCCAAACCATCGAGGAAGGCTTGTGGGTGGTCAAGAAGCACCTGCAAAACTTCACCGACGAACTGCGCTTCACCAAGGAAATCGTGGCCAACCACACGCTGACCGTGGGCGGCTACGCCTCGCACTATTCGGCCAACGATGTGTGGGATCTGGGCAATTCGATCTTGCTGGACTTGCAGGGCCGGCCGATCAAGGTCACGCTCAACAACGGCGCGCTGGCCACCAACGCCCAGGGCTTCGCCAGCGGCTGCGGCTTCTGCATCGCCGAAAACGGCGACACCGACAACCGCGCCATCTACGCCGCCGACGAGTGGAAAATCACCGACAGCTTCAAGGTCGACGCCGGCGCCCGCCACGAAAAGCAGGACATCAGCCTGGCGTTCCAGAGTCCAGACACGGCGCCGGCGCCGGCCAATCCGCTGGCCGCCTACGGCTACGGCATGTCGACCGCCAACGGCCCCGTGATCGCCTACAACCCGAGCTGGAGCCTCAATTCCTACACGGTCGGCGCGTTGTATGCGATACAGAAAAACATGAACGTCTACGCCCGCTTCAATTCCGGCGGCCAGTTCCCCTTCTTCGACCAGGTGCGCGGCAGCACCGTCAGCGCGCCGCCGCCGGTGACCAAGATCCGCCAGCTGGAACTGGGCTTCAAGACCGTCGGCCGCCTCTACAGCGCGACCGTGGCCCTGTTCGGCAACCACTTCAGCGACCAGTTCCAGTCCGTCAGCACCTTCGCCGGCTTGCCGGTCAACACCGTGGGCGGCTCCAAGACGTATGGCGTGGAATATGAATTGTCGGTGCGTCCGCTCGAAGGCTTGCAGATCAGCATGAGCGGCGACGCCCAGCACGCCAAATATCAGGATTACAACGATGCGCTCAGCCCCGGCATCAACGGCCGCGTCGTGCAGCGCCAGCCGGACAGCCAGTGGCGTATCACGCCGAGCTACTCGCTGCCGTTCGGCGAGACCAACAACGTCAAGGTCTACGCCACCTACTCGCACATCAACGCGCGCTATGACGACCAGCAAAACGCCGAATTCCTGCCGAGCTACGATACGCTGGACGCCGGCGTGCTGCTGTCGGTCGGCGAAAGGCTGGAGTTCCGCTTGTCCGGCAGCAATCTGACGAACGAGCTGGGCGTGACCGAAGGCGCGTCCGGCCGGGTCGTCAACGTCGCCGGCAGCGTGCCCTACGCCGCCATCGCCCGGCCGCTGTTCGGCCGCGCCGTGGAATTCTCGATGGCTTACCACTTTTAAGCGGATCTACGTTCTTTGCTGTTCCTTCTTGGGCGAGACGCGCCGTCTTTGACGCGCCGTCTTGACGCGCCGTCTTGCCCTTTTTTACGTCCCGGCCCCGCGCGATACACGAAATCGCTGGCAATCGGGGGCGTTTTGACCTACGCTAAAACAGTTCAGTTTGATATCCATCATGTAATCGCACGCCCGGCGTTTCTTAGGAAAGCAACGTGGCCACTGCTTCTTCCGTCAATAGTTTGCAGGCATCAGTTGCACTGGCGCAGCGTCAAGTGCAACAGGAACAGGCGCGCGTGAACCAGGATGCGAGCCGGCTGGCGGCCAGCCAGCAGCAGCTGGTCAAGGATAAGCAGGATTTGAGCGATACCAAGACGCGGGCCTCGGCCGCCGCGCAGCCGGCGCCGGCCGCACCGACGCCGGTGCAGCTCAACAATGCGATAGAAAGGCCGCTGCCGTCGCAGCAGATTTTGCCGACGGCGTTGACGGCGACGCCCACGCCGCAAGTCAATACCCTGGGGCAGACGATAGGCAAGCTGATCAACACCACCGCTTGAGGCGATGGGTGCTCATCCCCGGTGTTACGCCGCCGACACGCCGCCTCAGCGGCTTTCCAATACCCGCAACCACCAGTGGTCTTCCGCTTGCGGCTGCCTGATGCCGAGCGCCAGGCCGATTTCGGGCGTGGCCAGCGGCAGGCGGCGCTCGGCCGCCAGCGCCGCGATGCGCTCGAACGGCTCGTGCCACGGGTGCATAGACAAATCGAAGGTGCCGTTGTGGATAGGCATCAAGACCTTGCCTTTGACATCTATGTGCGCCTGCAAGGTTTCCTCGGGCTGCATGTGGATGTCCGGCCACTGCGGATCGTAGGCGCCGGTTTCTATCATGGTCAGGTCGAAGGGGCCGTATTTCTCGCCGATTTCCTTGAATCCCTTGAAGTAGCCGCTGTCGCCGCTGAAGAAGATGCGCGATCCGCCCGCTTCGATGACCCAGGACGACCACAAGGTGGTGTTGCCGTCGCGCAGGCCGCGGCCGGAAAAGTGCTGGGCCGGCGTCGCCACCAGCTTGACGCCGTCGACCTGGGTCGGCTGCCACCAGTCCAGCTGCCGCACCTTGGCGGCCGGGATGCCCCAGGCGATCAAGCGGTCGCCGACGCCCAGCGGCGTGATGAAATGCTCGGTCTTGCCGGCCAGCGCCAGCACGGCGGCGTAATCGAGGTGGTCGTAATGGTCGTGCGACAGGATGATGCCTTTAATCGGCGGCAAGTCTTCTATGCCGATGGGTGGCTGGTGGAAGCGGGACGGGCCGGCCCACTGCACCGGCGAGGCGCGCTGCGAGAACACCGGGTCGGTCAGCCACAACTCGCCGTTCAGCTTCAGCAGCACGGTCGAATGGCCGAGCCGGAACACGCTCTGGTCCGGCGCGTCCAGCAGTTGCTGGCGCGTGATGGCGTGCACCGGTATCGGCCGGGCCGGCACGGTGTCGGCCGGCTTGTCGAACAGCATGCGCAGCATGATGCCCACGCCTTTGATGAAGCCCATCTTGTGCATGCGCACCGGATTGCGGAACTTGCCGCCGCGCCGCTCGGGCTGGATAGGCGTCGGCGTCGGCGCGGCCGCCGTTCCCGGCGCGGCGGCGCGTGGCAGGGTCAAATTATCGGCTGAGATGGGTGCGTGCATGGCTATCCTCGATTCATAATGTACACTACACAGTGTAGTTCTTATTTTTTCAAAAGTAAACCACGCAGTGTAAAATTACGCCCATGCCTACTTCTTCCCCCCCGCAGCGCCTGACCGACCGTAAACGGCAGGACATCATCGCCGCCGCCATCGCCGAATTCCGCGCCATGGGCTTCGAAGCGACCAGCATGGACAAGATCGCCGCCACGGCCGGCGTGTCCAAGCGGACGGTCTACAACCACTTCCCCAGCAAGGATGAACTGTTCACGCAAATCCTGTCGCAACTGTGGGAAAGCAGCGCCGCGCTGATGGCGATCCCCTACGACGCCGGCGCGCCGCTGCGCACTCAGCTGCTGGCCTTGCTGGGCCAAAAAATGCTGCTGCTGCAAGACGCTTATTTCATCGACCTGGCGCGGGTGGCGATCGCCGAGGCCATCCATTCGCCGCAGCGGGCCCAGGACATGGTGGCGCGCCTGAACGACAAGGAAGAAGGCGTGGCCGCCTGGATACGCGCGGCCCAGGCCGACGGCCGTTTGCTGCGCGCCGATCCGCTGCTGTCGTCGCACTTGCTGCAAGGCCAGCTGAAAACCTTCGCCTTCTGGCCGCAGGTGACGCTGGGCCAGCCGCCGCTCGACGCGGCGACCCGGCAGTGGGCCGTGGAGACGGCGGTCGATATGTTCCTGGCCCATTACGGCTAGAATGGAAGCGGCTTAAAGGAACGGTTTAACCACAGGAGCGGCGCATGTCGATCACCCCGCAGGAACTGGAACTGCTGATGCAGGAAGTGGAACTGGAAGACCCCATCGATTTCGCCGACCTGCCGTTCGACGAGCATGAGTTGCGCGGCTTGATCGCCAATCATTTGTGCGAGATGTCGGACGCGATGGAAAATTTCAGCGAGGAAGACAAGCACCTGTCGCTGCTGGCCGTGGCGGCCAAGCTGGTGCTGGAAAATCTGGTGCTCAACGTGCAGCTGCTGCGCCGTCACGGCCTGCCGCTGAACGAGGGCACGCAAGCGCTGCTCAACCGCCTGCGCAAGCGCGGCTGAGCGCGCTTGCGGACGGCCGGGGCAGCGTTTCCGCTCAGGCGGCGGCGGCCGGGAAGTCCAGCGTGGTGTCGTTGACGCGGTTGAACAGATTGGTGAAGGTGATGCTGGCGATGGCCAGCAGCGCGTCGACGATTTCCGCATCGCTGATGCCGGCGGCCTTGACGGCGTCGAGCACGGCCTGCGGCACGGTGCCGCTGGTGCTCACCACGGTGCGGGCGAAGGTCGACAGCGCATCGAAACGGGCCTCGCCGCTGCTCTCGCCATGGCGCACGCCGTGGATGGCTTCCGGGCTCAGGCCGTGTTTTTTGGCGGCCAGCGAATGCGCGGCCAGGCAGTAATCGCACTGCGCTTTTTGGCTGACGGCCAGTTTGATGACTTCGATATCTTTCCCGTTCAGGCTGCTTTTACGCAGCGCGCCATCGAGCGTCAGCGCCGCTTCCAGCGCGACCGGGCTGTTGGTGCCGATGGTGACGTAAGCGTTCGGCACTTTGCCCATCGCGCCTTTGATGGCGGCGTACAGCGGCGCGGCGGCGCCGGTGGTGTCGGCGACTGCGAGGGTGGTAAGACGGCTCATGATGATTCCTTTCGGTGGTTGCGGTGGTGGCAAGGTGGGCTTGCCATGTGAAACAGTATAAGTCGGCGCGGCGCGACGTTGAATGCTCAATCCGCGCTACAATATGCTTATTCGTCTCACACTCTGGAATCATCATGGATGCACTCAGCCGGCTGTTGACCCTCTATCCCCTGCGCACCGCGCTCGACGTGCGCTGCCAGTTCGGCGCGCCCTGGCTGCTGAGCCACGACGGCAGCGACGGCGGCATCGCGCCCTATCACGTGGTGGTGCGCGGCGGCGCCCGCGTCGACGTGGGCGCCGAGCGCGGCCTGGCGCTGGTGGTGGGCGACATCGTCGTCTTCCCGCACGGCACGGCGCACCGCCTGTATATTAACGATGGCGACGATGGCGATGGCAGCGACGGCGGCGGCGCCGATATCGGCCGGGCGCTGCCGCTGCGGGCGGTGCCGGGCGACCATGTATTGCCGCAGATGAGCAACCACGGCCCCGGCGCCGCCACCGACGTGCTGTGCGGCGAATTCCGTTTCGAGTCCGACGCCATCGCCGGCCTGCTGGCCGCGCTGCCGCCGGTGCTCATCGTGCACACGGCGGACCGGCCGGAAGCGGCCGGCCTGCACCATTTGCTGGCCATGCTGCAACTGGAAACGGACGCCGGGGAAACGCCGCGTCCCGGCGCCAGCGCCATCGTGTCGCAGCTGTCGTCGGCGCTGTTCGCGCTGCTGATCCGCGCCTGGCTGGAGCAGTCGACGCCGGTCGCCGGCCTGTTCGCCGTGCTGGCGCAGCGCCGGCTGCAGGCGGCGCTGCACGGCATGCTGGAGTCGCCGGAACGGCCGTGGTCGCTGGAACAGATGGCCGAGGTGTGCCACATGTCGCGCGCCACCTTCGCGCGCCTGTTCAAGCAGGCGGCCGGGGCCACGCCGGCCGAGGTGCTGTTGCAGATCCGCATGGCGCAGGCGGCGCGGCGGCTCAGCCAGGGACGCCAGGGCGCCGGCGGCATCGCCGAGGCGGTCGGCTATCAATCGGAAGCGGCGTTCAGCCGCGTTTTCAAGCGCCATTACGGCGTCGGCCCCGGCGAATACCGGCGCCGCGCGCTACAGAACACCGGGGCCTGACGACGGCGTTGTTGGCAAGGCGGCGGCGCTACACGATCAGGCGGGCGGCCGGCACCAGCAGCGTCAGGTCCGACTGCGCCAGCGCCACGCACGGCAAGATATAGCCGTCGCGCTTTTCATCGAGGCTCAGGCCGGGCCAGTCGATGCGGTAGCTGACGCTGCCGCTGACCATCAGGCACAGGCAGGTGCGGCAGCTGCCGTTGCGGCAGGAACTGGGCAGGCGCACGCCCGCCAGCTCGGCCGCGATCAGCACCGACCTGCCCTCCTCCGCGTCGATGCTCACATCCAGAGGCTGTATCGTCAGCCGCCGCGTATTCGTCATATCGTTTATACCGTTTATATTATTTCCGGGCCGGCATGGGCGGCGGCCCGGGGTATACATTTTATACAAAAATCCGGCCTGCCCCGGCGCAAAAAAAAACGCCGCCCGGACGGCGAGTCCGGACGGCGTCCAAGGGAAAGCGGCGGCTCAGACGACTTTGTTCGGCGTCGGCGTGTCCACGCCCTGCGCCAGCGCGGCGGCCACGCCGGCGCCATACAGCGGATCGGCCAGCGTGCAGTGGCGGATGTGGCGCTGCTGGATCTCGAGCGAGGCGCCGCCCACGGAACGGGCCGTGTTCTCGAACAGCAGTTGCTGCTGCGCCGGCGTCATCAGGCGGAACAGCTTGCCCGGCTGGCTGAAATAATCGTCGTCGACGCGGTGGTCCCAGTGCGCGGCCGCGCCCTCGATGGCCAGCGGCGGCTCGGCGAAATCGGGCTGTTGCTGCCACGCGCCCTTGGAGTTGGGCTCGTAGCCGATGGTGGCGCCGTGGTTGCCGTCGACCCGCATCGCGCCGTCGCGGTGGTAGCTGTGGACCGGGCATTTGGGCGCGTTGACGGGAATCTGGTGGTGGTTGACGCCGAGCCGGTAGCGCTGCGCATCGCCGTAGGAAAACAGGCGCGACTGCAACATCTTGTCCGGCGAAAAGCTCACGCCCGGCACCACGTTGGCCGGCGAAAACGCGGCCTGCTCGACGTCGGCGAAATAGTTTTCGGCGTTGCGGTTGAGCTCCAGCATGCCGACATCGATCAGCGGATAGTCGCCGTGCGGCCAGACCTTGGTCAGGTCGAAGGGATTGAGGTGGTAGGTGGCGGCGTCGCGCTCGGGCATCACCTGGATCTGGAATTTCCAGCGCGGATAATCCTTGTTCTCGATGCTGTCGAACAGGTCGCGCTGGTGGGTTTCGCGGTCGCGGCCGACCAGCTCGGTGGCCTCGGCGTCGCTCAGGTTCTTGATGCCCTGCTGGCTGACGAAGTGGAACTTGACCCAGAAGCGCTCGTTGGCCGCGTTCAGGAAGCTGTAGGTGTGGCTGCCGAAGCCGTGCATGTGGCGGTAGGACGCCGGAATGCCGCGGTCGCTCATGACGATGGTGACCTGGTGCAGCGCCTCCGGCAGCAGGGTCCAGAAGTCCCAGTTGTTTTCGGCGCTGCGCAGATTGGTTTTCGGATCGCGCTTGACGGCGTGGTTCAAGTCCGGGAACTTGAGCGGGTCGCGCAGGAAGAACACGGGCGTGTTGTTGCCGACGATGTCCCAGTTGCCTTCCTCGGTATAAAACTTCATCGCGAAGCCACGGATGTCGCGCTCGGCATCGGCCGCGCCGCGCTCGCCGGCGACGGTGGAAAAGCGCATGAACAGCGGCGACTGCTTGCCGACCGCCGAAAAGATCTTGGCCTTCGTGTATTTGCTGATGTCGTGGGTGACGGTGAAGGTGCCGAAGGCGCCGGAGCCCTTGGCGTGCATGCGGCGCTCGGGGATCACTTCGCGGTCGAAATGGGCCAGCTTTTCCAGGTGCCACACGTCTTGCAGCAGGGCCGGGCCGCGCGGACCGGCCGTCTGCGTATTCTGGTTATCGACAACCGGCGCGCCGGCTGCTGTGGTCAATTTACTCATGGGATGCATCCTTAGTCTAGATCGTCATGGAATATCGCCCGCACCGGATGACCGGCAGCACGCCAGGCAAGCTGCTTCGGCACTGGTGCGTGGAAGATAGTACCGCTAATAAGGATACAGCGTTGATAACGTTATCGCCTCTCCCATCGGGTGGCGCCGGAGCTCGTCCCGGCGGCGCCGGGCGGTAGACATGATAGTGACTATTTTCTGAAAAATAGCCTGAAATTCCGAAAAAACTCCCTGTTTTCGCCCCGATTTCACGTTTTTCCTCGATTTTTTCAAAAACTATTGGGTTGCGGCATGGCGCGCGCAAGCGGTGTATGCTCATGGTCGGGGAGTCGTCTTCGACCATCACGACAGCGCCAAATCACCGCGACGGTGTGGCGCCAGCCTGCTGGGGGCATTCCATCTCGTGGTATCCCAAAGGGGAATACATGGCCGCGCCTACTCAACTCAGGATCCTGGTACTCGACGATGAACCCTTCATGGTCAAGCTGCTCGTGCACATGCTCGAGCGGCAGGGTTGCGTGAATGTGGTGGCGGCCTCCGACGGCGCGGCCGCGCTCGCCATGGTGCGCGGCGCGGCGCCGCCCGATTTGATACTGTGCGACCTGAACATGCCGGAAATGGATGGCATCGAATTCATACGCATGCTCGGCCACGCCTACGCCGGCAGCCTGATCCTCGTCAGCGGGGAAGACCGGCGTCTGTTGCTGACGGCCGAAAAGCTGGCCGGCGCGCACCACATCCGTTTGCTCGGCCACTTGACCAAGCCGGTGTTGCCCGACCAGCTGGAGACCCTGCTGGGCCGCTGGCGGCCGGCGCCGCCGCGGCGCGCGCCGGCCGCCAGCGCGCCGTACACGGCCGAGGAGCTGGGCCTGGCCATCGAGCGTGGACAACTGCTCAACCACTACCAGCCGCAGGTGCGCGTGGCCAGCGGCCGCGTCATGGGCGTCGAAGCCCTGGTGCGCTGGGACCACCCGCGCGACGGCCTCGTGGGCCCCCAGTATTTCATCACGCTGGCCGAAGAACACGGCTTGATCGACGCGCTCACGCGCACGGTGTTGACGGCGGCGCTGGCCCAGGTGCGGCGCTGGTCCGACGCCGGCCTCGATCTGCGCGTGTCGGTGAACGTCTCGATGCTCAATCTGGACTCGCTCGACTTCTTCGATTTCATCACCGGCGAAAGCCAGAAGTTCGGCGTCGCGCCCGAGAACATCGTGCTCGAAGTGACGGAGACGCGGCTGATGCAAGACCCGCGCGCGCCGCTCGAGGTGATCGCGCGCCTGCGGCTGCGCCGCTTCCGCCTGGCGATCGACGATTTCGGCACCGGCCACGCCTCGTTCGCCCAGCTGCGCGACATCCCCTTCGACGAACTGAAAATCGACCGCGGCTTCGTCCATGCCGCCTGGACCGACGCCACCACCCACGCCATCCACGACGCCAGCGTCGGCATCGCCCGCAAGCTGGGCCTCGAGGTGCTGGCCGAGGGCGTCGAGGACGAGGACGACTGGCGCTACATCCAGCGCAGCGGCTGCGACCTGGCCCAGGGTTATTTTATCGCCAGGCCGATGGCGGCCGCCGCCGTGCTGGCCTGGGTGGGCGAACACCACGCGGCGCGGCGGGCGCTGCCGGCGGCGACGTGAAAGGGCGCCTGCCCTGCAGCGCCGGCAATATCCTGGTCGCCAGCGACAGCAACAGCGACGCCGTGCTCATCAAGCGCCTGCTGGGCGAGGAATTTTCCGTGGTCAATATCTCGCTCGACCCCGACCAGGCGGTCGAGGATTTTGAGCGCTATCTGCCGCAGGTGCTGATCCTGGCCTTCAACCGCATCGAAAATTCGGAACAATACTGCCTCGGCCTGTTTCGCGGCGGCGCCGGCAAAACGCAGCGCCATCCGCACCGCTCGATACTGTTGTGCGACAAGGGCGAGCTGCTGCGCGCCTATCAACTGTGCCAGCGCAATCTGTTCGACGACTACAATCTGTTCTGGCCGATGAGCCAGGACCCGCAGCGCCTGCCGATGTCCGTGCACATGGCGCTGCGCGAATTGAACGCGGCCAGCGCCAACGCGCCGCGCGCCGACGAGATGGCCGAGCTGGGCGCGGCGGCCAGGCACCTGGCCGAGCTCGATACCCTGCTGGCGCAGCAAGTGACGCTGGGACGCGAACGGATCCGCGACGATGCCAGCCTGGCCAGCTGGAACGAGGGCTTGCGCCACGCCGTGCAACCGTATATCGAGACGGCCACGGCGCTCCAGCAGTGGCTGCCGGCGCCACACGCGCCCGTGATCCTGGTGGTCGACGACGACGAGGTGGAACGCCACCTGATCGGCGCCATCCTGAAGGACGAACCCTACCACCTGGTCTATGTCGGCAGCGCGCGCGAGGCCCTGATCGTCCTGCGCACCGTGCATCCCGACCTCATCCTCATGGATGTGCAAATGCCCGACGTCGACGGCCTGGCGGCGACGCGGCAGATCAAGGCCGCGCCGCAGTTCGCCGCCGTGCCCGTCATTATGATCACGGGCAACAGCGAAACCCGGGTGGTGATGGACAGCTACCGCTCCGGCGCCACCGATTTCGTCGTCAAACCATTCGATCGGGACAAGCTGATCGCCCGCGTGGCCGCCGGCCTGCGCCACAAGGGCGCGCGCCCGACCACCCCGGCCTGACGCGCGCCCATCCGAAAGCCCACCATGCCACACAGTCTCTACCCGCCGCAGCACGGCCGCCCGCCCGCCCACGACGGCAGCATCGAATTCCACCGCCAGCAAACGCTGCTCAAGGCCGGTGCGCTGCAGGACGCCATTTTCAACAGCGCCAATTTTTCCAGCATCGCCACCGATGAAAAAGGCGTGATCCAGATTTTCAACGTCGGCGCCGAACGCATGCTCGGCTACGCCGCCGCCGACGTCGTCAACCGCGTCACCCCGGCCGACATCTCCGACCCGCGCGAGGTGATCGCCCGCGCCGCCGCCCTGAGCCTGGAGCTCGACACGCCGATCACGCCGGGCTTCGAGGCGCTGGTGTTCAAGGCCTCGCGCGGCATCGAGGATATCTACGAACTGAGCTATATCCGCCAGGACGGCAGCCGCTTTCCGGCCGTGGTGTCGGTCACGGCCCTGCGCAACGACCAGGACGGCATCATCGGCTACCTGCTGATCGGCACCGACAACACGGCCCGCAAGCAGGTCGAGGCCGAGCAGGCCCTGCTCGACCAGCGCCTGCGCGACCAGCAGTTCTACACGCGCTCGCTGATCGAATCGAATATCGACGCGCTGATGGTGACCGACCAGCAGGGCATCATTTCCGACGTCAACCAGCAGATGATGGCGCTGACCGGCTGCTCGCGCGACGAGCTCATCGGCGCGCCCTTCAAGAATTACTTCACCGATCCGGAGCGCGCCGAGGCGGCCATCAAGCACGTCCTGGCCGAGAACAAGGTGCGCGACTACGAGCTCACCGTGCGCGCCAAAAACGGCGACGAAACGGTGGTGTCGTACAACGCGGCGACGTTTTACAACCGCGAGCGCCAGTTGCACGGCGTGTTCGCCTCGGCCCGCGACGTCACCGAGCGCAAGCGCTTCGAGCGCACCCTGGAGGAAAACAATGTCGAGCTCCAGCACGCCAGCCGCATGAAGTCGGAATTCCTCGCCACCATGTCGCACGAGCTGCGCACGCCGCTCAACGCCATCATCGGCTTTTCCGAGGCGCTCAGCGACGGCATGATGGGGCCGATGAACAAATTGCAGAGCGAATATATCGGCGACATCTTCAGCAGCGGCCAGCATCTGCTGTCGCTGATTAACGATATCCTCGACCTGTCGAAGGTCGAGGCCGGGATGATGACGCTGGAACTGGAGGCGGTCGACCTCGACGGACTGCTCTCGAACAGCCTGGCCATCGTGCGCGAAAAAGCGGCGGCCCAGCACATCCAGCTCGAACTCGAAATCGGCCGCGGCGTCGAAGCGCCCCAGCTCGACATGCGCAAGACCAAGCAAATCGTCTACAACCTGCTGTCGAACGCCGTCAAGTTCAGCGCCAACGGCGGCAGCGTCACGCTCAGCGCGCGCCGCGTCGCGCGCGCCAGTGTCGGCACGCTGGCCGGTTCCTGGCCCGTCTACGGTTTCCCGCTGGCCGATGGCGAGGACCAGGAATTCCTCGAAATCTGCGTCAGCGACAGCGGCATCGGCATCGCCAAGGAAAACATGACCAAGCTGTTCCAGGCCTTCGGCCAGATCGACAGCAGCCTGGCGCGCAAATTCGAAGGCACGGGCCTGGGCCTGGCGATGGTCAAGCTGCTCGCCGAGCTGCACGGCGGCACCGTCGCCGTCGCCAGCTCGGAGGGCGATGGCGCCCGCTTCGCCGCCTGGCTGCCGCTGCACCGCCAGCCGCCGCCGTTTTCGCCGTTTTCGCCGCCATCCGCCGCCGCCGACCGGTCCGCCGCATGAACGGGCCGGGCCCCGCACGGCGCCCTCGTCAACACCAACGGCAAGGAGCCGCAGTGGCACGCATACTCATCATCGAAGACAACCAGGCCAATATGAAGCTGGCCACGCTGTTGCTCGGCAACGGCGGCCATGCCGTGCTGTGCGCCGTCGACGCCGAAACCGGATTGACGCTGGCGCGCGCCGACCAGCCCGACCTGATTTTAATGGACATCCAGCTGCCCGGCATGGACGGCCTGGCGGCGACCGCGCTGCTCAAGCAAGATCCGGCGACGGCCGCCATACCGGTCATCGCGCTGACGGCGATGGCCATGAAGGCCGACCAGGAAAAAAGCGAGGTGGCCGGCTGCGACGCCTATATCGCCAAGCCGCTGCGCTACCAGGAGCTGTACTCGACCATCGACGCGCTGCTGGCGAAGGCGGCGCAGCCGCCGTCGGCCGCGCCCACCGGCGACAAGCCATGAACACATCCGCCGCCACCATCCTGATCGTCGACGACGAGCCGCGCAACCGCAAGCTGCTCGCCGCCCTGCTGGCGCCCGAGGGCTACCGCACGCGCGAAGCGGACGACGGCGAGCAGGCGCTGGCCTCGATCGCCGCCCACGCGCCCGACCTGATCTTGATGGACGTGATGATGCCGGGCATGGACGGCGTCGAGCTGACCCTGCTGCTCAAGGCCGACACGGCCACCCGCAACATCCCCATCATCATGATCTCGGCCGACGTCGACCGCACCGCCCGGCTGGCCGGCCTCGACGCGGGCGCCGAGGAATTCCTGACCAAGCCGGTCGACCGCGCCGAACTGTGGCTGCGGGTGCGCAATCTGCTGCGGCTCAAAACCCTGGGCGACCATTTCCGCGCCCATGGCCTGGTGCTCGAGGAGCAGGCCCACGCCCGCGCGGCCGACCTGATGCACGCCACCAGCCGCAGCGCCGACCTGGAGCAGGCCAGCAAGGCGTCGAACACGGCCAACCAGGCCAAGTCCGGCTTTCTGGCGGCGATGAGCCATGAAATCCGCACGCCGATGAATGGCGTCATCGGCATGATCGACGTGCTCCAGCAGACCGACTTGAGCGCCCACCAGCTGGAAATGGTGGAATTGATACGGGTGTCGGCGTTCTCGCTGCTCGGCATCATCGAAGACATCCTCGATTTTTCCAAGATCGAAGCGGGACGGCTGGAAATCGAAAAGGCGCCGCTGTCGCTGACGGACGTGGCCGAGGGGGCGTGCGGCATGCTCGACCAGCTGGCCTCGAACAAGGAGGTCGAATTCACGCTGTACGTCGATCCCCAGCTGCCGCCGACGGTGGTCGGCGACGCCCTGCGCCTGCGCCAGGTGATGCTCAACCTGGTCGGCAACGCCATCAAGTTTTCCAGCGGACTCGATTACGCGGGGCGGGTCTGCGTGCAACTGGTGCCGGTGGCCTGGCGCGACGACGAGGTGACGGTCGAACTGCAGGTGCGCGACAACGGCATCGGCGTGGACGCCGCCACCCAGGCCCGCCTGTTTTCCTCGTTCGCGCAGGCGGACGCCTCGACCACGCGGCGCTACGGCGGCACGGGCCTGGGCCTGGTCATTTCGCGGCGCCTGATCGACTTGATGGGCGGCAGCCTGATACTGCACAGCGTGCCGGGCCAGGGCGCCACCTTCAGCGCGCGCCTGCCCTTCGCGCTGGCCGGCGGCGCGCCGGTGCCGCCGCCGCAGGAGAGCGCGGCGGCGGCGGCCGGA
>NZ_JANXMI010000029.1 GCF_025354735.1 Rugamonas sp.
CCCGCGCCACGGGCACCGGCCGCCGACGCCGACGCCACCCGGCCGGGGCTGGCGGTGGCCAGCGCCGCGGAATTCAAGACCGAGCTGGTCAGGGCGGTCTCGGAGCGCACCGGCTATCCGGCCGACATGCTCGACCTCGACGCCCACATGGAGGCCGATCTGGGCATCGATTCGATCAAGCGGATTGAAATCCTCAGCGGTCTGGCCGCCCGTTACAACCTGATCGGCGACCGCGACGAGGAGGCGGTCCTGGCCGAGCTGTCCGGTTACAAGACGCTCAACGAGATCGCCGCCTGGTATGCGCGCACGCTGGAACCGGCCCCGCAAGCGGCCGCCGACGCCGCCGGAGGCGCCACCGCAAAAAAAGCGCCGGCTCCATTGTCTCCGCAGCTTGAGGCAATGGAGCCGGTCGTGGCGCACGCCGATCCGGTGCTGTGCTACGTGGTCCACGCATGTTCCGCCGACGACGACGGGGAGGGCGGCGACGCCGGCGCGGCGGACTGGCCGCGCGCCTTCCCGCTGCTGCTGGCCGGCGCCGAATCGCCGCTGGCGGCGGCCTTGCAGCACGCGCTGGAGCGGCTCGGCCACGTCGTGCTGCGTCTGATACCGGGCGCCGCCACGCGCCGGCTCGACGAGCGGCGCTGCGAAGCCGACTTCTCGTCGGCGCAACACGCGGCCGCGGCGTGCGCGCTGTTGCGCGATCCACAGCGGCCGATCGGCGCGCTCATCAATCTGATGGGGGCCGACACGGGGCCGGCGGCCGAGGCCGAGGCCGACGCCCACGTGGGCGACGCGCGCGCCCTGTTCCTGATGCTGCAAGCCTTCGGAGCCGATCTGAAGGCGGCCGCCGCCCACGGCGCCGGCGGGCTGTTCAACCTGACACGGCTCGACGGCCGGTTCGGCCTCGGCGGCCAGGACGCGCCGCTGGCGCCGGCCAGCGCCGGCACCGTGGGAGTGAGCAAGTGCGCCGCGCTCGAGTGGCCGTCGGTGCGGGTGCGCTGCATCGACGCCGCGCCCGGCCTGGAACCGGCGGCGCTGGCGCCGCGCTTGCTGGCCGAGTTCGGCCGCGCCGGCGCCGCCACCGAGATCGGCTTGAGCGCCGCCGGCCGCTGCGCCATCGCGCTGCGCCCGGACGGCGGCTGGCGCGCGCCGCCGGCCGGTCCGGCCCTGCCGCCGGACGCGGTGGTGCTGGTGACGGGCGGCGCGTACGGCATCACGGCCGAGATCGCCCGCGCCCTGGCGCAGCGCTACCGTCCGACCCTGGTGCTGGTCGGCCGCAGCGCGCTGCCCGAGGCCGAGCCGGCGGCGGCGCGCGACATCGGCGACGTCGCCGCGCTGCAGCGTTTCCTCGTCGGCCAGATGCGCGGCGCCGGCGCCACGCCGGCCCAGGTCGACCGCGCCCTCAAGGGCCTGCTGCGGGCGCGCTCGATCCGCGCCAACCTGGCGGCCATGCGCAGCAGCGGCGCCCGCGTCGAGTACCACTGCCTGGATGTGCGCGACGGCGCGGCGGTGGAGCAACTGGTCGGCGACCTGTACCGGCGCCATGGCCGCATCGACGGCGTGGTGCACGGCGCCGGCGTGATCGGCGACAAGCTGATCGCCGACAAGACGCCGGCCTCCTTCGACGCCGTGTACGACACCAAGGTGCTGCCGGCGCTGGCGCTGGCGCGTACGCTGCGCCCGCAGGGCCTGAAGTTCGTCGCCTTCTTTTCGTCGGTGGCCGGGCGCTTCGGCAACGCCGGCCAGTGCGACTACAGCGCCGCCAACGAAGTGCTCAACAAGCTGGCCGGCGGCCTGGCCCTGCGCTGGCCCCAGGCGCGCGTGCTGGCCATCAACTGGGGCCCCTGGGACGCCGGCATGGTCGACCCGGGCTTGCGCCAGCTGTACGCGCGGCGCGGCATCCGGCCCATCCCGGTGGCCGAGGGCGTGCGTCATTTTCTGGAGGAGATCGAGCGCGCCGCCGGCGGCGCGCCGGAGCTGGTGATCACCGCCAGCATGCGACAAATCGCCGGCGCCGTAGCCCAACCCGTTCATTCATTCTGAGGAGCACACCATGCATGCCGCTACCCCCGTGTTGTTCGACTTCACACCGGCCCAGGTGGTCAAGCCGGTGGGCCAGCGCATCGCGCTGGAAATCTCCGCCTTCGGCCTGGCCAAGGGCCACTGCAAGACCCACCAGCTCGAGAGCAAGCAAGACATGCGCAACGCGCTCGACCACATGCGCGACAAGATCGCCCGCTACGCGGTGTCGACCGACCAGATCAACCGGCGCCAGCTGGTGCTGTTTCCACGCCTGCGCGACGTGCGCTTCAGCGACGGCGAGCTGATCCTGCAAGAATCGCCGCACCCGCACCTGCGCATGTTCCGCGACGCCGACGACACCAAGGGCATCGACCTCAAGCAGCGCCACGCCAGTTACGGCAAGATCGTCGGCGACTGCCTGCAGGACTTGTACCCGGACAGCAGCGCGCCGCCGGACGATCTGATCCACGTCACCTGTTCCGGCTACCTGGCGCCCAGCCCGGTCGAGCGCATGGTGGCGCGCAAGGAGTGGTTCGACACCACCGTCACCCACAGCTACCACATGGGGTGCTACGGGGCCTTCCCGGCCATCAAGATGGCGCACGGCTTCCTGGCCTCGTCGGCCATGTCCAACCCCTCGGCCGCGCCGCGCGAGCGGGTCGACATCGTGCACACCGAACTGCTGTCGGGCCACCACAATATCGAGGACTCGGGCATCGAAAACATCATCACCATGAGCTTGTTCGCCGACGGCTTCATCAAGTATTCGCTGGCCTCCGGCGAGTACGCCCGCCAGCACGGCGTGCACGGCCTGCGCGTGCTGGCCTTCCACGAACACCTGCTGCCCGACTCGGCCGACGACATGACGTGGGTGCCGGCCGCCCACCAGTTCCAGATGACCTTGTCGGTGATGGTGCCGGTGGTCATCAAACGCCATGTGCGGCGCTTCGTCGCCGACCTGCTGCGGCGCGCCGGCCTCGACTTCGAGCGCGACAAGCCGACGCTGATGTTCGCCATTCATCCGGGCGGGCCGAAGATCGTCGAGCACATCCAGGGCGAGCTGGGCCTGACCGACGACCAGGTGGCGATCAGCAAGAAGGTGTTCCGCGAAAACGGCAATATGTCCTCGGCCACCATCCCCCACATCCTCAAGGGCATCCTCGAGGAAAAGGCCATCAAGGCCGGCACCCGCGTCGTGTCGCTGGGCTTCGGCCCGGGCCTGACGGTGACCGGCCTGGTATTGGAGAAGACGTGAACGGCGCCGCGCCGCAGGGCGCCGACCCGCGCCGACAGCTCGCCCCCGGCGCCGCGCCGCTGGTGGCACGCAGCCAGGAGGTCGAGGCGCTGCGGCGCGCCGAGCCCGGCCGCGCGCCGCCGCCCGCGCCCATGCCCTTCATCGGCGCCATCACCGACTATGCGCCCGGACGGCGCATCTGCGTCGAACGGATGCTGTCGCTGGCCGAGGACCTGCACCTGGCCGACCACCATTTCGTGCCGGCCCGGCCGCACAAGCCGCTGTCGGCCTGCTATCCGGTGCTGCCGCTGACCTTCAGCCTGGAGGCGATGGCCGAGGTCGCGGCCTGCCTGGCGCCGGGCATGGGCCTGGTCGGCATCGAACAGGTCGGCGCCGGGCGCTGGATCGCGCTGGCCGACCGCGACCGGCTGGCGCTGTCGATCACCGCGCAAACGGACGGCGGCGACGGCCCGGAACAGCGCGTCGCCGTCGCCATCCGCGCGGACGGCGAGCGCCAGCCGGCCATCAGCGCGGTCCTGGTGTACGGCCCGGCCTACCGCCGCACGCTGGCCGGCCCGCCGCCGCCGGCGCCGGCCGACTCCGTGCTCGACGCCGCGCAAATCTATGCGCGCCGCCAGCTGTTCCACGGGCCGTCGCTGCGTTGCCTGCGGGGCCGCATCACGGTGGCCGGGCAGGGCGCCAGCGGCACCCTGCTGGTGCGCGCGCCGGACCGGCTGTTCGCGTCGACGCCCACGCCGCAGTTGCTGACCGACCCGGCGCTGATGGATGGCGTCGGGCAGCTGATCGGCATCTGGGCCATGCAGACGCAGCAGCGGGTGACTTTCCCGATCGGCATCGACCAGCTGGAATACTACGCGGCCACGCCGGCGCCCGGCAGCCTGGCCGAGATCCGCATCCACACCGTGGTGAGCGGCAAGTTCCTGCGCACCGACGTCGAGATCGGCGACGGCGCCGGCGCGCTCTGGCTGCGCATCCGTGGCTGGAAATCGTGGCAGTTCCGCTGGGATGCGCGGCTGCTCGATTTCCGCCGCCATCCGCAGCGCTACCTGCTGAGCGAGCCCCATGCGCTGGCGGCGCAAGGCGGCGCCGCGGCCGGCACGCCGCTGTGCCGCGCGCTGGACGCGGCGCGCATCGCCGATTTCGACCGCACCTTGCTGGCGCGCCACTACCTGCACGCCGATGAAATGGCGGCGTTCGAGGCCAAGGCCGGTCATCCGCCGCGCCAGCTGCAATGGCTGCTGGGCCGCATCGCCGCCAAGGACGCGGCCCGGGCTTGGGCCGTCGCGCCGGCCGCGCCGTCCGGGCCCGAGGGCGGCGATGGCGGCCCCGCCATGCCGCATCCGGCCACCATCGCCATCGATTACGACGCGCTGGGCCGGCCCCGCATCGCCGTGTGGCCGCTGGCCTCCGCGCCGCCGTGGATCAGCATCGCGCACTGCGCCAGCCGGGCGCTGGCGGTCGCCCACGACGCGCCGGCCGGCGTCGACATCGAACACGTGGGACCGCGCGAGGCCGCTTTTGTGGCGGCCTTCAGCAACGCCGCCGAGCGCGCCCAGCTGCCGGGCTGGGAGGAGGGCGCGCGGGGGGCCGCCGCCGCGCAGCCGGGGCGCGAGGAATGGCTGACCCGCCTGTGGTGCGCCAAGGAGGCGCAGGGCAAGCTGCTGGGCACCGGTCTCGGGCCGTCGCCGCGCGATTTCGCGCTGCTGCGGCGCGCGCCGGACCAGGCGCTGCTGATGCGCCACCGTCCCAGCGGCGCGGCGGCGCGCGTGACGACGCTGCGCGACGGCCCGTTCATCTGCGCGCTGGGCCTGGCCGCGCCGCGGTGAGCGGCCGCAGACGACGGCATCGACCACACCCACCATCCACATTGAGAGGAAGCAGCCATGTCACATCCATCGCACCCGGGCCACACGCCGCTGGTCGAATTGCGCGGCGTTAGCAAGCAGTACCGGCTGGGCGGCACCGCGATCCGCGCCCTGGCCGGCATCGACCTGCGCATCGACGCCGGCGAGTTCGTCGCCGTGTGGGGCCCCTCGGGTTCGGGCAAGTCCACCCTGTGCAATCTGATCGGGCTGCTCGACGCGCCCAGCGCCGGCACCGTCAATTTCCGTGGCGGCGACGTGGCGCGCTTGTCGGACGACCAGCGCAGCGAGGTGCGCAACTGCGGCATCGGCTTCGTGTTCCAGGGCTTCAACCTGGTGCCGGTGCTGTCGGCGCTGGAAAACGTCATGCTGCCGCTGCAGATCGGCGGCGCGTCGGCGTCGGTGGCGCGGGCCCGGGCGCGGCGGCGCCTGGAGGAGGTGGGGCTGGGCGCGCAGCTGGCGCAGCGGCCGGCCAAGCTGTCGGGCGGCCAGCAGCAGCGCGTGGCGATCGCGCGCGCCCTGGTGACCGAACCGGTGCTGGTGGTGGCCGACGAGCCGACCGCCAACCTCGACACGGCCAACGCCGTGATCATCATCGAGCTGATGCGGCAGATCAGCCGCCGCGAGGGCACCACCTTCGTGTTTTCCACCCATGACGACCGGCTGCTGGCGCGCGTCGACCGCCAGTTGATGCTGCGCGACGGCATGGCCGTCGACGATGTGCTGCGCCGCGCCGACCACGCCGAGCGGGTGCCAGCATGATGACCTGGCTCACGCTCGCCATGCGCAACCTGTTTCGCAACGCGCGCCGCTCGCTGGTGACCATCATCGCCATCGGCCTCGGCTTCCTGGCCGTCAATACCCTGGGCGGCTTCACCGCCTATATCTTCGGCAGTCTGCAAGAGAGCTATATCTACGGCGAGGGCAACGGCCAGCTGACGGTGTTCAAGGCCGGCTTCCTCGGCAAGGGCAAGCTCGATCCGCTGGCCTTTCTGCTGACGCCGGCGCACCTGGCGGCCATCCGCCAGGTGGCGGCGGCCGACCCGGCGGTGGTGCTGGCCACGCCGGCCCTGTATATCTCGGGCTTGCTCAGCAACGGCCAGGTGTCGACCATCTTCGTCGCCGCCGGCCGGGTGCCGGCCGACCTGCGCGCCATCGCCGCGCGCGCGCCCAACGCCGACAGCCGGGTCCAGCAGTTCGACGGCACGCCGCTGTCGGACCGGCTGCCCTACGGCATAGGCGTCAGCCGCGGCCTGGCGCAGCAGCTCAACCTGCGCCTCGGGCAGACGGCGGTGGCGATGTCGCCCACGGTCGGCGGCCAGGTCAACGCCCTCGACGCCCAGCTGCAGCAATTCATCGACGCCCCGGTCGAGGCGCTGGAGGACAAGCTGGCCACGGTGCAGCTCAAGTTCGCGCAGGAGCTCTACGACACCAGCAGCGTGGACCGCGTCACGCTGCTGCTGGCCAACGACGCCGACACCGACGCCGCCCGGCGCCGTCTGGTGGCCGCCTTCGCCGCCGCCGGCCTGCAGCTCGACGTGCGCGACTGGAAGGACATGGCGCCGTTCTACACCAAGGTGAAAAAGATGTTCAACGTGATCTTCCTGGTGACCTTCCTGATCGTGTTCCTGATCGTCGTCATGAGCGTGGTCAACACGGTCGGCATGGCGGTGATGGAGCGCACCCGTGAAATCGGGACCCTGCGCGCGCTGGGCGTCAAGCGGCGCGGCATCGTCGCCCTGTTCGCGCTGGAAAGCATGTTGCTGGGCGCCTGCGGTTCGCTGCTGGGCGTGGCGCTGATGTTGTCGCTGCTGTATCTGGTGCGCCTGCTGCATCCGACCTGGGTGCCGCCGCAGATCGCGCGCGAGGTGCCGTTGCACATTTATCTGGTGGCGCGCTACTGGCTCTACAGCGTGGCGCTGCTGCTGCTGCTGTCGCTGGCGGCCGCCATCTTTCCCGCGCGCCGTGCGGCGTGCCTCGATATCACCCATGCGCTGGGCTTCGCCTGAGCGCCACCAGGAGTACACGATGACACACACACCACGCAAACGACGGCCGCCGGCCCATCCCCTCCGCGCCACGCTCGCCACGGCGGCGCTGCTGCTGTCCTTCATGCCGGCGGCGATGGCCGCCGAGGCGTCCGCGCCGCCG
>NZ_JANXMI010000032.1 GCF_025354735.1 Rugamonas sp.
GTAGCGGCGCATCACCGTCTGCACCGGCTCGGCCAGCACTTCCCAGTTCGCGTCCAGATCTTGCTCGAGGCGCGCGCGGTTCACTTCCAGCTTGTTCAAGCCGCGCAGGCAGCTGTCGTAGGCCAGCAGCGTGTAGCCGAAGCCGACGCCGATGTTGCGCAGCACGGTAGAGTCGGTCAAGTCGCGCTGCATGCGCGACACCGGCAGCTTTTCGGACAGGTGTTTCAGCACGGCGTTCGCCAGGCCCAGGTTGCCTTCCGAGTTTTCGAAGTCGATCGGGTTGACCTTGTGCGGCATGGTCGACGAGCCGATTTCGCCGGCCTTGGTCTTTTGCTTGAAGTAGCCGAGCGAGACGTAGCTCCAGATGTCGCGGTTCAGGTCGAGCAGGATGGTGTTGGTGCGGGCGATGGCGTCAAACAGCTCGGCCATGTAGTCGTGCGGTTCGATCTGGATGGTGTAGGGGTTGAAGACCAGGCCGAGGCGCTGTTCGATGACGTCCTTGGAGAACGCGGCCCAGTCGAAGCCGGGATAGGCCGACAGGTGGGCGTTGTAGTTGCCGACGGCGCCGTTCATCTTGCCCAGCACTTCGACTTGCGCGATGCGCACGATGGCGCGTTGCAAACGGGCGACGACGTTGGCCATTTCCTTGCCCAGCGTGGTCGGGCTGGCGGTCTGGCCGTGGGTGCGCGACAGCATGGCCACGTCGGCGTTGACGCGGGCGATGTCGGTCAGCTTGTCGATCAGGCTTTGCAGCGCCGGCAGCATGACGGTGTCGCGCGCGGCCTTGAGCATCATGCCGTGCGAGGTGTTGTTGATGTCTTCCGAGGTGCAGGCGAAGTGGATGAATTCGGACGCGGCCAGCAGTTCCGGCACGTCCTTGACCTGTTCCTTGAGCCAGTATTCGACGGCCTTGACGTCGTGGTTGGTGACCGCTTCGATTTCCTTGATGCGGGCCGCGTCCTGCTCGGTGAAGCCGCTGGCGATCTTGTCGAGCAGGGCGCTGCCTTCGGCCGAGAAGGGCTTGATTTCCGCGAAGCCGGCCAGCGACAGCGCTTGCAGCCACGAAATCTCGACCTTGACGCGGTGGCGCATGAAGCCGGCTTCGGACAGGATGGGACGCAGGGCGTCGGTTTTGCCGGCATAGCGGCCATCGAGCGGGGACAGGGCCGACAGGGTCGAATAGGGGGTAGTGGTCATGGTGACGGGACGCAGGTTAGGAAATCGGTGAGCAATCACGGATTTTACCACCGGCCGGCCGCATTAATCCGCATCCAACCCTGGCTGGCCGCGGCGCGCGGAGGCGAATAGGCGGCAATGTTATACTCCTGACTAATCTTCTATTCAAAGTGTCTATGAAACTCATCGGTTCCCTCGCCAGTCCTTATGTGCGCAAAGTGCGCGTCGTGCTGGCGGAAAAAAAGCTCGACTACCAGTACGAACTGGAAAACGTGTGGGCGCCGGACACCAGGATCCAGGAACTGAATCCGCTGGGCAAAGTGCCGTGTTTGCTGATGGAAGACGGCAATGTGATGATCGATTCGCGCGTCATGGCCGAGTATCTCGACACGCTGACGCCGGTCTGCAAGCTGTTGCCGCCGAACGGCCGCGACCGCGCCGACGTCAAGTGCTGGGAGGCGCTGGCCGACGGCATCGTCGACGCCGCCACGCTGGTGCGCCTGGAGACCACGCAGCGCCCGCCCGAACTGCGCAGCGCCGACTGGGTCGCGCGGCAGATGCGCAAGGTCCAGCTGGGCTTGCAGGCCATGGCCGACAAGCTCGGCGACTCGGCCTATTGCGCCGGCAAGAATTACTCGCTGGGCGACGTCGCCGTCGGCTGCGCGCTGGGCTGGCTGCTGTTCCGCTTCCCGGACATCGCGTGGCGCGAGGACCATGCCAACCTGGCGCGGCTGTACGACAAGCTGTGCGAGCGCCCGTCGTTCAAGGACACCGTGCCGCAGTAAATCGGCGCGCATAAAAAAGGCGGCACGGCGATCAATATCGTCGTGCCGCCTTTTTTTTCAGCGGATGCCGCTTACTCTTCCATCTGGCTTTGCAGGTAGTTCTGGATGCCGACCTTGGCGATCAGGTCGAGCTGGGTTTCGAGCCAGTCGATATGTTCCTCGGTGTCTTCCAATATCATCAGCAGCAGGTCGCGCGACACATAGTCGCCGGCTTTTTCGCTGATGGCGATGCCTTCCTTGACGGTGACATGGGCGGCGCGCTCGAGCTTCAGGTCGCAGCCTATCATTTCTTCCGTGTTTTCGCCGATCATGATCTTGTGCATGGCTTGCAGGTTGGGCAGGCCGTCGAGCATCAGGATGCGGTCGATCAGTTTGTCGGCGTGCTTCATTTCGCCGATCGATTCTTCGTACTCTTTCTTGGCGATCTTGGACAGACCCCAGTGGCGGTACATGCGCGAGTGCAGGAAGTACTGGTTGATCGCGGTCAGTTCGTTGGTGAGCTGCGCGTTCAGCAGTCGGATGACGTCCGGGTCGCCCTTCATGGGAGGCTTTCTAAAGTGGTAAGGAATGTCGTCATTTTGCCACGAAGCGGGCCGGGAACGAAGGACTATACGGTAAATAGCTGGCGCATGCCGCCCTTGTGTGGCTATAAGCCGGGACTAGAGTTAGGAGCACAAATGACAAGCATACTCACTCGCATTCCGGCGCCGGACATCAGGAGCGCTGCTGGAAGTTGATGGGCACCAGGGCGTAGACGGCGACCGGTTTGCCGTCTTCGAGCCTGGGCTTGAACAGTGTGCGCTGGACCGCGCTGCGGCCTTCGTCGTCGAGGGCGTCGTAGCCGGACGATTTTTCCACCAGCACTTGTTCGGCCTGGCCGCGTTCGTTAATCAGCACGCGCAGGATGACGGTGCCGGCTTCGCCCATGCGGCGCGAGCGTTGCGGATAATTCGGCTGCGGCGGACGCAGATATTCGACGCCGCTGACCAGCTTGGGCGTGGCCGGCGAGGGCGGGGCCGGCGCCACGGTCGGCGTGGCGACGGCGGCCAGCGGCGTGTCGGCCGCGTGCGCGGCCTGCGGCGGCGGCGGGGTGATGGTCGGCTCGATTTGCGGGATGGCCAGCAGCGGAAGCGGCGGCGGCGTCACGCTGGCGCTGTGGCGCACCACGGGCACGGTCTTGGGCGGCGCCACCGGCTTGGGCGGCGTCACGAAACTGATTTCGACCACTCGCGGCAGCGCGGCGTGGACCACTTTGCTCAGCATGCCCGTTTGCAGCAGGTAAAACAGGATCAGGTGCACGACGACGATGGCGGCCAGCGGCGCCAGCTTGCGCGGCGCCTGCGCACCGGCGTGGGCGCTGCTGGAAAAACTCATCGAGGTCATGGGCGGGGCGGACGCGTCAGGCCGCGACGACGTGGCGCGACAGCGCCGTCGCCTGCATGGTGGCGTGCTGGTCGGCTTGCAGCTTGGCGAGGTGCTCGTCGAGCACGGCGCAGGCGCAGTCCTTGCATTGGCCGCAGCAGGTGGCGACGCCCAGGTCGCGCTGCAACTCGTCAAAGGAGGTCAGGCCGAGTTCGACGGCCTGGCGGATTTCGCGGTCGGATATGTTGTTGCAGACACAGACAATCATCGATGCACCTTCTGGTAAGTGGGAGTGACCGGGACGGCTCGGCCGCTGACTGCAGGGCCCTGTCGTTCCAGCATGATTGCGCTTTCACTAATGCGAATCATTATCATTACGAGGTCTATTCTGCCTCAACTTTCATCACAGTGCAAGCGCAAATAGAAACTATTCGCATTAGCGTTTATAATGCTACTATCGATATTTCTGGTAAGAACGTCTTGCCGGAGCCCGTTACCGGAATTTGCCATGACATTAGCGCCTCCCCTCATCAAGCTTGACACCCTCGCGGTGGGACAGAGCGGCACCGTGGTGCACATCGCGCCGGGCGAGGGCGACGGCGCCGACCTGGCGCGGCGCCTGATGGAGCTGGGCTTCGTGCCGGGCGAAAAAATCCGCATGCTCAAGCGCGGCATGCCGGGCGGCGAGCCGCTGGCGATCAAGGTCGGCAATTCGACCTTCGCGCTGCGCCGCTTCGAGGCGGCACTGGTGTCGGTGCAGGCGGAATAAACCATGGGCGCCGTTGAAAACATCGCGTCCCCGGTGACGCAGAAGACGACATCCAAGCCGACGGCGACGCCGATGGTGGCGCTGCTGGGCAATCCCAACTGCGGCAAGACGGCGCTGTTCAACCGTCTGACGGGCGCGCGCCAGAAGGTCGCCAATTACGCCGGCGTGACCATCGAGCGCAAGGAAGGAAGCTTCAGCTCGCCGGCCGGGCGCGCCTTCCGCGTGCTCGATTTGCCGGGCGCTTACAGTTTGTCTGCCCACACGCCGGACGAGGCCATCACGCGCGACGTCGTCGCCGGCGTGCGCGCCGGCGAGCGCTCGCCCGACGTCATCGTCTGCGTGGTCGACGCCACCAATCTGCGCCTGAACCTGCGCCTGGTGCTGGAAATCAAGCGGCTGGGCCTGCCGATGGTGCTGGCGCTGAACATGGTCGACGTGGCCGCCAAGCGCGGCATCGTCATAGACGCCGACAAGCTGGCGACCGAACTGGGCATGACCGTGGTGGAAACCGTGGCGGTGCAGGGCGGCGGCGAAAAGTCGCTGCTGCGGGCGCTCGACGAGATGTGGCCGGCGTTGACGACGACAGCGGCGACGGCCCGGCCGCTGTCGGCCATCGACGCCGTGTCCGTCGAGGACACGCAGCGCGAGGTGCGCCGCATCCTGTCCATCGTCAGCAACGACGCCGGCGATCGCGGCAACCTGACCGAGAAAATCGACAATGTGGTGCTGCATCCCCTGCTGGGACCGCTGATCTTGACGGTGCTGATGTTCCTCGTGTTCCAGGCCGTGTTCAGCTGGGCCAACGCGCCCATGGATCTCATCAAGAACAGCGTCGACGGCCTGGGCCAGTGGCTGACGACGCAGATGGCCGACGGCGTGCTGCGCAGCCTGCTGGTCGAAGGCATCCTGGGCGGCGTCGGCAGCGTGCTGGTGTTCCTGCCGCAGATTTTGATCTTGTTCTTCTTTATTTTGATCCTGGAGGACTGCGGCTACCTGCCGCGCGCGGCCTTCCTGCTGGACCGGCTGATGGGCGGGGTCGGCCTGTCGGGACGCGCCTTCATCCCGCTGCTGTCGAGCTTCGCCTGCGCCATCCCCGGCATTATGGCGGCGCGCACGATCCAGAATCCGCGCGACCGGCTGGTGACCATCATGATCGCGCCGCTGATGACGTGCTCGGCGCGGTTGCCGATCTATGCGCTGATCATCGCCGCCTTCATACCGGAGCGGCAGCTGGCCGGCTTCGTCAGCCTGCAGGGGCTGGTGCTGTTCGTGCTGTACTTCGCCGGCATCGCGGCGGCCATGGCGGTGGCCTACTTCATGAAGCGCACCATGGGCGGCAGCCACCAGCAGCCGTTGATGCTGGAGCTGCCCGCCTACCACTGGCCGCATCTGCGCAATCTGGCGCTGGGCTTGTGGGAACGGGCCAAGATTTTCCTGTCGCGCGTGGGCACCATCATCCTGACCCTGATGGTGCTGCTGTGGTTCCTCAGCAGCTTCCCCGGCGCGCCCGAGGGCGCGAGCCATCCGGCCATCTATTACAGCCTGGCCGGCATGCTGGGACGCGGCCTGGAAGTGGTGTTCGCGCCGATCGGCTTCAACTGGCAGATCTGCATCGCGCTGGTGCCGGGACTGGCGGCGCGCGAAGTGGCCGTCGGCGCGCTCGGCACCGTGTACGCGCTGTCGCAGACGGGCGAGGCGCTGGCGACGTCGCTGCAACCGATCATCGCGGCCTCGTGGGCCCTGCCCACCGCCTTGTCGCTGCTGGCCTGGTATGTGTTCGCGCCGCAGTGCATGTCGACGCTCAGCGTGGTCAAGCGCGAAACCAACGGCTGGCGCTATCCGCTGCTGATGGCGGGGTATATGTTCGGCCTCGCGTATGCGGCGTCGTTCATCACCTACCGCGTGGCGCTGCTGTTCGCGGGAGCCTGAGATGAGCGCGCACCTCGTGCAGCAAGTGATCGTCGGCATCATCGTGGCGGCGGCGCTGCTGCACTTTTGCAGCAAGTATCTGCCGGCCGCGTGGCGCCAGCAGATCGTCTATTTCCTGACCCGGCGCGGCTACGACCAGACCCGGCTGGCGGCACTGTTCAAGACCAAATCGAGCTGCGGCGACGGTTGCGCCAGCTGCGGCTCGTGCGAGACGCCGGCGCCGTCCGGCGCGGCCGATGGCGCTGGCGCCTCGACGTCGTCGCCGTCCTCCTCCTCCTCCAAGGCGCAGCGCGTCATCCCGCTGCGCGTGCAGCGCTGATGTAAGTACCTCTGCGGCGTCGCAACAGCGGCGCCCGCGCTTCCTTTACTGTCTCCGTTCATCCGATTGAACTTTCAATCGCAGCGGATACACTAAATGACAACGATCACCTTCGATCCCCGGAAAGATCAGCTGAACCGGCGCAAGCACGGCATCTCGCTGGCACAGGCGCGCCGCTTCGATTGGGCTCATGCGGATTACTGGATGGACATGCGCCACCATTATGGTGAGTCGCGCGAATGTGCGGCAGGATCGATAGGTCAGCGCCTTTATGTCGTGGTTTTTGTGTGGCGCAATGGGATGCGAAGGATCATCAGTTTACGCAAGGCGAACGACAGGGAGGAAAAACGCTATGTCAAGAATACGTGACCTTATTTTCATCACACCGGAAGAGGATGCCGCGATCACGGCGGCCGCCATGGACGATCCCGACAATCCACCGTTGACCGATGAAGAGCTGGCGCAATTTAAGCCGGCCTCGGAATACCACACGCTGGAAGTCCTGTTGCGCCGCTGGTGCGATCAAGACGTGGTCGACGCCTATACCGGCACCGGCGGCGGCTGGGAGTTCCGCATCAACGGCGCGCTGCGCGACTGGGCCGAGCGCAATGGCCTGCTGACAAAATAACCGGGACGCCAGCTTTCCGGCGCGCGCTACGCGGCGGTCTGCGCCGGCGCAAGTGCGTCGCGCGCGGTTTCATTACTGTATCCGTTCACCCGATTGAACTTTCAATCGCAGCGGATACTCTAAATGACAGAGGTTACTTTCGATCCCCTGAAAGACCAGCTGAACCGGC
>NZ_JANXMI010000054.1 GCF_025354735.1 Rugamonas sp.
CACGCGCGCGTGGTGTGGCGATACGGCGGTTGCGCTTCTTTTGCGTATCGGAGATGCCTTTGGTGGCGCTGCCTTTGCGCTGGATATGCACACGCCAGCCATCTTGTTTCAGCTTCGCCTCCCGTTCGGCGGTGGGGTAGCGGCCGTTTTAATCCAGTGCAGCGAGATCACCGTTTAAAATTGACAGGGAGAAGTCGGCATGGGCCGAAACGCACACTTTTCACGGTTTCCTCGCCCCTTTTTCATACGCAGGACGCAACTTGGGTATGCGTGCGGCCAAGGGATCTACGCGCCAATACCAGGTTGGCCAAAGCGAACAACGAGTACAGCTGCGCAGTATTCTTGGCCAAGCCACGATACCGGACCTTGCGATGACGGAACAGGCATGTGACGACGTGGAAACAATGCTGGCCTTGGTCTGCTCCAGTTTTTCTTTGACGCGGCCCAGTTCGGTATTCTTGAGCACCTTGCGCAATCCAGCTCGCATGCCGGTGTGCCAGTCGACCTCTGTCGCCGCGTTTTCTGCCCGTTTGCCGACACCCTGGTAGCCGGCATCGCCAGGCACGACCTTCGTAAGAGAAAGTTGCGGATGACACCTTCATCATCTCAGGCGCCAAGTTATTCGACTGCCTGCTTTACGTTTTATCAGCGTGCGCCGAAAAAATTTTACTTTTCTATGGCGCCGAAATTTTTGAAGGATAGACCGATTTAATGATATGGAGCGGGGCGTGGCCTCGGCCTCCCCCCCTGGGGGGGGGGCGGCGGCGCCACAAGCCCTCCAGCGCGGCGATTCCTTCGCTGGCGGCAGGCGCAAGAACAAGCTTACCCGAGCGGCAGATGATGCGGCCGCACTAGCATATGCCAGTCCTTGTGCTCGTCCAGAATCAAGCCCACAGCCGATCGCACCGCCTGGCGCAAGGCGTGGGTGTCGGCCAAGGGATCGGACGCCTGGAGTGCCTGCCGGATCGGCGCCATCGCCTGCCCCAGTTCCAAGGCCAAACGGCGCTAGGTCGCTTCGAGGCGATAAGCCTCCGATTGCGCCAGTGCGCCGTGCAGCGATGCGCCCAACGCCGGGAAAAACGTCGTGACCAGCGTCAGTATCTTGGAATGCACCAGCAGATGGCTGGCCGCTCCCAGCGCGGTCAGGCCGAACAAGCAGGTATTGATGGCATGCACCCGATGCTGCAAGGCGTGCTGGCGCTCGGCAATGCGAGCGTGATACTGGCGCTGGCCTTCCAGCAAATCGGCCGCCCACTGCGCATAGGCCACCACGAATTGCGGGCTCAGCCATGCTTCGCGCAGCAGTTCGCCCACGCCCGCTTCATGCGCCGAGCACAAGGCGTCGATGTCCGTGCCAGTCTCGAGCTGGTGCGCCGGATCGAGTAGGCGGATGTACCAGTTAGTCGCAGTCGCCGCCGTTGAAAAATCGACCAGCGGTGCGATCAGCGGCAGATACCAGGCCAGTTCCGCCTGGGTGCGCGCGGCCAGCCATTGGCCCTGCCAATCCTGCTGGTGGCCGCGCCAATAAATCAAGCCGACCGACGCGATGACCAACAGTTCGGCCACCACCCACACCACCGAGAAGTGGCCCATGCCACTGGCCGCGTCGTCCCAGCCCAGCGCGAGCGGCAGCACCGCGCACAGCACCGCCACGGCGCTGAGCAGGTAGATGGCCCAGAAGGCGCTGCGATAGCGGTTGCCGTAGTCGATGGCGCGCGCATTGAACCTCCGGTGGCTGGCGGCGACCGCGTCGATCAGCGGGAGCAGGATGGCCGGCGGACGTGGCTCCGTCTGCGCCGGCGCGGGCGTGCGCGTCACGCCGGTCAACAGGATTTTTTGTATCGTGTGGTGCAAAGCCATGTCAGGAAGATTCCAAAATGTCGTAGGTGGCGGAGAAAATGGCGGGCGCCACCACGCCCAGCGTGCCGTCACCGTAATCGACCAGCCAGTCGCCCGCCTGCCCGGCCAGCGACGCCTGTTGATCGGCCAGCAGCACCGTGAACGGCGCCGCGACCGGCAGCGCCAGCACGTCGACCGGCAGGCTCAGATAGGTGCCGTCGGCGCCGGCCGCCAGCGCGCCCTGCGGCGCATATTTTCCGGCGAAGTGGGCGCGCGCCACCGGCCACTGTTCGCCGGCCAGGCCGGTGACGATGGCGTCGCCGGCGCGCGCCGGCACCGGGCCTTCGAGGGTAGCCACCACGCCGTCGGCGTCGGCAAAGCGCACCTGCACCGGGAAGGCGCGCTTGCGCGCCCGCACCCGCTCCGCCGCGTTCAGCAATGCAGGCTGGTAGCCGGGCGTGCCGGTGGCCTGGAACGACAGCGGCGCCGTCTTGTCGGTCATGACGCGCTCCCTGCGGCCAGGCCGGCGCGCGTGTTGAGCCGCATCTCGTCGGCGATGCGCCCGCGCCACAGGCGCACGGTGCGATAGGCCTGCATCTCCGCCGGCAAGCGGTCCAGCAGCGCCGCCGCTTCCTTCAGTTCGGCCATGCCGGCGGTGGGCTGGGTCAGCGCCGACACGTACAGGCTTTGCGCCAGTTCCATGCGCAGCGTCTGGTCGTCGCTGCCGGCGGCGATCTGCGCGCGCTGCTCGTCCAGCGCCAGCTTGACCAGCGCCCTCGCCTCGGGCAGCCGGCGCAGGCGCGCCAGCGCCAGCGCGTGCTCGGCGAGGAACACCGGCCGCGCCACATCGCTGATGTCCATGTTGTGTAATTTCAGCGCCGCGCCACTTTCGGCCTCGGCCCGCGCATAGTCCCCGGCCGCGAAAGCCTGGTGGGCCGCTGCACGATGAGCTATGAGCAGCGCTACCTGGACATAGAACAGGCTCACTCCGTGGCTTTGCGCCAGCAGGCCTTCGCTGCGTTGGCGTAGCTGGACCAGCGCCTGGGGCGATGCGGTGTCGCCGGCGATATCGGCAACGGCGATCTCGGAAGCCTCCCCCATCAACGATATCGCCAGCGCTTCACTGCTGTTCTTGCCAGATTTGAGCAACCGGAGATACCCGTGAAAACGCTCGATCATCGGGCCTATCTTGTCCCGCTCTCCGAGTTCGGCATGGATCGTCGCCATCTGGTAGGCATAAGTATATAGGTTGTTCGCCTGATAAGTGGAAGCGGCTTTGTTCTTATACAAGCTCCAGATCTCGTCCATGATCTCAGTAACTTCATGCGGCCGGCCCAGGCTGGCCAGCGCCCTGCCTTGCCACCCCAAGTCGATCACCACGGCATCGACGATGAACTGGTTGTCGGGATCGGAGCGCAAGGCCTCGCGCTGCATCGCCGCCGCGTTCGCAAAGATCTTCAGCGCGAGGCCGGCGTTCCTCTGTTGAAAAGCGAAAAAGCCGCGCATGAACCGCACCGCATCGCGCATGACCAGCGCCTGCTTGTGATTCGGCTGCCGCTGCAGCACCTGCGCGATGCCGAGCAAGTCCTCCTGCGCCAATGCTTCAGCGCGGGCATAATCCGTACTGTCGCCTCGGGCCTCGCACTCCTGCAGCCATTGGCCTGCTTTGAGGTAGGCGATCATCACCGGCATGCTGGCCCGACGCTCGGCGACGTCGCTCAGGACGGCGCGCGCGGCGTTCAACTCGACCACCGCACCATCCATGTCGTTAGAGGAGCGCAGCTTGATGTAACCGGCGCGGGTGCGCGCCCTGGCGTAGCTCAGGCGCGCGGCCTGCGAGGCTCCGGGCGCCAACGCGAGCGGCGAGGCCATGCCAACCGATCGATCAATCAATTTTTTCGCAGCGGTGAAATCATCGCCGGCGATGGCGGCAGAGGCACGCCCGTTAAGCGCGTCTGCGAGAACCAGCCGGTCCGCGTCGCTGGCCTTGCCGTCTGCGATAACGGGCTCGATCAGCGCGATGCTCCGCCTGTAAGTCAGGTCCGCCTCCGCCGCCTTGCCTTCATTTTCCTGCACGTCCCCCAAGCGCAGCAGCGCCCGGGCGTGATTGGCGTCGGTCTCGGCCGTGCGCATGGCCGCCGGCAGTCCCTGGTAATAGGCGCTGGCGCGCTTGGCCATTTCGCCGATCAACTCCAAGCGCCCCACCGGCGCCAGTTCCACATAAAAATCGTCGAGCAGGTAGCCGACCAGCTTCTCGGCACCGGCGCGCGAATTGACGGCCAGCGCCCGCGTTTCCTGCGCCTGCTTCATTTGACATACCCGAACACCGCGCTGCCGACCGACACCACCGTCAGCACCACGCAGCCGGCCGTGATCTGGCGCGCCCGCAACAGCGCCTTGCGGGTGGCGCGCTCGCGTTCGCGCTGGGACGCCAGCTTGCGCTCGGCGATACCGCGTTCCTCGCGCTCGTGGCGCAGCGCGCGGCTGGCCAGCACCACGCCGCACAGCACGTCGTGCGTCAGCTCGACCCGGCGCACGTCGAGCCGCTCCTCGATGCGCAACAGGCGCCGGTCCACCAGCAGCGCCAGCACGCTGTGCGCATCGGGCGCGGCGCCGGCCGCCGTCAAGGCATGCAGCACGCCCTCCTCGGCCACGTTTTCGCGGTAGCCCGACGCGGTCAGCAGCATGTCCTCGATCACGCTGCGCACGGCTTCCGGCTGCTCCAACAGCACGCGCGCATAAAAGTCGGACAGGATGCTGGCGTGCGAGCCCGCCAGCAGGTCGAGCGAAATCTCGTCGCGGCCGGCGGCGGTGCGCTTGTCGTTGAGCTCGCGGCAGATCAGGCTGAGCAACGACGGCTCGACCTGGGCGTGCGCCAGTTCCGCGCCCCCGGCCACGAAGCGCACGATCGCCGCCGCCACTTCCTCGGTCACCAGCCGGCCGCCCGGCCCGGTCACCGCCGCCAGCGCCTGCTGGCCGGTCATCGGCGCCAGGCGCATGCGGTTCTGGGTGATGCTGGGCATCGCGGCCTTGAGCGACTCCAGGTGCGCCAGATAATCCTCGCGCAGCGTGATCAGCACGCGGTAGTCGTTGCGCGCGAAGTCGAAGCGTTCGACCACGCTGTCGTCGTCCTCCAGCCGGGCCTCCAGCGCCGCCGACGGGCGGTTCTCCACCAGCTCGGCCAGGTCTTCCAGAAAGGCGGCCGCGCGCCGGCGGCCGCCGTCGTCGCCCTGCGCCAGCGTGAAGATTTCCTCGAACTGGTCGAAGATCAGCAGCGGCAGCAGGACCCGGCCGTCGGCGTCGTGCAGCACGTCGTCGCGGTGGTGGAAAAACTCCCACAGCGATTCGTCCTGCCCGGCCACGCCGGCGCGGCTCCAGGTGCCGGCGGCGGCCGTCTCGCGCAGGATCGCCTGCTTGATCTGCAGCGCGGGGCTGGGGGCGTCCGGTCCGTAGTCGATGCGCACGTACACCGGGCAGTAGCCCTCGGCGCGCAGGCGCGGCACCAGGCCGGCGCGCAGGATCGAGGTCTTACCCAGGCCGGACTGGCCGAACAGCACCGTCAGCAGCATGCGCTGGACGCGGCGCGCCAGTTCGGCCACTTCCTCCTCGCGGCCGTAGAAGAAGCCGCGCGTGGACTCGCTGAAGGACGCCAGGCCCAGCCAGGGATGACGCTGGTCGACCACGGCGTCGGTGGTGGGGAGCGGCGCGTTCATGCGGCGCTCCTGGCCTGCATGCCTTCGCGCAGGCGCGCGCCGAAGTCCGCCGTCACCTCGCCGCCTAGTAGGGCGGTGAAGTGCAGCGACAGGAACTTGTCCGGCACCAGCGCGTTGCCGGCCAGTGTGCCGTCGATGGTCACGGGCAGGATGAACAACGCGCCGTCGGCCATGTTGCGGGCGCGGTCGATGGCGTAGCTCCATTCGCGCCGGAAGTAGCCTTCGTGGCGGCCTTGGGTGCTGTCCGACACCACCGCGATGAAGTAGGAGCAGCGGCTGATATTGCGCTGGATCTTACGGTCGTAATCGTCGCCCGGCTCCAGCCGGTCCATGTCGAACCAGGTGGTCACGCCGGCCGCCTCCAGCCCCGCCTTGATGCGCTGCACGGCGGCGATATCGTCGCGCGCGTAGCTGATGAAGACGGCGTTGTCGGGCATCTCGCGCGCCGGCGGCAGGAAGCGTTGCGGCGCGACTAGCCCCCGGACCGACTGGCCTTGGATTTTTTGCTGGCGCGCGGACCAGCGCTCATACAGTTCGTCGACGAATTTTTCCGCGCCGCTGTACACCCGCGTGCGGACGCTGACCTGCTGCAGGAAGCCCATCAGCCGTTCGTCCTCGCCCGAGTGGCTGTCGGCGAGGATCTCGCCCACGTCGCGCGGATCGGACAGGCGTTGGCGCTTGGCCATGCGCAGAAACAGGCGCGCCAGCCAGTTCGAGAAATTGCTGCCGATGAACAGCAGATGGTTGTGCTCCAGTTCATGGAACAGCTTTTCCGGCGCCAGGTGGTCGCTTTGCAGCGCGCAGATGAATTCCAGCGTGTCCTCGTCCGAGATCACGTAGGTGGGTGAGGCGGCCACCTTGCCGAACAGGTGGTACACCACGGGACGCGCCAGCAGGTCACGCTCGCACGGCAGGTCGGCGACGCGGTTGGGCGCGTAGGCGATCACGTCGGCCGCTTCGTTGGCCAGCGCGCCGCCGAAGCGCTCGGCGTTCAAGGCTTCCTCCAGCATAGAGTCGAAGGTGGTGGTGACGAACAAGTTGAAGTCGCTGATCGCCGCCAGCCGCCGCAGCGCGCGCGGCGGGGCGAACGCCGCCTCGCGCAGGATGGCGCGCAGGCGCACATAGGCCTCCTCGCGCCGGCCGCGCATGGACAGGAACCAGCAGACCACGTCGTTCAAGGTGTAGGGCTGGGGCAGCAGCGTGGTGTCGACGTTGAGCTTGGCCGCCAGCTTTTCAGCGAGCCAGTCGTACAACAGACGCGGACCGGCGTCGGTCTCGACCTCCAGCAGTTCCGGGCCGATGATGGGAATGACGCGCTTGTCTTCGATGAAGGTCAGCAGATCATCCCATGCGTCATCGTCGAGAGTGACCGCTTGAAAGTGCGCTGGCGCGCTCATACTACGCCGCCTTGTCGCGGCGTAAAAGCTTCGGCAGTCTTCATTTGCTGTATCCCGTGGTGGCGCTAACGCGCCTGGTTGAACTTCGGCAGCCTATGAACAGTGCTTCCCAGACATCGCCTTGCATTTATTGCACGGCATATTAACATATGCCCAATCACCGCAATCCGCTGCCTTCCCCTCGCCACCGCAGACGTGACTTTTGGTCGGTGTCACTTTCCAGCGCCGGCAGGAAACCGTCGTGCGTGCTTTGTGCGGGCGACGGGTCGACGCGCAGCAGCGCCCTCCATTTCTGGCGCAGACAGGGAATGAACCATGCATAGTGCGCGCGCTCGGGCGTCTCGCGGGTCGACATGACGATGCCCACCTCGCCGCTTTTCAGCCACAGCAAGGCGCGTGCGCGCGGCATCACCATGCGTTCAAAACGACAGCCGCTGAGCCTGCCGAGTTCGTCGAGCAGGTCGTGATCGATGCCCTTGCCTTGCCACGACAGATAGCCGCTCTCGTACATCGCCACCCCTAGCGGCCGCTTGGGGCAGAGGTCGACGGCCGCGGCCGGATGCTGCGTCATCACCCACAGGATCAATAGCAGCGGCGCCAGGCTCGGCACTACGCGGCGCACGCTCCGGCGCTGCGGGGCGGGCAGGAAGAACGCATCGTGCAAGCCCTCCGCAATCTTTATCACATGGTAATTATCACACCCATCATGCCAAAACCAGCGCCGGCCGCGATGCCGTCCTTCGGGCCGGTCGGTCGCCTAAATTATTGCTTGGTGACAATTGGTGAGGAAGATTTTCACAAATACAAATATAATGTCCCCCCCATTTGTCCATCACCACCATCAGGGATTTCCATGTTCATCAAGACCAAATTCGCCGCCGCCGTCAGTGTTGCTTCCTTGTTGGCCGCATGCGGCGGCGGTGGCGGCGACGCCGGCTCGACCACGGCCCCGACGGCGCCGGTCAACGCCAGCTTCCCCATCCAGGGAGCGGTGATATCGGCCTATCTGCACGGCTTGCAACAGACCCTGAACGTCACCGGTTTCGCCTCCAGCGGCGCCATCACCACGCCGATCACCGGCGCGCTGACCTTCACCATCGGCCAGCCGCTGAGCACCACCTTCAACGGCGCCGCGGCCCTGCAAGTGACGCAAACCATCACCGGCAGCGTGGTCATCAACGGTCAATCGACGCCGCTCAATTCGACCGGCAACAATCTGCTCAGCCCCTCGTATGCGGAAGTCGGCAGCACCGGCAGCGGCAGCTATTGCGTGGCCTCGACGCCGGGCGCCTTCCCGGCCACGGCCAGCGCCGGCCAGACCGGCAGCATCGTGGCGAAGGCTTGCTATGCGGACAGCAGCAAGTCGTTCGGCATCGGCACCGAGACCCAGACCTACGCCACCAAGGCCGGCAGCGCCGCCAACACGCTGGACTTCCAGATCATCGACAACGTCTACAACGCCGGCGGCACGCTGACCGAGACCAGCGCGCTCACCTACACCATCAACAGCGCCGGCGTGCCGACGCTGACCCAGGTGCAACTGCAAGGCTCGGCCAGTGGCGTGAGCATCAACCTGACGGCGAAATAAGCCACATTGCCGGCGGCGCTCCGGTCGCCGTCGCGCCGCCCGGCCGCCACGGCCGCCCTCGCCCGCCGCGACGTTTTTTTCCGCGCGGCGCGGCAAGCATTTCCCAATGGAATTAAAAAAACGCTACAATGCAAGGGCGCCGTTCCCTGTCCCGCATGGCTGCCGATCGCACTACCGAGGGCCGTATCGCCGCCCTGACCATACCAGTATTCACTTTAGAAGAGGAGCTGCACGCCCGAGGCGCGCGGCCAATGAGCTTATGTCTGAGAAAACCACAGAATTCAGTTCCTACGGCAAGGATACGCCGGTGGGACGCCCCGATATCGACGGCCGCGCGGCCGTGTTTGTACCGAACGACAAGTTCGACCTGGAAAACAGCACCACCATCCGCAAGGGCGCGGGCATCGTCGGCTTCGGCAACCCGGACGGCTCGCTGACGGTCTATTTCGAAGCCAACCGCTTCGACGACAGCAGCCTGCACAAGTGGGAACACAAGACGCGCAAGGCTTATGAGCGCATGGTCATGGGCGCGCCCACGGTGTCCAAGTCCAAGATCGACGCCCGCATGATGGAACAGGTCGGCCACATCGACGGCACCGGCATACATCTGAAGCTGATGGAGCGCCTGCAACACTGGCTGGCCGTGTCGAACGCCAGCGACACGGCGCCGGCCGACGCGGTCGTGACGTGGAAGAACAACAATAAATAAGGGAATAAAGTAGACGCGAGGCATCGTCCTACACTTGATCGGACAAATTGCCGATACGCGCGGTCAGGCGCCATGTGTAATCTGGAGACATAGCACTTCGTCATCCACTCCGGGAGTACGACATGGCACACTATCTCCACCTCGCCTACGGCAGCATGCTGCTCACCCTGGCCGGCGCCTCCGCTTATGTGCTGTGCTCAGCCAACTTGCTTGACGATGCGACGTTGTTCCTGATCCGCTGATCCGCTGATCCGCCGATTTTCTGATTCGCTGTTATCCGCACTGCCGGCTCGGCAGGCGCCACGGTCGCCGTCGCCATGGACTAAAGCGCGCACACACATCCATATCAATATGCAAAAAGCCCTGCGGCGCGTGCCGCAGGGCTTTTTTTAAGGTCGCCGGCGATCAGCGGTGATGGTAGCCGCCCCGGCCCCATCCACCGCGGCCCCAGCCGCCGCCGCGGCAGCACCAGCCACCGAAGCCGAAGTCCAGGCCGATCGACACCGGCGGATAATAATAGGGCTGGTACGCCGGCGCCGCATACATCGGGGCCGACACATACACGGGCGCGGCATACACCGGCTCGGTCGTGTAGACGGTGCCCGGTTGCTGCGCCACATATTGCTGCGGCACGCCGCCCGGTCCCTGGTCAGCCAGCACGGTATGCCACTGATGCGGATCGTAATTGGCCTGCGGAGCGCTGTAATACACCGGCCCCGGCGGCACGACCGCGCAGCCCGCCATTACCGCCATCGCGGCCAAGATCAATAAGTGTTTCATCGAATTCCTCCTATTCCCAGCCCCCTACTATAAGGATTATTAAACGGGACGGCCGCTGATTTAACGGATTGTTACACTCAACCGCACAATGCTACACGCCTCAGATGAAGGGGATGTCGCAGGCGTCGAGCACCTGCCCGGCGGCATCGATACGGCGCACACAGATGTCATATGCTACGCCCAATTCCAGCACCACGTGCCGCACCTGCCCGTATTGCAATTGCAGGTGCTGATGCCACGGGCGCTGCGACTGCAAGGCCGCCACATCGGACGGTATCGCCATCGCCGCGTTCATTTCCGCCTGGTGCACTTCCTGGCGCCGCGCCACATCCTGCACCAGCGTCACGTCGAGCGCGACGCCGGACGGCCCATAGCTGATGCCGTCTATGCTGCGCTCGGCGCGCATCACGCCCCAGGCGCAGCTGCCGTCGGGCTGGCACTGGCGCAGCTGGGCCAGCGGAAACTGTTCGTGCGCGCCGCCGGGACTGAGCAGCGGCCAGCTGGTGCGCGCGCCGTCGCGCTTGCCGCTGAGCGGATTGGTCCAGCTCAGGCTGTTGACCACGGACACGGTCAATTGCTGGCGCGCCGGATCGTCGCGGCCGAGCATGGGCGCGCACGCCGACAGCAAGCAGGCCGCGCCGCAGGCGAGCAAAGACAGGTGCAACGGAATCCGCATGGTGACCCTTATCGTGTAGAAATAAATCAGGGTAACAGATAGGCGGGAAAGGCGGCACGCCGCTGGCGATCAGGGCGGGCCCGCCATCGGGAAGGCGCAGGCCGGGGTTGCGGCGCGCCGGAACGCGGGTCCCGGCTGCCGTAGCGGCCGGCGCGCGGGCGCCGACCGGGAAAATCAGATCAGTCCAGCTTCCAGGCGTAATCGACCTTGGTCCAGGTTTCGGCGGCGGCGCCGTCCTTGGTGCCCGGCTTGAACTTGCAGGCGCTCAAAGCCTTGACGGCGGCCTTGTCCAGATTCTTGTAGCCGCTAGACTTGTCGACCTTGGAATCGATGACGCTGCCGTCGGCCTTGACCAGGAAGCTCATCGACACCGTGCCCTGCTCTTCGTTCATCAGCGATGCCTTCGGATACTCGGCCTTGCAGCTCTTGGCGTCGAAGCTGGCGGCAACTTCGCCGGCAAACGCCACCGGCGCGCCCGTGATGAGCAGTGCCGCCAAGACGCTGAAGCAATGTTTGTTGATAGACATCTGACTTCCCCTCAATAGATAGAATACGGCGCCTTACAGCTTCCAGTCGTAAGCGACCTTGGTCCAGGTCTGCGCCACGGCGCCGTCCTTGGTGCCGGGCTTGAACTTGCAGGCGCTCAGGGCCTTGATGGCGGCCTTGTCCAGATTCTTGTAGCCGCTCGACTTCTCGACCTTCGATTCGATGACGTTGCCATCGGTGCCGACCAGGAAGGCCATGGCGACGTTGCCCTGCTCTTCGTTCATCAGCGACGCTTTCGGATATTCGGCCTTGCAGCTCTTGGCGTCGAAACTGGCGGGGACTTCGGCCGCGAAAGCGGCGGTGCTCAGGCCGGACAACAGGGCGGCGGCGATCAGGCTTTTCGAGATGGTGTGCATGTTTATTCCTACATTAAATAATTAAAACGGTTGATCTGCCGCGTCGCAGCGCGGCGGTGTGGCGATAAAAGGTGGGGCGGGATTAAAACTCTTCCCATTCGTCGCCGGCGGCGGCGGTGGCCGTGGCGGCGGCGGCAACTTTCTTGGCCCGTGGCGCGGGCGCCGGCACGGACGCAACCAGCTTGCGGGCCGGCGCGGCGCGCGGCGTCAGCGTGCGCACCGTCGCTTTCGGCGCGCTGACCAGGGCGCCGACCGGCGCGTAGCTCACGCGCTCCTCGCCTTCGACCAGCTTGAAGATGCTGACCACGCGCGACAGTTCGCCGGCCTGGTCTTGCAGACTCTGGGCGGCGGCGGCCGCTTGCTCGACCAGGGCCGCGTTTTGCTGGGTCATGCTGTCCATCTCGATGATGGAGTGGTTGACCTGTTCGATGCCGGCGCTCTGTTCCTGGCTGGCGTTGGCGATCTCACCCATGATGTCGGTGACGCGGCGCACCGAGGCGACCACTTCATCCATCGTCACGCCGGCCTGGCCCACCAGCTTGGTGCCGGCGCCGACTTTTTCGACCGAATCGTCGATCAGCAACTTGATTTCCTTGGCGGCGCCGGCCGAACGCTGGGCCAGGTTGCGCACTTCGGACGCGACCACGGCGAAACCACGGCCCTGTTCGCCGGCACGGGCCGCTTCCACGGCGGCGTTCAGCGCCAGGATGTTGGTCTGGAAAGCGATGCCATCGATGACGCCGATGATGTCGACAATCTTCTTGGCCGACGCGTCGATCGAGCTCATCGTGTCCACCACCTGCGACACCACGGCGCCGCCCTTGCGGGCCACGTCGGACGCGGTGGCGGCCAGCTGGTTCGCTTCGCGGGCATTGTCGGCGTTCTGTTTCACGGTCGACGTCAGCTCTTCCATCGCCGACGCGGTTTTTTCCAGCGCGCTGGCCTGCATTTCGGTGCGCGACGACAGGTCGATATTGCCGGCGGCGATTTCACGCGAGGCCGTGCCGATGGTTTCGGTGCCGGTGCGGACCTGGCCGACGATGCTGACCAGGCTGTCGCGCATTTCCTTCATTTCCGACAGCAGGCTGTCCTTGTCGTTGCTGTCCGTGTCGATGACGATGGACAGGTCGCCGTTGGCGATGCTGCCGGCGATGCTGGCCGTGTAATCGGGTTCGCCGCCCAGCTGCTTGAGCAAGCCGCGGGTGATGACCCAGGCCGCGACGATGGAAATGGCGACGGCCAGCACGCCCATGATAATCATGAAGTTGCGGGCGTTCGAGAAACCGCTGGCGGCGTCGGTCTGGACTTGCGCGTTGAGCTTGTCTTCCAGCGTCGCCAGTTGGTCCAGCGAGGTCATCCATTTTTTCTGGACCGGACGGATTTCCTTGATCAAGACCTTGGTCGCTTCTTCGGCCTTGTTGGCCAGCCACAGTTCCGAGGCCTTGGCGATGGCCGGCATGGCGGCCGTTTCGGCATCCTTGATCTCGGCCAGCAGCGCCTTCTCTTCCGGCGTCGCCTCGACGGCGAACTGGGTGCTCAGCTTTTGCTGGGCTTCATCGTATTTGCGGCCCTGTTCCTTGATGCGGTTCATTTCCGGTTCCATGTCGCCGGCGTCGCTCATCAAGGTCAAGATGCGCAGCGAGGTGACGCGGTCGCTGACATTGGCGCGCATGTCGATCACCAAGCGGGTGACGACGTTGTTCACGCCCACCACATGGTCCAGGCGGTCCTGGATCTGTGCCATGCGCGCAATGCCGACCACCGTCACGGCGACCAGGAACATCAACACCAGTGCGAATCCCAAACCGAGGCGCGTACCAACTTTCATTTTTGCTAAATTCATTTCGTCTTCTTCGTAAGTGACACTGTTGTTTAGAAATGTCGAAAAGCTGACGTGACTAGGTACGTAGCCCGACCGGTCCTTGTTGCTAGGCAATAACACCTGACAGTAGCAAACAATGACTGCGAATGCAAAAAATGCGGCTCCACCAGCAGCAAGCTGTCGCTTTTAAGCCGCAATATACAAACGGAAACCGGTGGATATGTGTGTATATTCAGCAATTATAGATGCGAAATTTGCCTCAAAGCAAGCAAAACCTGCCTCAATTTTACGCAAGCGAACTTTCTGCGTGGAAATACCAACACTGCCGTGCATTGCACGCCGAAAGCGCAAAAATCAGGCAAATTGTGGTAAACGGCTGGCAGCTTCGAGCAACAGGCGGGGATCGTTGGCGGCGAGCTTTTTCGAGTCGGACAAAACCTGACGGAACGCACGGGCGCCCGGCAAACCCTGCATCAGCCCCAGCATGTGGCGCGTGATGGAATTGAGCTTGACGCCCCGGGTGCCGAGGGCGAGTTGGGCCGTAATATACGGAATTATCGCTTCGAGCACTTCCTCGCGCGTGCGGGCGGCGCGCGCGTCGCCGTAGTAGCGCTGGTCGAAATTGGCCATCACATAGGGATTATGGTAAGCCTCGCGGCCCAGCATGACGCCGTCGACGTGTTGCAGGTGCAGGTCGATCTCGGCCTCGGTCTTGACGCCGCCGTTGAGTATGATTTCGAAGTCAGGAAAGTCGCGCTTGAGCTGATACACATAATCGTACTTGAGCGGCGGCACTTCGCGGTTTTCCTTGGGCGACAAGCCCTTCAAGATGGCGTTGCGGCCGTGCACGATGAACGTCGTGCAACCGGCGGCGGCGACGGTGCCGACGAAGTCGCGCACGAAGTCGTAGCCGTTGATGTCGTCGATGCCGATGCGGTGCTTGACGGTGACGTCGATGGTGACGGCGTCGCGCATGGCCTTGACGCAGTCGGCCACCAGTTGCGGCTCGGCCATCAGGCAGGCGCCGAACGCGCCCTTTTGCACCCGCTCGGACGGGCAGCCGCAGTTCAGGTTGATCTCGTCATAGCCCCACTGCTGGCCCAGCCTGGCGGCCGTCGCCAGGTCGGCCGGATCGCTGCCGCCCAGTTGCAGCGCGACCGGATGTTCCTCCTCGTTGAAGCGCAGGTGGCGTTCGACGTCGCCGTAGACCAGCGCGCCGGTGGTGACCATCTCCGTGTAGAGCCAGGTGTGCGCGGTGATCTGGCGGTGGAACAGACGGCAGTGGCGGTCGGACCAGTCCATCATGGGCGCCACGGACAGGCGGCGGCCGCGCGCGGCGCCCGGCAAGGCGGCGGCGGAGGCGGAGGGGGCGAACGATGGGATCACAGCTGAAGTCATGGCAATTTACTCAAGTCAAAGGCGGCGCCTCGCAGCGGCGAGGCCGAACCCGACATGATAGCGTTAAAAGCCCGCAACGTCAGAAAGCGGCCACGTTGGCGCCCCTGCCTCGACCGACGAGGCCGCGCCACGCCATCCTCGCGCCCAAAGAAAAACCCGCTGGCCGCGCGAGGCGAAACAGCGGGTTCTGTGCGGCGCCGGCCGGAGCCGGGCGCGTGCAGGCGACTATTACGCGTCGCGCGAGGCTTTCTTGCGCTCGTTCTCTTTCAAGAAACGCTTGCGCAGACGGATCGATTTCGGCGTGATTTCGACCAGTTCGTCGTCGGCGATGAATTCGACCGCGTATTCGAGCGACATCTGGACCGGCGGCACCAGGCGCACCGCTTCATCGGTACCCGAGGAACGCACGTTGGTCAGCTGCTTGCCCTTGATCGGGTTGACGACCAGGTCGTTGTCGCGCGAGTGGATGCCGATAATCATGCCTTCGTACACTGGATCGTTGTGGACCACGAACATGCGGCCGCGATCCTGCAGTTTCCAGATGGCGTAGGCGACGGCGGCGCCGTCGTCCTGCGAGATCAGCACGCCGTTGCGGCGGGCCGCCATTTCACCCTTGCTGTTGTCGACGGCTGCGTACTCGTCGAAGATGTGGCTCATCAGGCCGGTGCCGCGGGTCAGGGTCATGAACTCGCCCTGGAAACCGATCAGGCCACGGGCCGGGATGCGGTATTCCAGGCGCACGCGGCCTTTGGAATCCGATTCCATGTTTTGCAGGTCGCCGCGACGACGGCCCAGTTCTTCCATGACGCCGCCCTGGTTGGCTTCTTCCACGTCGACCGACAGCAGCTCGAACGGCTCATGGCGCACGCCATCGACCATTTTGTAGACCACGCGCGGACGCGACACGGCCAGCTCGAAGCCTTCGCGGCGCATGTTTTCGATCAAGATCGTCAGGTGCAATTCGCCACGGCCCGACACTTCGAAGATGGTGTCGTCGTCGGTCGGCGACACGCGCAGCGCGACGTTGGCTTTCAGTTCGCGGTCCAGGCGGTCGCGCAGCTGACGGCTCGTGACGAACTTGCCTTCGCGGCCGGCCAGCGGCGAGTTGTTGACCATGAAATTCATGGTCAGCGTCGGCTCGTCGACGGTCAGCATTTCCAGCGCGTCTGGTTTTTCCGGAGCGCAAATGGTCGAACCGATGCCGATTTCTTCGATACCGTTGATCAGCACGATGTCGCCGGCGACGGCTTCATCGACGATCACGCGGTCCAGGCCCTTGAAGTTCAAGACCTGGTTGATGCGGGCCTTGATCGGGGTCGAACCGGGACCGTTCATGACGATCACGTCCTGCAGCGCCTTGACGCGGCCGCGGGTGATGCGGCCGATGCCGATCTTGCCGACATAGGACGAATAGTCCAGCGAGGTGATCTGGAATTGCAGCGGACCGTCCTGGTCGTCTTCACGCGCGGGCACGTGTTTCAGGATCGCTTCGAACAGCGGCGTCATGTTGCCTTCGCGCGCTTCGGCGTCGAGGCTGGCGTAGCCGTTCAGGGCCGATGCGAACACGACCGGGAAGTCCAGCTGTTCATCGGTGGCGCCCAGTTTGTCGAACAGTTCGAACGTGGCGTTGATGGCCCAGTCCGGACGGGCGCCCGGACGGTCGATCTTGTTGATGACGACGATAGGCTTCAGGCCCAGCGCCAGCGCTTTGCGCGTGACGAAGCGGGTCTGTGGCATCGGGCCTTCCTGGGCATCGACCAGCAGCAGCACCGAGTCGACCATCGACAGCACGCGCTCGACTTCGCCGCCGAAGTCGGCGTGGCCTGGGGTGTCGACGATGTTGATGTGGGTGCCTTCGTATTCGACCGCGCAATTCTTCGACAGAATCGTAATGCCGCGTTCTTTTTCGAGGTCGTTCGAGTCCATCACGCGGTTTTCAACTTGCTGGTTGTCGCGGAAGGTACCGGACTGGCGCAGCAGTTTGTCGACCAGGGTGGTTTTACCGTGGTCAACGTGGGCGATGATGGCGATGTTGCGAATTGCGCGTTTTGTAGTAGACATGGTCGTTATATTTGCTGAAAAACTGCGGGGTGCGTACGGGCTGTACGAAGGTGTTCGATATGCTTCTTAGCTGCGGTGCTACGTGCTGTGATACTTGCCAATTTCTGGAACCGCGTAGTATAGCATGGCGCGCCGCAAGTCCCCGAAAAATGCTCGATATTTCAAAGAGTTGCTACGGCGCGGCGGGAACCGGGGCGGCCGGCGGGTGGGCCGTGGCGATCAGCCGCTCCGGCGCCAGCACGGCGTACTCCTGCACGTGGGCGGTGCCGAGCAGCTTGTCGCCGAGGTAGACGCGCACCCGGCCCGGCTCGGCCGGCAGCGCCACGTCTTCCTTGCCCAGCGCCAGGCGCTGGCCCTGCAAAAACCGCTGCGCCAATGCCTCGGTCAACTGTACGGCCGGAAAACTGGCCAGCAGCGCGTCGACCGGGGCCAGCAAGCCGAGCGGCGCCGGGTGGGCGATCAGGGCGTCCAGCGTCAGCATGCCGTCCATGGTCAGCGCGCCGACCTGGGTGCGGCGCAGCGCGTTGAGGTGGGCGCCGCAACCGAGCGCCTCGCCGATGTCCTGGCCCAGCACGCGGATATACGTGCCCTTGCTGCACCTGACGGACAGTTTCAGGAACGGCGCCTCGTAGGCGATCAATTCGAGCTTGTGGATGACGACGTTGCGCGCCTCGCGTTCCAGCGTGATGCCGGCGCGCGCGTATTCGTACAGCGGCTTGCCGTCACGCTTCAAGGCCGAGTACATGGGCGGCACTTGCGCGATCGGGCCGCGGAAGCGCGCCAGCACCGTCTCGATTTGTTCCAGTGTGACGTCGACCTCGCGCGTGGCGATGACCGCGCCCTCGGTGTCGCCGGTGTCCGTGGTCAGGCCCAGGTGAACGGTGGTGTCGTAGCTCTTGTCCGCTTCCAGCAAGTCTTGCGAGAACTTGGTGGCCTCGCCGAAGCACAGCGGCAGCAAGCCGGTGGCGAAGGGGTCGAGCGTGCCGGTGTGGCCGGCCTTCTTGGCGTTGAGCACGCGCTTGGCCTTGATGAGGGCGTCGTTGCTGGACCAGCCGACGGGCTTGTCGAGCAGCAGCACGCCGTCGACCAGGTCGCGGATTTTTTTAGGATGGTTTTGCTTCATGGGATGGCGTAGGCCGATGCTCGGTTAAAGATGGGACGCATGGCGCCGAATGCGCACACCGCGGCCGCGAAAAATCGGGACCTGGGCCGAAGGTCAGACCCCGATGCCAGGCGCCGTTCGATTACTCCGCGCCCTTGTCGGCCGCTTCGTTCGCTTCATCCGCTTCATCCGCGTCATCCGCCTCATCGTCCACCGGCGCCGCGCGCGCCGCCGCTTCGGCCGCCGCGTTCTCGTCGTCGAGCGAACGGCTGGCGTTGGCCTGGTCGATCAGCAGCGACAATTCCATGCCGCGCGAGGTCGACGTGTCGTGCACGAAGTGCAGCATCGGCAGCGTGTGGATGTGCAGGCGCTTGCCCAGCTGGCCGCGCATATAGCCGGCCGCCGCGCTCAGGCCGTCGACCGTATTCTTCACTTGTTCCTTGCTGTCTTTGAGCATGGTGAAGAAGACCTTGGCGTGCGCGTAGTCGGGCGTGACCTGCACTTCGGTGATGGTGATCATGCCGACGCGCGGATCTTTCAATTCGTAGGCGACGATTTCGGACAGGTCGCGCTGGATCTGGTCCGCCACGCGCAAGCCGCGCGCGGGTATGTTTTTGCTGTGCTTAGCCATTTCGGTATTGCTCTTCTTAAAATAACAAGTGGACGGGAGCATTATGCGCCCGTCCACCTGGTCCAACTAGTTCAATCTGATCTGCTTGATTACAGGGTACGAGCGATTTCCTGCACTTCAAACACTTCCAGCGTGTCGCCGACTTGGATGTCGTTGTAGTTCTTCAGCGACAAGCCGCATTCCAGACCGGCGCGCACATCTTTGGCGTCGTCCTTGAAGCGTTTGAGCGAGTCGATTTCGCCCGACCAGACCACGATGTTGTTGCGCAGCAGGCGAACCGAGGAGGCGCGCTTGACCACGCCATCGGTGACCAGACAGCCGGCGATGGCGCCCACTTTCGAGACCAGGATAACCTGGCGGATCTCGACCTGGCCGATGACGGTTTCGCGTTTTTCCGGCGCTAGCATGCCCGACATCGCCGCTTTGATCTCATCGATCGCATCGTAGATGATGTTGTAGTAACGGATGTCGACGCCGTTCGACTCGGCCAGCTTGCGCGCTTGCGCATCGGCACGGGTGTTGAAGCCGATGATGACCGCTTTCGAGGCCACCGCCAGATTGACGTCCGATTCCGTGATGCCGCCCACGCCGGCGTGCACAACCTGCACACGCACTTCCGAGGTCGACAACTTCTGCAACGACTGCACCAGCGCTTCTTGCGAACCCTGCACGTCGGTCTTGATAATCATCGGCAAGTTTTTGACTTCGCCTTCGGCCATCTGGTCGAACATGTTTTCCAGCTTCGCGGCTTGCTGCTTGGCCAGTTTCACGTCGCGGAACTTACCTTGACGGAACAGACCAATTTCACGCGCCTTGCGCTCGTCGGCCATGACCATGACTTCTTCGCCGGCGACCGGCACTTCCGTCAAGCCCTGGATTTCGACCGGGATCGAAGGACCGGCTTCGTTGATCGCCTTGCCGTTTTCGTCGAGCATGGCGCGCACGCGGCCATAGGACGAACCGGCCAGTATCACGTCGCCGCGCTTCAGTGTACCGGACTGCACCAGGATGGTCGCAACCGGACCCTTGCCCTTGTCCAGACGGCCTTCGATGACCAGGCCACGGGCCGGGGCGTCGATCGGCGCTTTCAGTTCCAGCACTTCGGCCTGCAACAACACTTGTTCCAGCAGCGCGTCGATGCCCTCGCCGGTCTTGGCCGACACCGGCACGAATGGCGATTCGCCACCGTATTCTTCCGGCACCACCTGTTCGGCGACCAGTTCCTGCGTCACACGGTCGACGTTGCCACCCGGTTTGTCGATCTTGTTGATCGCCACCACCAGCGGCACGCCGGCCGCCTTGGCGTGAGCGATCGCTTCCTTCGTTTGCGGCATCACGCCGTCGTCCGCCGCCACCACCAGGATGACGATGTCGGTGGCTTTCGCACCACGGGCACGCATGGCCGTAAAGGCTTCGTGACCCGGCGTATCGAGGAAGGTGATGATACCGCGCGGGGTTTCCACGTGGTAGGCACCGATGTGCTGCGTAATGCCGCCGGCCTCACCCGACGCCACTTTGGCGCGGCGGATGTAATCGAGCAGCGAGGTCTTGCCGTGGTCGACGTGACCCATGACGGTGACCACCGGCGCGCGCGGCTTGGACTCGAAGTGAGCGTGCTCACCCTGGTCGGCCAGCAGCGCTTCCGGATCGTCCTGTTCGGCGGCGAAGGCCTTGTGGCCCATTTCCTCGACCAGAATCATGGCCGTTTCCTGGTCCAGGACCTGGTTGATGGTGCACATCTGGCCCAGCTTCATCAATTGCTTGATGACTTCGGAAGCCTTGACCGACATCTTGTGCGCCAGTTCGGCCACGGTGATGGTTTCGGGCACGTAGACGTCTTTGATGACGGCTTCGGTAGGGGCCTGGAAATTGGTCTCGCGGTCGTCCGCATGCGATTGACGACGGCCACCCTTGGCGCCACCGCGCCAGCCGTCGCGGCCGGTCGATGGACCGCTGCGGCCCTTGTTCGCACCGCCGCCGGGGGCGCCGCGTTTTTTCGCGTCGTCCGACCAGGTCGACGAGACATTGGCCGACTTGATCGACTTCTTGTCGGCGGTGACAGGTTTCTTGTCGTCTTTTTTCTCGCCCGGCTTTTTATCGGCCGGCTTGTGCAGCGTGCCTTCGGCCACTTTCGGCTTGACGGCGACGACCGGCGCGACCGGCTCGGGAGCCTTGATCGCACGGCGCGGCGCATTCATCATGGCCTTGATCTGGGCGACTTCATCGGCCACGGCCTTGCGGGCGCGGTCGGTGGCTTCGGCTTTTTCAGCGGCTTCCTTGGCGACGACGGCGGCTTTTTTCTTCGCTTCGTCGGCGGCGGCCTTTTTCTTTTCCTCGGCGGCGCTGTCGGCGGCCGGTTCGGCACCGGCGGCCACGGCGGTCGCGGCGGCGGCGGCCTTGACGGCGGCTTTCTTCGCTTCGGCGTCGGCTTCCTTCTTGGCGTCCGCTTCGGCCTGGGCGGTCGCTTTCGCTTGCGCATCCTTCTCGGCGTCGAGCTTGGCCAGGTGCTCCTGCTTCTCGCGCAGGTCGGCTTCCTGACGGGCGATCAATTCAGCCTGCTTGCGGGCTTCCTCTTCGCGGCGGGCGACGTCGGCCGGATCGATGACCGGCGCGGCCGGCGCGGCGGCGGCCGGCGCGGGCACATCATCGCGCTGCACGAAGGTGCGCACTTTCTTGACGGCGACCTGGATCGTGCGCGACTTGCCCGTGGCGTCGGCCTGCTTGATCTCGGTCGTTTCCTTGCGCGTCAGTGTGATTTTTTTCTTTTCGGTGTCCGACGCTGCGCCGTGGGTGCGGCGCAGGTGATCCAAAAGCTTATCCTTATCATCTTTCGACAATGGATCTGACGTCGAACTTTTATCGACGCCGGCAGAACGCAGCTGCGTCAGCAGCAAGTCTGCAGGCATCTTCAGTTCGGTGGCAAATTGGGCTACGTTGTTACTCGCCATTCAGTCCTCTTTTCTATGTGTCGCGGAGATGATAAAGATACTCAAATTAAGCCTTTGCGGATTCGGCAAGACTCCATGCCTTGGCTTGCAAGCCTTTGGCACGGTCGTCGTACTTTGAGTCGACCAATTTCATCTCATCATCGGTCACATCGTCAAATTCACTCTTAATCAGTTCACGTGCGCGGTCGGCCGACAGGGCCAAAATCGCGCCGAATTCGTCGTACGCCAGTGCGGCAAATGCCGCCACCGTCTTGATACCGGACAGGCCCAGCTTGCCGGCGGTGACACGGTCCATGCCTTCCAGACCGACCAGCGCCTCGTCCATGCCTTCCAGACCTTCTTCCGAAGCGATCGCTTCGGTGACCAGCGCATCGCGGGCCCGGGTCCGCAGTTCGTTGACGGTGTCTTCGTCGAACGAGTCGATTTCCAGCATTTCGGAGATCGGCACGTAGGCGATTTCTTCCAGGCTGGCAAAGCCCTCTTCCACCAGGATGTCGGCCACTTCCTGGTCGACGTCGAGTTTTTCCATGAACAGCGCGCGCACGGCGGCCGTTTCCTGGGCTGCCTTGTCGGCCGATTCTTCGGCCGTCATGATATTGATCTTCCAGCCGGTCAGGTCGGACGCCAGGCGCACGTTCTGGCCGGAGCGGCCGATGGCGATGGCCAGGTTTTCCTCGTCGACGACGACGTCCATGGCGTGCTTTTCTTCATCGACCATGATGGACGACACATTGGCCGGGGCCAGCGCGCCGATGACAAATTGGGCCGGATCCTCAGACCACAAGACGATGTCGACGCGTTCGCCGCCCAGTTCGCCGGTCACGGCCTGCACGCGCGAACCGCGCATGCCGACGCAGGTGCCGATCGGGTCGATGCGCTTGTCGGCCGTGTAGACGGCGATCTTGGCGCGCACGCCGGCATCGCGGGCGGCCGATTTAATTTCCAACATGCCCTGTTCGATTTCCGGCACTTCCAGCTCGAACAGCTTCATGATGAAGTCGGGCGCGGTGCGCGACAGAATCACTTGCGGGCCGCGCATATTGCGGTCGATGCGCAGGATGAAGGCGCGGACGCGGTCGCCGATCCGCAGATTCTCTTTCGGGATCATCTGGTCGCGCGGCAAGCGGGCTTCGATCTTGCCGGACTCGACGATCGCGTCGCCGCGCTCCATGCGCTTGATGGTGCCGGTCACGAGCGAATCGCCGCGTTCCAGGAAGTCGACCAGGATCTGCTCGCGCTCGGCGTCGCGGACGCGCTGCAACACGACTTGCTTGGTGTCCTGGGCGAAGCGGCGGCCGAACTCGACGGACTCGATGGGCTCTTCGATGTGGTCGTCGACTTCGATGTCGGAAATCTGTTCCTTCGCTTCGAAGTGGAGGATTTCCTGGTCCGGCAGTTGCAGGCCGGCTTCATCGGGGACCACGTGCCAGCGGCGGAAGGACTCGAACTCGCCCGACTCGCGGTCGATCGAAACGCGGATGTCCACTTCGCCTTCATAGCGCTTCTTCGTGGCTTGCGCCAACGCGAATTCCAGCGCGCCGAAGACGACATCTTTATCGACGTTTTTTTCACGCGCCAGCGCGTCTACCAATAATAAAACTTCGCGACTCATGCTTTGCGTCCCTTAAAATCCACCTGCGGCACCAAGCGTGCCTTATCCACATCGGCGAGCGTAAACTCCAACAGCGCCGGACCATCTTTACCTTCAAATACCAAGGACAAATTCTCGCCATTGGGTTCCTGCAATTCGCCTTCGAACGACTTGCGGTTGTTCGAGTCGGGCATTGCAACGCGCAGCTTGACGATGACCTGATGGCCAGCGAAGCGCACAAAATCTTCCAGCTTGCGCACCGGGCGGTCGAGGCCAGGCGACGAGATTTCGAGACGTTCGTAAGGAATGTTCTCGACCGTCAGCAAATGCGACAGCTGATGGCTGACCGTGGCGCAATCCTCAACGGTGATCGGGCCTTTTTCTTCCGCGTCGGCGGCGGTGAAATCGATATACACGCGCAGCAGTCCGCGCTCGGCCCGTTCGACATCAACCAGCTCGTAGCCCAGACCGGCGACGGTCTTTTCAATTAGTTCCGGCAGCTGCAAGAAATTCTCCAAATCAAGGTCTGTTACTCGACAGACCATGCAAAACGATTTACCAAAAAAAAAATGGGCATCTGCCCATCTTCTTGTATTCCTAGCCAGATGAAAGCAGTTTTGAGCAGTCTTGGTAAGACTCCCCGCGAACAACTTTTCCTAGGCTGCCTATTATAACCGCTTATTGACTGCACCGCAATGCTGCACGGGCGGTGCAGACCGGCTTACAACAGTGCAAAAGTGGCTACAAAGGGCTAAAAGCGGGCAAAATACGTGCGACTCAAGCTTTGCGGCGACGCGGCGTGCCATGGTCGATGGCACCGCCGCGCGGCGCCTGGCCACGGCGCGCGCCGCCGGCATTGCCGAAACCGAAAGTGGTCTGCAAGGGGTCCGGCTGACGGGGGCGCTGCGGACCATTGCCGCCCGGCTGGCCGCCACCGGCACCGGCACCGCCCTGGCCCTGGCCGCGGGCCTGACCTTGCGGACGCGCCTGGCCATCGAAGGCGGTACCGCTAGGACGGCCACCACCGTAACCGGCCGGACCTTGCGGACGCCCGCCGGGACGGCCGGAACCTTGCGGCGCACCGCCCGGACGACCGGAACCCTGGCCGGCGCCGCCTGGACGGCCCTGGCCCTGATACTGGCCCGGTGCGCGTCCCGCGCCGCGCGGCGCTTTCGGGAAGGGATCGGCGTTTTTGTTGCTGACATCGGCGCGATTGCCGTTGGGCTCGTCGCGCTCCTCACGGTCTTCGCGGCCCATGGCGCCGCGTTCGGTGCCGCGCTCATTGCCACGGCCCGGCTTCTGGCCGCCCCGTGCCGGCGCGCGGCCATCGGCCTCCGGCGCGCCTTTTTTCTCGACGCCGTAAATCGCCATGAAATCGCGCACGCCGTTTTCTTCCAGCTCTTCCCAGCGGCCGCGTTTCAGGTTGCTCGGCAAAGACATCGCGCCGTAGCGGGTACGGATCAGGCGCGACACGGTCAGGCCGATGGCCTCGAACATGCGGCGCACTTCGCGGTTGCGGCCTTCGCCGATGACCACACGATACCACTTGTTGATGCCTTCGCCGCCGCCGTCGGCGATCTTGGAGAAGTTCGCCAAGCCGTCGTCGAGCTCGACGCCGGCCAGCAGTTTCTGGCGCATGCCCTCTTCCAGCTCGCCCAGCGTGCGCACCGCGTATTCGCGGTCGATGCCGTAGCGCGGGTGCATCAGGCGGTTGGCCAGGTCACCGGAGGTGGTGAACAGCAGCAAGCCTTCGGTGTTGAAGTCGAGGCGGCCGACGGCCAGCCACTTGCCAGCCTTCATCGTCGGCAGGCGGTCGAACACGGATGGACGGCCGTCCGGATCGTCGTTGCTGACGATTTCGCCGGCAGGCTTGTGATAAATGAGCACGCGCGGCGGCTTCTTGCTGACGCGGCGCTGAATCAGCTTGCCGTTGATGCGGACGTGATCGGTCGCCAGGATGCGCTGGCCGATGTGAGCCGGTTCGCCGTTCACCGACACGCGGCCGGCGACGATCAATTCTTCCATGTCGCGGCGCGAACCGAGACCGGCTTCGGCCAGCACCTTGTGCAGCTTGGGCGCATCGTCGTCGGAGGTCAGGTCGCGGCGCACGGCGGCCTTGGCCAGCACGCGGCCCTTGAGCGGCTCCTCGCTGTCGAAGGCGTCCGAGGTGACGAAGGAAAACACGTCGTCGTCACCGTCGTCGTCGGCCGAGGGCGCGGCGCCGCGCGGCTGCTGCAGCTTGCCGCCCTTGCCGCGTGGCTGACCCTGGCCCGGTTTGCCGGGGCCGCGCGCTTCGCTGCGCGGACCGCGTTCGTGGCGTGGCTTGCCGTCTTTCGGCCAAACACCCTCGGCGTCGGCGGCCGCTTCGCCTTCGACGGCGACGACCGGCTCGGGACGCGGCATCGATGCTTCACGGGCGGCGCGCTGTTCGCGCATCTGGCGCGGGCCGCGCGGCGGACGCGGGCCACGGTCGGCGCGCTCGCCGGCGGCGGCAGGAGCGGCGGACGCTTCAACTGCCGGGCTTGCCGAACCGGCGCTGGCGTCGGCTTCGACGGCGGCCGCCGCAGCCTTGGCGGCCGGTTTGGCGCGGGCTTTTTTCACAGGCGCATCGGCATCGGCGGCGGCAACGGCGGGCATGCCATCGGCCGGCGCGGCGGCGCTGTCGGCCTTGGGCTTGCGTTTCGGCTTGGCGGCGGGCGCCGCGCCACCATCGGCTGCGGCCGCGGTGGTCGCGTCGGCTTCGATCTGGGCTTTGGTGCGGCGCTTAGGCTTGGCGACCACTTCGGCGGCGATGTCGCCGGTGACTGTCTCTTTGGTATTAGGATTGTTCATTATTCGTTTCTTGGTTGTGCTCAGCGTCAACCGTTAAATCTGGCGCAGGGTCAGGAGTTTCGGTGTCGGGGTCGTGGCTGGTGTCCGGGCTTGCTGCCTCGCGCTCCGCGCCAACTGCTTGCGCGGCGCTGCGCGCCGCTTTGTCAAAATTGTCTTGCAGGGCCTTTTCCAGCGCTTCCATATCCGGACCGCCGCCCTGCCCCTCGCTAATTTGCTGCAACGGCGGCAGCTGGGACAGCGAATTCAATCCCAAATCATCCAAAAACTGCTTGGTCGTGCCCAGCAAGGCCGGCCGTCCCACCACGTCGCGATAACCGATGGCGTCGACCCAACCGCGGTCTTCCAGCATCTTGATCGTCTGCGAATTGACGGCAACGCCGCGTATCTCCTCGATGTCGCCCCGCGTCACCGGTTGACGGTAGGCGATGATGGCCAGCGTCTCCAGCGTCGCGCGCGAGTAGCGGCTCGGCTTTTCGGGACTCAGGCGGTCCAGATAGACCTTCATTTCCGGCCGGCTCTGGAAGCGCCAGCCCGTCGCCAGGCCCACCACTTCCACGCCCTTGCCGGCATAATCGGCGCGCAATTCTTCCAGCAGTTGCTTGATGGTGTCGGCAGCGACGCCATCGCTGCGCGGCCGGCCCTGGTCGTCAACTTCGACAAACAGCTTTTTCAGGCTGTGGATAGACAAAGGCTCATGCGCGCATAGCAAGGCGGTTTCGAGGACTTGTTTAGCCTCAGCTGTATTCATAGCACTCTTGTGGTTGCATTTATATGCAAGAAAGAACTCAATTACCTTCAGTGAGGCGGTGGGCCGGCATCATCGATGTCGCCTGGCTAGAAATACTCGCTGAAGCTGTTTTTTCCGACGCCCTGGCCGATGCGCGCTGAGCGGGAGTCATACCGGTGGCGAGAACTGCCACCGACGGCCTGCGGTATCCCGCAGCAACCGTTGATTTCATTGAAACGCATTCCTGGCGTCGCGCTTTCGGGCGAAAACGAACACGAAAAACTGGAACGTGACTAGCCGCTTCATCCAACACAGCGAATTGTACCTGATAAAATCGTCAAAAGCGCATTTTGCTGTGCGGATAAGTCAATGTCCTATCCCACGGCTTACGATTTGGCAAGCTTTTCCGATAAAATTGCAGAAACACCAACGAAAGCCGGATAGTCGGCCGTCACCACAAACGTCGGCACTTGCGCCAGATAGTCGGAGAAGCGGCCTTTTTGCTCGAAACGGCGGCGGAAGCCGGAAGCGTCGAAGCGCGCGCCCAGCTTGGGCACGATGCCGCCGCCGATATAGATGCCGCCCTGCGCGCCCAGCGTGATGGCGACGTTGCCGGCGATGGTGCCCAGCATGCCGCAAAAGTTTTCGATGGCGGCGTCGCACAGCGGGCACTCGCCGGCCAGCGCGCGGCGCGTGATTTCCGGCGCCGCGATGTCGGCCGGCGGCACGCCGGCCTGGTCGGCCAGCGCGCGGTAGATCAATTCGATGCCGGCGCCGGACAACATGCGCTCGGCCGACACGTGCTTGAACTCGCGCCAGGCGAATTGCAGGATGGCCACTTCGGTTTCATTGGCTGGCGAAAAGGTGACGTGGCCGCCTTCGCTGAGCAGCGCGGTCCAGCCGGTGGCGGACGGGATCAGGCCGGACACGCCCAGACCGGTACCGGCGCCGACCAGGCCGATGGTGCAGTCCGCCACGGCTGCGCCGCCGCCGACCTGGTGCTTCTGCGTGGCCGACAGCAGCGGCAGCGAGCGGGCCAGCGCCGTGAAATCGTTGACGACCAGCAGCGTGTCGAAACCGCACTCCTGGCGCAGCGCCTCGATCGAGAATTCCCAGTGATGGTTGGTCATGCGCACGAAATCGGACGTGACCGGATTGGCGATGGCGATGGCGCCATGGCGGATATTGTCGATGCCGGCGCCGGCCACCGTCGGCGACGCCAGGTAGGCCAGCAGCGCGGCGGCCAGCGACGGATAGTCGGCGCACGGCAGCACTTCGATCTTCTCGATCCGGCCCGGCGCCAGTTCCAGCGCGAAGCGCGCGTTGGTGCCGCCCACGTCCGCCAGCAAATGAGGGCCGTCGGCAAAACCGGCGTGGAGGGAGTGTGGCGCAGGGGAGGACAAGACGGTCATGGTTGGCAGAAGATAGTTGAGGGCTAAGCTTAATGGATATAGCCAGCAGGACGCAAGCCCGGATTGTAGTTTTAGTACACCAGAGCAGGGGCAGCGCCTTGATCGTGACACGTGGGATGCGCAACGAGCAGGGGCCGGGAACGTTCTACTACCGCTTCCGGCATCGGCAGCTTGCGCTTATTGCTGTATACCCTGACTGAGTTCTTCCACCACTTCCAGCGGCGCCGGCGCGAAGGCGGCGTTCCACGCGTCGAGGCCGCCGTGCAGCGGTTTGGCGCGCTTGTAGCCGTGGGTGTGCAACTCCTTGGCCACGTGGGCGGCCGAGACGTCGTTGGGGCAGCTGCAATAGACGATGATGTAGCGGTCTTTCGGCAGCGATGCGATGGCCGGGATGGGCTCGCCGCCGTTGAAGATCAGCGCGCCGGGAATGGCCGGCTCCAGCATCTGCGCCGTCACGCTGCGGGCGTCGACCAGCACCGGTTCCAGGCCCTGGTCTATCAATTTCTGCAACTCTTCGACGGTGATGCGGTCGACCTGCACCGACTGGTGGAAGCGCTTGCGCTCGACATACTTGAACGACACGAACATCAGCAGCAGCACGCCGAGCACGATCAGCGCCGTCGTGCCCATGGTGCTGAGGATGTCGAGCACCTGGTCGATGCTGGTGTGGAAGAAGGAGCCGATGCCGATGCCGGTGCCGCTCCACATCAGGCCGCCGGCGATGCTGAAGCTGAGGAAACGGGCGTTGCTGGTGCCCATAGCGCCGGCCAGCGGCGGCGCGATCGTGTTGAAACCGGGAATGAATTTGGCGACCACCAGCGCTTTCGGACCCCAGCGGTTGAAGTTGTCCTCGGTCTGGCTGACGCAGTAATCGGGCGACAGCGAGATGCGGCACAGCAGCTTGAGGATGCGCTTGCCATAGTGGCGGCCGGCGCGGAACCAGAAATAATCGCTGATGAGACAGGCCACCATGCTGACGACGAGCACGGACGCCCAACTGGTGTCGCCGTCGACCGACAGCGCGCCGGCGACGATCAGCAGGGGGAAGGCCGGGATCGGCAAGCCTATCTGCTCGACCAGAACCACGGCGAACACAATCAGTACGCCGTATTGTTGTAGCAGTAGTATTAAGTTCGCCATAACAGATATCTTATCTCAAAAACCGAATGTCGGCGGCGCGGGCTCGCGCGGTCGTATCAAAGTGGCACACCCCGGGGGATGGCCGACAGCAGCGCCTGCGTGTACGGGTGCTGCGGCTGGCGGTACAACTGGTCGGCATCGGCCATTTCCACCACCCGCCCTTGATGCATCACCATCACCTGGTCGGCCATGTAGCGCACCACCGCCAGGTCGTGCGAAATGAAAATATAGGACAGGCCCAGTTCGTCCTGCAAATCCTGTAGCAGGTTCAGCACCTGCGCCTGCACCGACACGTCCAGCGCCGACACCGATTCATCGCAGACCAAGATGTCGGGCTGCATGGTCAGGCAACGGGCGATGGCGATGCGCTGCCGCTGGCCGCCGGAGAACTCGTGCGGGTAGCGGTGCAAAGCATGTGCGGGCAATCCGACTTTTTCCAATAGTAAATATGCGGCGGCCGTGCGGGCGCGGTCGTCGGCGCCGATGCGGTGGATGCGCATCGGCTCGAGCAGGATCTGGCCGACCGTGAAGCGCGGGTTCAGCGAGGCGTAGGGGTTCTGGAAAATGATCTGGATGCGGCGTTTGTAGGGCCGGTACTGGCTGGCCGACATCGCCAGCAGATCGCGGCCCTCGAACAGCGCGCTGCCGCCGCTGGCCCGGTGCAGCCGCAGCAGCGTCAGGCCGAGCGTGGTTTTGCCGGAGCCCGATTCGCCGACAATGCCCAGCGTCTTGCCGCGCGCCAGCGTGAACGACACGTCCTTGACGGCCTGGAATTCGCGCCGGCCGAACCAGCCGTCGCGCAGCTGGAAGCTTTTGCTGAGCTGGTCGACCACCAGCAGCGGCGTGTCGCCGGCCGCCGAACCGCGCACGCGCTGGGGTGGGTGGGCGGCGGCGCCCTGCCCGCCCGCCAGTGCGGCGCCGGCCAGATAGTCGCCGATCACGGGCAGCCGCCACGGCCGCGCGTCCAGCGGCGGCCGGCAGTGCAGCAGCGCGCGCGTGTAGGCGTCCTGCGGCCGCTCGAAAATCTGCCGCACGGCGCCGGCCTCGCGCACTTCGCCGTGGCGCATGACGATGACGTGGTCGGCGATCTCGCCCACCAGCGCCAGGTCGTGGGTGATGAACAGTATCGACATCTGGCGCTTTTTTTGCAGCGCGGCGAGCAGCGCCATGATCTGCTTCTGTATCGTCACGTCGAGCGCCGTGGTCGGCTCGTCGGCGATCAGCAGTTTCGGTTCGCAGGCGATGGCCATGGCGATCATCACGCGCTGCTGCTGGCCGCCGGACAGCTGGTTCGGATAGGCGTCGATCTTGTGCGCCGGATCGGGAATGCCGACCTCGTCGAGCAGCGCCAGCGTCCGCAACCGCGCTTGCCGCCCGTTCATGCCCATGTGCAGGCGCAGCACCTCGGCGATCTGGTAGCCGACCGTAAACACGGGATTGAGCGAGGACATCGGTTCCTGGAAAATCATCGCGATATCCTTGCCGCACAGGGCGCGCCGTTCGCGCGGCGTCAGTTGCAGCAGTTCGCGGCCGTCGAAGACGATGCTGCTGAGCGCGTCGACGCTGCTGTTTTCCGCCGGCAGCAGCCCCATCACCGCCAGCGCGCTGACCGACTTGCCGCTGCCCGATTCGCCCACCAGCGCGACGGTGGCGTTGCGCGGCACGCCGAAGGAAACGCCTTTGACGGCCTCGAAGCTGCTGTGCCGGTCGATCCGGAAGCCGACGCGCAGGCCGCGCACTTCCAGCAACGGGGTCGGATCGTTCGTCATGGCCGCCTCATTTCACTTTGGGGTCGAGGGCGTCGCGCAGCGCGTCGGTGAACAGCGAGAACGCCGTCACCAGCAACGCCATGGCGACGGCGGCGGCGCTGAGCTGCCACCACTTGCCGAGGATGAGTTCGTTCTGCGCCTCGTTCAGCATGCTGCCCCACGACACCACGCCGACCGGCACGCCGAAGCCGAGGAAACTCAAGATCACCTCGGCCTTGATGAAGCCGACCACCAGGATGGACATTTGCACCAGGGCCACGTGGCTGACGTTGGGGAAGATGTGCGAAAACATCTTGCGCCAGTCGGAGGCGCCGATGGCGTCGGCCGCCATCACGTATTCGCGTCCCTTGTGCTTGATGTACTCGGCGCGGATCAGGCGGAACGGGCCGGTCCAGCCGGTCAGGCCGAGGATCAGCACGATGGTCAGCACGCCCTTCTGTTGCAGTACGGCGGCCACGGTCAAGATCATCAGCACCGAGGGGATGGCCGTGAAGACGCTGTAGAACCAGTTGAAGAAGTCGTCGACGAGGCCGCCGTAATAGCCGGCCACGGCGCCGAACGCCGTGCCCAGCGCCACCGCCAGCGCGGCCGCGACGAGGCCGACGACGATGGAGGTTTCGCCACCCTTGACGGTTTTTTTCAGGATGTCGTGGCCCCATTTGTCGGCGCCGAACGGCAGCGTCGGGCGGCGCGGCGCGGCGGCGTGGCGGCCGGACTTGGCGAGGCCGGCGCGCAGGTCGGCGAGGTCGGAGGCCAGCGGATCGCTCAGGCCGTAGAGCTCGGGCGGCGCGTCCGGCGTGCGGCCCAGTTGCGCGCGCAGGGCGGCGATGTCGTCGGCCAGCGGGTCGAACACGTTGACCGGGGCCGGCAAGGCGCCGGCCGCATCGAACGCGCCGCGTTCGCTGTCCATCCGCGCGCCGCGTTCCTTGTCCATCCGGGCGCCGCGTTCGCTGTCCATCTGCGCGCCGCGTTCACCGTCCGACTGCGCGCCCAGCCACGTCGGCGGCGCGTAGTTGACGCCGACCTCCTCTTCCCAGTCCGATACGATCAGGCCGCTGGCCGACAGCGCCACCATCAGCAGCGCCGCGACCACGACGGCCAGAGCCGCCATCGCCACGCGGTCGGCCCGCAGGCGGCGCCAGGCGAGCGCCCACAAGCCCGATGCGCGCCGGGCGGGAGGATAGGGCGATGTCGTCATGCCTGTCATGGCTTCCTGTTTCAACTGAGCTGGACCCGCGGATCGACGGCCTGGTACAGCAGATCGGTCAGCAGGTTGAACACCATCGTCGCGGCGGCCACATACACGGTGATGGCTTTGATGACGGGGAAATCGCTGCGCTCGACGGCCAGTATCACTTCGCGCCCGATGCCGGGGATGCCGAAGAAGCGCTCCAGCAGGAAGGCGCCGATCAGCAGCGCCGGCAGGTTGGACATGACGTAGGTGATGATGGGGATGGCGGCGTTGCGCAGCACGTGGACCCACAAAATGCGGCCTTCGCTCAGGCCCTTGGCGCGCGCGGTGCGCACATAATCCTGGCCGGCCTCGTCGAGCACGAAGCTGCGGAACAGGCGCAGCGTCGGCGCGATGGAGACGGCCAGCCCGATCAGGATCGGCAGCGGCGCGTAGCGCAACAGGTTGCTGGACAGGCTGTCGCCCCAGCCCTGCACCGGGAACAGGCCCAGCTTGTACGCCAGCCCGTACTGGAACACGATGATGTAGACCAGGATGCTGACCGACATGCCGACGGTGCAGGCGATCATCAGCAGCCGGTCGGTCAGCGAGCCGCGCACGAAGGCGATGGCCAGCGCCAGCGCGATGCCGATCACGGTTTCCAATATCGTCAGCGGAATCAGCACCGTCAGCGACGGCCCCAGCCGCGTCGTGATGATGTGGGCCATGGTCTCGCCGGTGGACCAGCTCTGGCCGAAGTCGAAGCTCACGATCTGTTCGATGAATATCCCCAGCTGCACGTAATACGGCCGGTCGACGCCGAGCTGGTGGCGGATGTTGGCGATGCTGTCGGCATTGGCCATCTTGCCGGCCAAGATATAGGCCGGATCGCCGCCCACCCAATTGAACAGGATGAACACAAGCAGCACCACGCCCAGCATGGTGGGCACCATTTGCCACAGGCGGCGCAGGATGTAGGCGAGCATGGTCAGCGGTCCCGGCGGCGGCGGTTAATGGGAGTCATGCGCGGAGTCCTGCGCGGAAGCCGGCGCGGCACGGCGGTCGGCGTCGATGTCGAGATACTGCCACTCCTGGAAAAAGATCGGGTGCTTTTTAAAGCCGAGCACGGCCGGCTGCGCCAACATATTGCGGTAGCGCGAATACGCCATCATCGCCACGCCGTTGATTTCCAGCTGGCGCGCCATCTTGTGGTACAGCGCGTCGCGCGCGGGACCGTCCGCCAGCTTGCGGCTGGCCTCGTACCACTGATCGTACTGGGCGTTCTTGTAGCAGGCGTTGTTGTTCTGGTAGACGTTGGGGCCGTAAAACAGCTGCATGAAATTATCGCCGTCCGGATAATCGGCCAGCCACTGGTAATTGCGGGTTTGCAGCTTGCACAGCGTCTCGGCCTTCTGGATGTCGCTGAACTGCATGCGCTCGTTTTCCATGTGGATGTGCAGCGCGTTATAAGTCTTGCGCCACATCTCGCCCAGCAGCACGCCGGCCGCCTCGTTGCGCGAGGCGTAGTGGATCAGCAGCGGCTTGCCGTCGGGCAGGCGGCGCCAGCCGTCCAGGCCCGGCTTGTAACCATAGCGGTCCAACAGCTCGTTGGCCAGCGCGGGATCGTATTTCAGCAGGCTTTTGTAGTGCGGATCCTGGCCGGCCACGCCGGGAGGAATCGGGAAGTCGAGGCGCAGCGCTTCGCCGTTGAGCACCAGCGCGATTTCCTCGTCGACGTTGTGGGCCATGGCGATGGCGCGCCGCAGCGCGATCTTTTCCTTGCTCAGCCCGCCCAGCACGGGGTCCATCATGTTCCAGTAATAATAGGTCAGGTCGGGATCGACGATGCGCGACAGCTGCACGCCGCGCGCGGCCAGCTCCGGGCGCAGCTTGCCGTCCAACAGCGCCTTGGGCGCCAGCGGACCGTCGAGCCAGAACAGGTCGGCCTCGCCGCTGTTGAAGGACAGCCAGCGCGACTGGTCCTCCAGCTGCACCGTCACTTCGATGCGGCCGATCTGCGGCATCTTCTTACCCTGCATCTGGCGCACGATGCGCCGGTCGTCGGCGTCGTCGCCGGCCTGGAAATTCCACACGGCCGGCACGTGCTCCTTGTTTTCATCGAGCACGATGCGGCTGCCGCGCACCCACTCGCCGAGCTGGTAGAAACCGGTGCCGACCGGATGCGAGGCGACCTCGCCTTTGGCGTCGCCGTACATGTCGACCACTTCGCGCGCCACCGCCGACAGCGGCACGAACGCCAGTATCATGCCGAGGTTGAAATCGGGCGCGCTCAGGTGGATGCGCAGCGTGTAAGGGTCGATCACTTCCAGGCCGGCGACCGGGCGGTCGTAATCGAAATGGCCGCTGAGCCTGGCCTGCCTGGCCAGTTCGTCGAGGCCGGCGATTTTTCCCTCCAGCATCCAGGTGTGCGGCGACGCCAGCCTGGGGTCGAACAGGCGCTTCCACGAATAGACGAAGTCGGCCACCGTCAGTTCGCGCCGCCGGCCTTTGAAGGCCGCGTCGGGCGTGAAATACTGGCCCTTGAGCAGGTGGATCAGATAGGTTTTGCCGTCGGCCGACACCTGCGGCAGCGCGGCCGCCTGCGGCGCCAGCTTGACCGGCCGGGCCAGGTAATCGTAGGTGAACAGGGTGTCGAAGATCGCTTGCGTGATGTGGCCGGTGTACAGGTCGCGGCTGACGGCGGGGTCCAGGCTGGTTTCGGCGGCCGGCAAGATGGTGCGCAACACCTTGACCGGCGCGGCCCCGACCGCGCAGGCGGCCGCGCCAAAAAACACGGCGCAGCAGACGAGGCCGAACCAACGCGGAAGCCGAGGTAATTTCATGCCATCCCTTGAATGATGATGCGCGTACGATAACGCATATTGCGTCCGCCGCCCACCTCAAACGAGAAAATGTCGCCGCAATGTATACGCGCGGCGCGCCCCGTCCTTATCCGCCCCTTAGCCGATCACAGATCGTCGGACCGCAAGCGGCGCTGGCGCACGGCGGCGGCCAAGCCCTGCAGCACCTGCACGCTGCTGTCCCAATCGATGCAGCCGTCGGTGACGGACTGGCCGTAGACCAGTTCCTTGCCCGGCACCAGGTCCTGGCGGCCGGCCACCAGGTGCGATTCCACCATCACGCCGACGATGCGGCTGTCGCCGCCGGCCACCTGGGCGGCGATGTCGGCGCAGACCGGGATCTGGTTGGCCGGATTCTTCGAGCTGTTGGCGTGCGAAGCGTCTATCATCAGGCGCGCGGCCAGGCCGTGCGCGGCGATGGCCTGGCACGCCTCTTCGACGCTGGCGGCGTCGTAGTTCGGCGTCTTGCCGCCGCGCAGGATGATGTGGCAATCCTCGTTGCCGTTGGTCGACACGATGGCCGAGTGGCCGCCCTTGGTCACCGACAGGAAATGGTGGGGCTGCGACGCCGCCTTGATCGCTTCGACGGCGATCTTGATGTTGCCGTCCGTGCCGTTCTTGAAGCCGACCGGGCACGACAGCCCCGACGCCAGCTCGCGGTGCACCTGCGACTCGGTGGTGCGGGCGCCGATCGCGCCCCAGCTGATCAGGTCGGCGATGTATTGCGGACTGATGACGTCGAGGAATTCGGTGCCGGCCGGCAGGCCCAGCTCGTTGATGTCGCGCAGCAGCTCGCGCGCCATGCGCAGGCCGTCGTTGATGCGGAAGCTGTTGTCCATATAGGGATCGTTGATGAGGCCCTTCCAGCCGACCGTGGTGCGCGGCTTTTCGAAGTAGACGCGCATGACGATTTCCAGCTCGCCGGCCAGTTCGCGGCGCAGCTGCACCAGGCGGCGCGCGTATTCCATGGCCGCCTTGGGATCGTGGATGGAGCACGGGCCGACCACCACCATCAGGCGGTCGTCCTGGCCGTGCAGGATGCGGTGCAGCGCGAGGCGGGCGCCGGCGGCGGTCTGCTCGGCTTGCTCGGTGCAGGCGAATTCGCGGATCAGGTGCGACGGCGGGGTCAGTTCCTTCATTTCGCGGATGCGCAAGTCGTCGGTGCGGGGCATGGTGTTTCTCCTCTGTGTTACGTCGGTACGAATAAAAAAAACCGCCATCGCTGGCGGTTTTTTAGGATTTGCTGGGATCTCGTTATGCTGCTACGTGAACCGGCCGCCACTCCACCGCCTTGGGGTTGGAATTGCTAAAATAAAAATAGCCGGTAAAGAAAACAGAGCTGTGCATGAACGCGATCGATAAGCTGGTGAAAAGTGTTGAACGACTATAGCAACGATCACGCCGGCTTGGCAAGCTGATTATCGGTAGCCGCCCAGGCCGCCGCCACGCCGCCCCTCAGGCCGTGCCGCCGACGGTCACGCCGTCCACGCGCAAGGTCGGCTGGCCGACGCCGACCGGCACGCTCTGGCCTTCCTTGCCGCACACGCCGACGCCCGGATCGAGCTTCATGTCGTTGCCTATCATCGAAACGCGGTTCAGCACCTCGGGACCGTTGCCGATCAGCGTGGCGCCCTTGACCGGATAGGTGACCTTGCCGTTTTCGATCATATACGCTTCGCTGGCCGAGAACACGAACTTGCCGTTCGTGATGTCGACCTGGCCGCCGCCGAAGTTGACCGCGTACAGGCCGTTCTTGACCGAGGCCAGGATTTCTTCCGGGTCCTTGTCGCCGGCCAGCATGTAAGTGTTGGTCATGCGCGGCATCGGCAGGTGGGCGAACGATTCGCGGCGGGCGTTGCCGGTGACGGGCATCTTCATCAGGCGCGCGTTCATGGTGTCCTGGATGTAGCCCTTCAGGATGCCGTCCTCGATCAGCGTGGTGCACTGGGTCGGGTTGCCTTCGTCGTCCATGTTGAGCGAACCGCGGCGGTCGGCCAGCGTGCCGTCGTCGACCACGGTGACGCCCTTGGCGGCGACGCGCTCGCCGATGCGGCCCGAAAACGCCGACGAGCCCTTGCGGTTGAAATCGCCCTCCAGGCCGTGGCCGATGGCTTCGTGCAGCAGGATGCCGGGCCAGCCCGGTCCCAGCACGATGGTCATGGGACCGGCCGGGGCCGGCCGCGCGTCGAGGTTGACGACGGCCGCCTTGACGGCGTCGGCCGCGTATTCTTCCAGCAGCGCGTCGCTGAAATAGCCGTAGTCGTAGCGCCCGCCGCCGCCGGACGAACCCATCTCGCGGCGGCCGTTCTGTTCCACGATGACGGTGACGGACACCCGCACCAGCGGCCGGATGTCGGCCGCCAGCACGCCGTCGCTGCGCACCACCAGCACCACGTCGTACTCGCCGGCCAGGCCGGCCATCACCTGCACCACGCGCGGGTCTTTGGCGCGCGCCATCTTTTCCACGCGCTCCAGCAATTTGACTTTCGCGGTGGCGTCGAGCGAGGCCAGCGGATCGTGCGGCAGGTACAGCGAGCGGCCGCCCTGCTGCGTCATGGTCGAGGCGATCTTGACCTTGCCGGAACCGGCGCGGGCGATGGTGCGGGTGGCGGCGGCGGCGTCGAGCAGCGCGCTTTCCGAGATCTCATCCGAATAGGCGAAGGCGGTCTTGTCGCCGGAAATGGCGCGCACGCCGACGCCCTGGTCGATCGAGAAGCTGCCGGTCTTGACGATGCCCTCTTCCAGGCTCCAGCCCTCGTTCTTGGTGAACTGGAAGTAGAGGTCGGCGTAATCGACCTTGTGGGTGAACATGGTGCCGAGCGCCTTGAGCAGCTTGGCCTCGTCCAGGCCGAACGGCGTCAGCAGCAGATCGCGCGCGACGGCCAGGGTGGACAGATTCGGTTCAAATGGGATCATGGTGGTGTCTTTTATCAGTGTGGTGCAGATGGTGTCTTGCCATTGTAGAGGATACGCGGACGCGCCGTTACATGGTGCGGTGTTTCAGGGCCGGCAGGCTGGCGCGCACGCTGTCGATGAACAGCGGGTCGAGGTCGCCGTGCACCACGGCCTCGCCCTCCGCGTGCACGGCCTTGATGCCGCCCCAGGGATCGATCAGCATCGAGTGGCCCCAGGTGCGGCGGCCGTTCGGATGGGTGCCGCCCTGGGCCGCCGCCAGCACATAGCACTGGTTTTCGATGGCGCGGGCGCGCAGCAGCACTTCCCAGTGGGCCTGGCCGGTGGTGTAGGTGAAGGCGGCCGGCACCACGATCAGCGCGCACGGCCCCATGGCGCGGTACAGCTCGGGGAAGCGCAGGTCGTAGCAGACCGACAGGCCGACCCGGCCCAGCGCCGTGTCGACGACGCCGACGTGGCTGCCCGGCACGATGGTGCGCGACTCGTCGTACGATTCCGTGCCCTTGGTGAAGCCGAACAGGTGGATCTTGTCGTAGCGGCCCGCGTGCTCGCCCCGCGGGTTGTAGACCAGCGTGGTGTTGAGCACCTTGCCCGCCTCGCCGGAGCGCAGCGGCAGCGTGCCGCCGATCAGCCAGACGCCGTGTTCGCGCGCCATGGCGGCCATGAAATCCTGGATCGGGCCGGCGCCGGGCGGCTCGGCCTGGGCCACCTTGTCGGTGTCGGCCAGGCCCATGATGGCCCAGTATTCGGGCAGCAGCACCAGCGCCGCGCCGCGGTCGGCGGCCTGGGCGATCAGGCGGCGCGCGGTGGCGATATTATCCGCCACCGACGGCGAGGAAATCATCTGTACTGCTGCGACTGTATTCATGGTCGTATCACCGCTCGGTTGTAGTGTTGTGTGGATTAATTGCCGGCCTTGGCCGCCTCCAATTTACCACCATCGAGCTTGGTGACCACCGGCGCCTTCCACGGTCCCGTCACCTGCATCTGGTAGGTCAGCGCCTTCATCACCGGCGTGCTGAGGAAAAGCTGGGCCAGGAAGCTGCCGATGCCGATCACCGGGTTGACGGCCAGCGCATACACCAGCGGCGCCGTGCCGAGATTGACTTCGGGTATCACCACCACGTGCAGATTGGTCGATTCGTTGGCGATGTCGGCACTGCCGTCCATCAACACGGTGGCGGCGACGCCGTGCATTTTCAAGTTGTCGGTCTTGACGATGCCGCGGTTGATGCTGGCGTTGGCCGTGATGCCGTCGAAGGCCAGGCCTTCCGAAAAGATGTCGTGGAAATCGAGCTTGAGCAGATGCGGCAGCGCTTGCAGGCTGAGCACGCCGAGCAGCTTGGCCGCGCCCGGATCCTGTTTCAGGAACTGGCCTTTTTCCACGTTCATGGCGATCTGGCCCGACAGCGTGGGGATGTCCAGCGAGTACGGTAAGCCCTTCCACGCGATGTCGCCGCTGAGCTTGCCCTTGCCGTTGCGCACGGTGCCGGCGAAGCCGAGGCGGTCGAGCAGCTTGCCGGCGTCGGCGATGTCGAGCACGAAGTTCAGGCTGGTGTCGTGCACGCCGTCTTTGGTGGTCCACTTGCCGCTGCCGGTCAGCGTGCCGTCGGCGTTGGCCAGCGACAGCTTGCTGACGCGCCATTCGCGCGAGGCCGTGATGAGGGCGTTGTTGGCCTGCAAATCGAGCCGGCCCAGCGGCTTGTTGAACAGCTCGAAGCGCTCGGCGACGATGTCGAGCGCCGGGATGGTCGGCGCCACGCTGCCGGCCTCGAGCAAGTCCTTGACGTCGTTGGCGGCCGACTCCGGGATGATGAGCGAGGACAGCCGCGCCGTCACCTTGCCCACGCCCTGCCCTGTCACCGAATCGCTCCAGGTGACATAGCCGGACGCCTGCGCGGCGTCGACGCTGGCCTGCCACACGCCCTTCTGGCGGCTGACGCCGATGACCACGTTGTCGAGCTTGCGGGAGCCGACGATCAATTCGCTGCTGCGGGCGGCCACGCTGTCGGGCACCACGTACTGGCCGAAGTCGGCGCCCTCCTCGCCGGGCCGGGGCGGCTCGGCGGGGCCGGCGATGCTGCCGCCCAGGTCCAGCCAGGAATCGACGTTGAGCGCGCGCAGGCTGACGTTGAGCATCATGCCGCTGTCGGGCTCGGGCGCGGGCGCGTTCACGCCTATGCCGCCGTGCACCAGCTTCCACGGCGCCTTGCCGATTTTCTGGCGCACATAATGGGCCGCGACGGTGTTGCCGAGGCTGATGCGGATATCGTCGCGGGCCACGCCCGGTTCGGTGGCGGCCGCCTCGTTCATGGCGAAGTGGATGGGCAGGGCGTCGGCCGGCGCTTTTTTCAGCGGCGCCGGGAAGTCCAGGCCGAGGCCGGCCAGCGTCGAATCGACCAGCACCTGCACCTGGTGGTCGCGCACCGTGACCTGGCCGGTGTAGCGGGTGGCGCCGTTGAAGTGGCCGGCCAGGCGCTGCATCAGCGGCGCCGGATAATTCTTGCGGAAACCGTCGGCCGTGATGTTGCCGCCCAGCTTGACGACGATGGCGCCGTCGCGCTGGGTGCCGCCGGCGATGGCGAGCGGGCCGCCGAGGAAGCTGCCGCCGAGCGCGTTGAGGTTCACGCCGCGCTCGCTGAATTCTATCTTGCCCTGCGCGCCCAGCAACGGCGGCAAATCGTCGAACAGGGTGACGTCGGCGCCCAGCAGCTGCAAGCCGCCCTGCACCTTGGCGTCGGCCAGGTGGGCCAGCGGCAAATGCAGCTTGAGCGCCAGCCTGGCGTTGCCGGTGGCCTGGGTCTGCTCGGTGACATTGCCTATCCATTCCAGCACCGGGCTGGCGGCCACGTATTTGACGAACTCCTGCATCGGCGCGGCGGCGCTGCCGTCGATGTCGAGCAGGGAATCGTGCGAGCCCAGCTCCGGTATCACGGCCTTCACGGCGCTCAGCGCGACGCCGGCCGTGCGCGCCGTCTCGGCATTGATTTCCATGCGCCGGCCTTCGACCACGATGCTGCCGTGGATGGCTTCGAGCAGCGGCCACAGCGGCGACTTGCCATCCTTGGACAGATGGTTGGGCGTGTAGTTGAGGATGCCGTTCTCGATGCGGCCGGCGACGCGGAATTCACCGCGCGCCTTGTCGGCCGCCGTCGTGCCGGCGAAGGGGAATTGCGCCAGGTCGCCGCGCAGGCGGATGTTGACGTCTTGCGCGACGCCGCCCTGCAAGGCGCCGGTCAGCCAGGCGCGCAGCTCGGCGTGGGTTTGCAGCGGCAGGTAGCGGTCTATCTTGTTCAGCTCGAAGCCGTTCAGCCTGCCGGTGAAATCGACCTTGCCGCCGCCCTTGCCGTTGAGCGCCATCAGGTCGCTGCCGGACAGGGAACCGCTCAGGCCGCGCTGGACGAAATCGAGGGCGTCGATTTGCAGCAGCAATTTATTTTCGGCCGGGAAGGACCAGCTGGCCTGCATATTCAGCTGGTCGAAGGGCATGGCCGGGTCGCTGAAATAATCGGGCATCTGCAACACCAGCGCCGTCGAGTTGAGGCTGAAGCTGCCGCCGTGCTCGGTGGCGTCGATGGCGCCGCTCAGGTTGTCGAAGCCGGGGATGGCCGGCAGCGCCGTGATCGCCGGCGCGTGGGCGCTCTTGGCGACGGCCAGGCGCGGCGGCTGGGCCCGCATGCCGAGGCCGGCCAGCTGGCCCTGCACGCGGTACGATTGCAGCGCCGGATAAGCGCCCTGCCACTGGGCGGAAAAATCGATCAGGCGGCCGCGCGGCGCGAAGTCGGCCAGCATCTTGCGCTGCGCCGCGCTCAGCGGCAGATGCTCGACCAGGCCGGCCAGGGTTTGCAGGTCGAGCAGCTGGGCGTGGATTTCGGTCTGCTCGGGCACGCTGGCGTCGGCGGCCGTGTAATGTTCGGACAGCGAGGTCGGCGCCAGCGTCATGCCGTCGCGCGTGGTCAGCGAAAAATTGGCCAGCTCGATGCGGTGGCCGCGCGTGCCGAAGGCCGGGTGGCCGATCAAGCCCGGCGTGCCGGCCGGGAATTCCTCGCGCGCCGACACGCGGCCGCTGACCTGCACCAGGTCGAGCGCCGGCAAGTCGGGACCCAGCAGCGCCGTCAGGTTGCTCAGGCCGATGTCGGCCGTGAAGCCGGCCAGCTTGCCCTGGTCCAGCGTGACCCAGGCCCGCAGCGAACCACGGCCCGAGCTCAGGTCCAGCGGATACGTCAGATAGGTTTTCCAGGCCGCCAGGTCGGCGCGGCGCAAGTCGGCGTAGATTTCGCCTTTCCACAGCGCCATGTTGGAGATGTGCTCGGAAAACGCCGGATGGTCGAAGTCGGCGCGCAAGTCGAGCGGCGCGCTCAGCGCGGCCGGCGGCGTGGCCTGGAGCGCGAACTGGTGGCGGCGCCACTGGTTGCGCAGCAGCAGGTTGACATTCTCCAGCGCCAGCGGCGGCGTGCCGCGCAAGCCGTCGCTCCAGGCCAGCCGGCCTTCGCGGATGACGATTTCGCGCTGCGACAGCAGCCAGTCGGCGCCCTTGCCGTCGCCCGGCTTGGCGGGGTCGAAGTAGACGCCGGCCGCGTACAGCTTGCCGTCCGCATCGCGCCGCACGGCCAGCTCGGGCCGTATCAATTCCAGCGACTCGAAGCGCACGCCGGTGCCCAGCACGGTCCACCACGACAGCGTGGCCGACACGCTCGGCAGCGCCAGTACCTGCTTGCCGGCGGCGTCGCGCAGCACCACGTCGCCGAGGAACAGATTGGGCCGCAAGCCATTCCACGAGGCATAAATGCGGGAGATCGACACATCGTTGCCGACGGCGCGGCTGGCCATGCGCTCGATATCGCCCTTGTAGTGTTCGATATTCGGCAAGACGGCGTAGCGCAGGGTCAGGAACAGGACGGCGAAGGCGAAGTAAAGCAGCAGCGTCAGCTTGACGGTGAAACCGAGCACGTGGTGCGTGGCCAGGTTGCAAAAGCGATAGGCGGCCAGAAGCCGGTGCCAGCGCACGGCCAAGGGCACGTTGCCTGTCACGGTCTTCTCCGACGGTTTTTGCATCAATAAGCTAATAAATCCGGCCCGGCGTAAAATAAATCGCTAAAATCGTCCCACCTGGCGTGATGCATCCAAGCAAACCCTGCTACGGCCACCCGACAGTGCGGTGCGGCCCTGCTCGGACACGGGCTGACGTCCCGCGCAGCAATTCTACCGCATACACCGGCGCCTCAAGCCGTAATTACGGCCCTCAGGCCCGCGCCACAGCAAGGAAACCGCCTTTCATGACCGCCATCGCAACGACTTCACCATCCCGTTTTTACCAGCGCTGGCTGGCCGCCGCCCCGGAACGGGCCGCAAAAGTGGAGGAGTTGGCGCAATTATCGCTTGTCGGGATGAATTTCGCTGACTATCTGGCAAAAGAAAGCGCCGCCGGCCTGCCGCTGGGCCGGGCCATGCGGCGCCTGCGCAACCTAGTGGTGTGCGCACTGATCCGGCGCGACCTGGACGGCCGCGCCGACCTGGCCGAGGTGGTCGCGACCATGACCGCCTTCGCCGACTTCGCCATCGCCCGCCACCTGGAGGCGCTGGACGCCGAACAACGCGCCGCCCACGGCACGCCGACCGACCACGAATCGGGCCTGCCGCAGCAACTGATGGTGTTGGCCATGGGCAAGCAAGGCGGCGGCGAACTGAATGTGTCGTCCGACATCGACCTGATCTTCGTGTATGCCGAGGATGGCGACACGGTGGTGAGCGAAGCGGGCCAGCGCGGCTTGTCGAACCATGAGTATTTCATCCGGCTGGGCAAGAAGTTGATCGCCGCATTGGCGGAGATCACCGAAGATGGCTATACTTTCCGCGTCGATATGGCCTTGCGGCCGAACGGCGGCTCGGGACCGCTGGCGGCCAGCCTCGGCATGGTCGAGCAATACCTGATCGTGCAGGGCCGCGAATGGGAGCGCTACGCCTGGGTCAAGGCGCGCGCCGTCACCGGCCGCGCCGACGACATCGCCGCGCTCGACGCCATCGTGCGGCCGTTCGTGTTCCGGCGCTACCTCGACTTCGGCGTCATCGACGCCATCCGCACCATGCACGCCCAGATCCGCGCCGAGGTCAACCGGCAGGAACGGCTGCACCCGGACCGCAGCAACAACGTCAAGCTGGGCCGGGGCGGGATCCGGGAAATCGAATTCCTGGCGCAAGTGTTCCAGCTGATACGGGGCGGGCGCGACGCCGCGCTGCGCGACCGCTCAACGCGCACCACCCTGCGCACCATCGGCGATAAATCCCTGCTAAGCGCGGACATCGTACGCCAACTGCTGGCATCCTACACCTTCCTGCGCAACCTGGAACACCGCCTGCAATACCTGGACGACGCCCAGATCCACACGCTGCCGGCCAACGACGCCGACCGCCTGGTGGTGGCGCAAATGATGGGCCTGCCCGACACGGCGGCCTTGCTGACGCGGCTGGAAGCGCACCGCGCCTTCGTCGCCGGCCAGTTCGATGAAATGTTCGCCGACAAGAGCAGCGGCAGCGAAAACGATATCGACCCGCGTTCCAGCAACGAATGCGCCGATCCCGACAACCGCGAAGCGATCGAGGCCCGGTTCGCCGCGCTCGGCTTCGTCGACCCGGCCGGCGCCGCCAACCGCCTGATCGCCACTTGGCGGGCGCCGCGCCTGCAATCGCTGCCGGAAGCGAGCCGCAACCGCCTGGTCGCGCTGGTCAACACGGCGCTGCCGCTGATCGCCCTGTGCGCGCAGGAGTCGACCGGCGGCAATGCGCAGGCCACGTTGGGCCGGCTGCTCGATTTCCTCGAAGCCATCGCGCGCCGCTCGGCCTATCTGTCGCTGCTGACCGAATATCCGCACACACTGACGCGCGTGATCCGCATGGTGCACGCCAGCGGCTGGGCCGCCACCTTCCTGACGCAACATCCCATCCTGCTCGACGAATTGCTCGACGACCGGGTCCGCAACGCCGTGTTCGACCCGGCCGCGCTGGCCGTCGAGCTCGACCAGCAACTGGCCGGCGCCGCCGGCGACACCGAGCGCCAGATGGATATCTTGCGCGAAGTGCACCACGCCCAGCTGTTCCACCTGCTGGCCCAGGACTTGGCCGGCGACCTGACGGTGGAAAAGCTGGCCGACCATTTGTCGGCGCTGGCCGATACCATCGTCGCGGCGGCCGTGCCGGCCGTGTGGCGGACGGTGGCCACGCGCCACCGCGAGGTGCCGCGCTTCGCCGTGATCGCGTACGGCAAGCTGGGCGGCAAAGAACTCGGCTACGTCTCCGATCTCGACGTCATCTTCCTGTTCGACGACGCCGACCAGGACGCGCCGGCCTTGTACGCCAAGCTGGCCCAGCGGTTCATCACGTGGATGACGTCGCACACCTCGGCCGGCATCCTGTTCGACATCGATATCGCGCTGCGGCCCGACGGCGCCAGCGGCATGCTGGTGTCGAGCGTGGCCGCCTTCGAGCGCTACCAAAGCTCCTCGGCCTGGATCTGGGAACACCAGGCGCTGACCCGGGCCCGCTTCTGCGCCGGCGATGCGGCCATCGGCTTGCGCTTCGAGCAAATCCGCGACGCCGTGCTGGCGCGCCCGCCAGCCGACGGCCTGAAGGCCGAAGTACTTGCTATGCGGCAAAAAATGCACGATGCCCACCCCAACCATTCCAACTTGTTCGACTTGAAACAAGACGCCGGCGGCATGATCGACATCGAATTCATCGTCCAGTTCCTCGTGCTGCGATATGCGGCGACGTTCCCGCAGTTGACTGCGAACATCGGCAACATTGCACTGCTGAAATTATGCGCCACGCTCGTCCTGATAGACGCGGCGCTGGCGGACCAGGTTGGCGATGCGTATCGGCAACTTCGCAAGCTGCAACACCAGCTGCGTCTACAGGGCCAGGATCTGGCCCGGGTCGAACCGGCACAGGTGGCCGCGCATGCCGCGTGCGTGCGGCAGTTATGGAACGCTATTTTTAATTGAACACCGCGACGGCAACGGGCATTCTTAATTGACGTGTATATTTATCTTTCCGTTATGGAATGGAGATAAAGATGAAAGCACTATTGGCCGCAGTCGCAGTCAGTATTAACATCAGCATTCTGGCCATACCCGGCGCCGCGTTCGCGGCCGATAAAGGCACGGCGGCCGAGGCCATCGCCATGGTTAAAAAAGCCGTCGCACTGATTAAATCGGACGGCAAGGAAAAAGCCTACGCCGCCTTTTCCGACCGCGCCAATACCAGCTTCCACGACCGCGATTTATATATCTTTGTTTATGACTTGAATGGCGTGGCTGTGGCGCACGGCAATAATCCCAAGATGGTCGGCAAACCTTTAATTGACCTGAAAGATAATGAGGGCAAACCACTGGTGAAAGAAATGGTCGACGTCGCAAAACTCAGGGGCAGAGGCTGGGTCAAATATAAATGGCCGAATCCTGTCGCCAAAACGATCGAATCCAAATCCAGCTATGTGGAACGAGTGGACGATGTGCTGGTCGGCTCGGGCATTTACAAATAACAGCGCGCCCCCGGCTACGCTGTAGCGACAATACAGGAATGGAGTGCCCGGCATCGACGGCCCGGCACTCCATTTTTTCATCGCTGAAAGCGGGTCCGCAGCACGTTGCATCATTTTGCCGGGCTACGATCTTGAATTCATGCTATTTTTTAGCTTGAACAGATCAATTATCAGCATGCTATCGCCTCGCATCCCAGCGCTCGGGCAAGCCAGTCCAAAAGGGCCGCTTCAATCACGTGAATAAAAAAATGCCCCCCGGCTTATCGACGGGAGGCATTTTTATGACAGCGCAGTTTATGCGCTGTTTTTAAGTGATTACTTGGCAGTCATCAAGGCGACGGTGGTATCGAGCATACGGTTCGAGAAGCCCCATTCATTGTCGTACCACGACGATACTTTCACCAGGCGACCATTAACTTTGGTCAGCGTCGAATCGAAATTCGACGAGGCCGGATTATGGTTGAAGTCGATGGACACCAGCGGCTCGGTCTGATAAGTCAGAATGCCGTTCAATGCGCCTTCCGAAGCCGTCTTCAAAATGGCATTGACTTCGTCCACCGTTGTTTCACGCGAGGCGATAAACGTCAGGTCGACCAGCGAGACATTAATGGTCGGAACGCGAATCGCGAAACCATCAAGCTTGCCATTCAATTCCGGCAGCACCAGGCCCACCGCCGCGGCGGCGCCGGTTTTGGTGGGAATCATGCTCATCGTGGCGGAACGGGCACGGCGCAGATCTTCATGCCATACGTCGGACAATACCTGGTCGTTGGTATAAGCGTGAACCGTGGTCATCAAACCGTTTTCCACACCGATGGCATCGTTCAATGGCTTGACCAGCGGCGCCAGGCAATTGGTGGTGCACGACGCGTTCGAGATCACGGTGTCGGTCGATTTCAGCACGTGCTGGTTGACGCCGAACACGATGGTGGCGTCGACATCCTTGCCGCCCGGTGCGGAAATGATGACTTTCTTGGCGCCGCCTTTCAGGTGGGCCGACGCTTTTTCCTTGGTGGTGAAGAAGCCGGTGCATTCGAGCACGACGTCCACGCCCAGCTCGCCCCACGGGATTTCCGCAGGGTTGCGCTGCGCGAAGACGCGGATGGCGTCGCCGTTGACGATCATATTGTCGCCTTCGACCGTGACGGTGCCGGGGAACTTGCCGTGGGCCGTGTCGTAACGGGTCAGGTGGGCGTTCGACTTGGCATCGCCGAGGTCGTTGATCGCCACGATCTGGATATCTTGTTTCTTGCCGCCTTCGTAGAAAGCGCGCAGTACATTGCGGCCGATGCGGCCATAACCATTGATTGCAACTTTGATCGTCATACTTTGCTCCTGATTAAAAGAAACTACAGCAATAAATTATGCCACGAGTACGGATTTGACTTTGGCGACGACATTTTCCACCGTGAAGCCGAAGTGCTTGAACAGCACGTTGGCCGGGGCCGATTCGCCGAAGCTGTCGATACCGACCACGGCGCCTTCCAGACCGACGTATTTGTACCAGAAATCGGTCACGCCCGCTTCGATGGCGACGCGCGGCACACCTTTGGTCAACACGCTGGCCTTGTAGGCGGCGTCCTGACGGTCGTACACGTCGGCCGACGGCATCGACACCACGCGCACGGCGATGCCGTCGGCGGCCAGCGCGCTGGCGGCGGCGACGGCCAGTTCGATTTCGGAGCCGGTGGCGATCAGGATCGCCTTGGCGTCGGCCACGTCGGCCAGCACGTAGCCGCCGCGGGCGATATCGGCGATCTGCTGCGCGGAACGCTCCTGGTAAGGCAGGTTCTGGCGCGTGAAGATCAGCGTCGACGGGCCGTTCTTGCGCTGCACCGCAGCGCCCCAGGCCACCATCGATTCGACGGTGTCGCACGGACGCCAGTTGTCCAGGTTGGGGATCAAACGCATCGACGAGACGTGCTCGACCGACTGGTGGGTCGGGCCGTCTTCGCCCAGGCCGATGGAATCGTGGGTGAACACGAAGATCGAGCGCAGTTTCATCAGCGCGGCCATGCGCAGCGCGTTGCGGCTGTAGTCCGAGAACGTCAGGAAGGTGGCGCCGAACGGCAGATAACCGCCGTGCAGCGCAACGCCGTTGATGATGGCGCTCATGCCGAATTCGCGCACGCCGTAGCTGATGTGATTGCCCGGCTTGCCGGAACGCAGGGAGACCGACTCTTTCCAGTTGGTCAGGTTGGAGCTGGTCAAATCGGCCGAGCCGCCCAGGAATTCGGGGAACACCGGGGCCAGCGCCTGGATCGCGTTCTGGCTGGCCTTGCGGGTGGCGATGTTTTCTTTCTTTTCGACGCAGGCGGCGATGGCGGCGGCCAGCGTGGCGTCGAAGGCGGGCGGCAGGTCGCCGGCCATGCGGCGCAGTAATTCCGCCGCTTGTTCGGGGAACTGCGCGCTATAGGCAGCGAACGTCGCCGACCATCCCGATTCGCATTCGGCGCCGGCGGCTTTCGCGTCCCAAGCGGCGTACATGTCGGCCGGCATCTCGAATGGTGCGGCGTCCCAGCCGATGTAGGCGCGGACGGCGGCGACTTCCTTGTCGCCCAGCGCGGCGCCGTGAACCTTGTCGCCGCCCTGCAAATTCGGCGAACCCTTGCCGATGATGGTCTTGCAGCAGATCAGGGTCGGCTTGTCGGACAGCTTGGCGGCGGCGATCGCGGCGGCCACGGCGGCAACGTCATGGCCGTCGACGGCCGGGATCACGTTCCAGCCGTAGGCGGCGAAGCGGCCTGGCGTGTCGTCGGTGAACCAGCCTTCG
>NZ_JANXMI010000096.1 GCF_025354735.1 Rugamonas sp.
CATCTGGTCCCACTGGTTGGCGTGGACCCGCTTGGCCTTGAAGTGGTCGGCCAGGTCGATGATGTATTCGGTCTTGCGCTTGGACAGGCCGCAGGCCGAGAGCTGCTCGACGCCGGCCTTGAGCACCTGCGCCGGCGTGCATTTCGGGCAGGCCAGCAGCAGCTTGTGCCAGGCCGCGTCGGCCACCTTGGTCGTCACTTGCTGGCCGACGATGGAACGGGCCAAGGTGGTGAACGGGTCGCCGTGGCCGACCAGGTGCAGGTCGCCGAATTGCGGGATCAGCTTTTTCATGATGCGGTCCCGCTTCATGAGCTCGATCTTCGCCTGCTCCCAGTATGGCGGCACCGCGATCACCAGCGGGGCCGATGCGCCCTCGTTATCCTTGGCCGTGACCATTATGCGCGGCGCCAGTTGGTGGTGCCATCGGGTTTGTCTTCGAGGATGATGCCGGCCGCCAGCAGCTCGGCGCGGATGCGGTCGGAGCTGGCGAAGTCGCGCGCCTTCTTGGCCGCGCTGCGCGCTTCGATGTGGCTGGCGATGACGGCGTCGTCGACGGCCTTGTCGAAGTCGCCTTCGCCGACGGCGGCCTGGCGGAACTGCTGCGGCGTGCGTTCGAGCAGGCCGATCACGCCGGCCAGCGCCTTGAGCTGGCGCGCCAGCGCGGGCGACTTCGATTTGTTGATCTCGGTGACCAGGTCGAACAGCGCGGCCACGGCCACCGGCGTGTTGAAGTCATCGTCCATGGCGGCGGCGTAGCGCACGGCGTGGGCCTCGCTCCAGTCCAGCGCCTGGCCGTCGCCGGCGACGCCGTCGAGCGCCGTGTACAAACGCGTGAGCGCGCCGCGGGCGTCGTCGAGGTGGGCGTCCGAATAATTGAGCGGACTGCGGTAGTGGCCGCGCAAGATGAAGAAGCGCAGCACTTCGGCGTCGTACTTTTTCAGCACGTCGCGGATGATGAAGAAATTGCCCAGGGACTTGGACATCTTCTCGTTGTCGACCCGCACGTGGCCGTTGTGCACCCAGTAGTTGACCATGGTGTGGCCGAAGGCGCCTTCGGACTGCGCGATCTCGTTTTCGTGGTGCGGGAATTGCAGGTCGGCGCCGCCGCCGTGGATGTCGAACAGTTCGCCGAGCAGCGCGCAGCTCATGGCCGAGCACTCGATGTGCCAGCCCGGCCGGCCGCGGCCCCACTTCGAGGCCCACTTGACTTCTTCCGGCTCCGATTCCTTGGACGACTTCCACAGCACGAAGTCGAGCGGATCGCGCTTGCCGGTGTTGACGTCGACGCGCTCGCCGGCGCGCAGGTCGTCGACCGACTTGCCCGACAGCTTGCCGTAGCCGGGAAAGCCGCGCACGGCGTAATTGACGTCGCCGTCCTCGCCCTGGTAGGCCAGGCCGCGCGCTTCCAGCGTTTCGATCAGCGCCAGCATCTGCGGCACGTATTCGGTGGCGCGCGGCACGTGGGTCGGCGGCAAGATGCCGAGCGCGCCCGTGTCCTCGTCCATGTATTGGGTGAAGCGGCCGGTCAGCGACGAGATCGACTCGCCGTTTTCGACGGCGCGCTTGATGATCTTGTCATCGATGTCGGTGATGTTGCGCACGTAGGTGACGTCGTAGCCCGACGTTTGCAGCCAGCGGTAGATGACGTCGAAGGCCATCATCATGCGCGCGTGGCCGATGTGGCAGTAATCGTAGATCGTCATGCCGCAAACGTACATGCGGACCTTGCCCGCTTCCATGGGAACGAATGCCTGCTTGTCGCGCGCCAGCGTGTTGTAAATCTTTAAATTGCTCATCGAGACTCTTGCTTGTGTTTGGCCCCGCCATCCCGGCAATACACAATACAAGAGCCTGGCGCAGACACTGGAAAGTGCCGCACCGGGCTTGCATCGGTTTTGCCGTGGGGACTGACAGACCCTTGGTATAGTTCTTTTTTCCACCCTGGCCGGGTTAGAATGGAACGTCGTTGACAAGTATAGCATTGATAAAATCCCGACTGGCCCGAACTGGGCCAGGATTTTTGTAGACACCTGAACTCAACCGCCGAGGAAGCAATAATGCAAGACACCACGCAGCGCCGCCTGCCCCGCCCCTCCCTGACCGCCCGATTCCTGGCGCTGTGCGCCGGCGTCGCCATTTCGGCCGCCGCCGCAGCCGCTGCAGTACCGCACCCAGCCGCGGCCGCCGATGCCGCGCCGCAGGTGGCGCTGAAGACGACGATGGGCGACATCGTCGTCGAGCTGAACCACGACAAGGCGCCCAAATCGGTCGACAATTTTTTACAGTACGTGAAAAGCGGCTACTATAAAAACACCATCTTCCACCGCGTGATCGACGGCTTCATGATCCAGGGCGGCGGCTTCGACAAGAATTTGAAACAGAAGCCGACCCGCAAGGCCATCGCCGGCGAATCGCAGAACGGCTTGAAGAACGACACTTACACCATCGCCATGGCGCGCACCAGCGACCCGAATTCGGCCACCTCGCAATTTTTCATCAACGTCGCCGACAACGGCGCCCTCGACTATCCGGGCCAGGACGGCTACGGCTACACCGTGTTCGGCAAGGTCATCAAGGGCCAGGACGTGGTCGACAAGATCAAGGGCGTGCTGGTCGACGACAAGGGCATGTTCCAGAACCTGCCGGTGACGCCGATCACGATCACGGCGGTGACGGTATTGAAAACCCCGATCGCGCCAACGCCTGTAAAATAGCGGCTTCGTGCCGGCCGCGCGGGTTCAAGCGGCCGGCATCAGTACACGAACCACACACTTTAGGATTATCATGACGACCGTTATCATCACCACCAACATGGGCAAGATCACCGCCGAACTGGACGCGGAAAAAGCGCCTAAGACGGTTGAAAACTTCCTGGCCTATATGAACGCCGGCCATTACAACAACACCATCTTCCACCGCGTGATGGGCGATTTCATGGTCCAGGGCGGCGGTTTCGAGCCGGGCATGAAGCAAAAGCCGACCGCAACGACGGTCGAGAACGAAGCCAAGAACGGCCTCAAGAACGACAAGTACACGCTGGCCATGGCCCGCACCTCGGATCCGCACTCGGCGTCGGCGCAGTTCTTCATCAACGTCAAGAACAACAGCTTCCTCGACTACCCGGGCCAGGACGGCTGGGGCTACGCCGTGTTCGGCAAAGTCATCGACGGCACCGACGTCGTCGACGCCATCCGCAAAGTGAAAACCGGCCGCACCGGCATGCATTCGGACGTGCCGGTCGAAGACGTCATCATCGAATCGATGGAACTGGCGGCGTAATCGTCGACCAGCAGCGTGACGTCGTTGCTCAGCCAGCGTCGTAACGTCGGGGTCAAGACCGTGGGTCAGACCACGGTCTTGACCCCGATTTAGTTAACCTCAGCACCAGCGCCCCCCCCATGACCGCATCCGCCACCAGCGCGCTCTTCATCTCCGACCTGCACCTGCAAGCATCCCAGCCGCGCACCACCGCGGCCTTCCTCGATTTCATGGCGCATCGCGCGGTCCACGCGCGCCAGCTCTACCTGCTCGGCGACCTGTTCGAATACTGGGCCGGCGACGACGACATCGACGATCCCTACCACCGCACCATCGTCGACGCCATCCGCCGCGTCAGCGACGCCGGCGTCGCCGTGTTCTGGATCGCCGGCAACCGCGACTTCCTGATCGGTGCCGATTTTGCGCGCGCGGCCGGCCTGACCCTGCTGGCCGAGCCGCACGTGGCCGACATCGCCGGCCTGCGCGTCGCGCTGGCCCACGGCGACGCCCAGTGCACCGAAGACCTCAAGTACATGGAATTTCGCGCCATGGTGCGCCAGCCGGCATGGCAGGCGCAGTTCACGGCGCTGCCGCTGGCGCAGCGCAAGGCCATCATCGCCGGCATGCGCGACAACAGCCGCAAGGACCAGGGCGGCAAGTCGATGGAGATCATGGACGTGACGCCGCAAGCGGTGGCCGAGCTGCACGCGCGCACCGGCGCGGCCATCCTGATCCACGGCCACACGCACCGCCCCGCGCTGCACGCGGCCGGCGCCACGCGCCGCTACGTGCTGCCGGACTGGGAACCCGACGCCACGCCGCCGCGCGGCGGCTGGATCGCCATCGGCGACGACGGCGCCATCACGCGCCACGCGCTCGACGGCGCCGTCATCGCCGACTGAAAACCGGCGCGACTTAACATCGTGACAATCATGGTCGGCCTGCCTATAATCGGTTGATGATCCCCGCCCAGCGCCTCCTGCAACTCCTCCTGGCATCGACCTGCGCCAGCCGGGCCGTCGCCGCCCCGCCCGCCGCGCCCACGATGGCCGCCGCGGCCATCGCTGCCGCCACCTCCGCCTTCGCCGCTACCGCCGCATCGACCGCCGCCGCCGCCCCCACCCCGCTCATCACGGTCGCCTGGCGCGACAAGCCGCCCTATCACTACCTGGAAAACGGCGTCGAACACGGCTTCCTGCTGGTGCGCACGCACGACATCTTCCGCGCCGCCGGCATCGCCACCCGCTTCGTCAGCGAACCGCAGAAGCGCATCTGGGCCAGCCTCACCCACGGCACGCCGAACTACTGCTCGATCAGCTGGTACCGCCTGCCGCAGCGCGAGGCCGTGGCGCAATACAGCCTGCCCATCCACACCGATCCGCCGCAATCGGTGCTGATCGCGCCGAACGCCGTACGCCAGCTGCAAGCCCACGCCACGCTGGCCGCACTGATGGCCGATCCGCAGGTGGTGCTGGGCGTCGTCGACGGCGTCTCATACGGCCCGGCGCTCGATGCGCTGATCGCGCACAGCGGCAACCAGGTCATGCGCCGCACCGTCGATCCGCGCCAGATGATGCGCATGCTCGCCGTCGGCCGCGCCGCCTATATGTTCATCGACCGCGTCGACTGGGATTATTTCCGCGAGCACGAGCCGGCGCTCGGCGGCCTGGTGCGGCGCGACCTGCCGGACATGCCGCCCGGCCTGCAACGCCACATCGTGTGCAGCCGCGACGTCGCGCCGGCGGTGATGGACAAGCTCAATGCCGCCATCGCCGCCATGAACCTCAGCGCCGCGCCAGCTCCATCGCGGCGTTGAGGCGGCGGATCAGGGCCATGTTCATGTCGCGGGTCTGGCGGCTCCAGCGCGACATGGTCGATTGCAGTTCGGGATAGAGCTCGCCGGCGAGCGCGATGTCGCCGCTGGTGGCGGCCCAGATCGCGAATTCGGCGCGCGCCGCGAAGCTGCCGTAGCGCGCCAGCGTGGCCGCGAATTCCACCTTGGCCTCGTCCTGGCGGCCAGCGCCGGCCAGCGCCTGGGCCAGCTGCAGCGCGACGGGCTCGGCGCGGAAATTCGCATCGCTGGCGCGTATCGTTTGCAGATGCGCGACGGCCGCCGCGTAACGCCCGCACGCCAGGTTGGCGCGCGCGGCGCCGTAGCGGATTTCCAGGTCGGACGCGAACACGCCCTGCAAACTGGCTTCATAGGTGGCGGCCGCGTCGGCGGCGGCGCCGGCTTCGAGCTGGGCCGCCGCCAGCCGCATCTGGTTTTGCGCCGTCGGCGTGTAGTCGAAGGCGGCGCGCGCCTCGCGCAGTTCGCGGCCCGGATCGAGCGAGCGGGCCGCCGTCGTCACGGCGCGGCGCGTGCCGTGTTGCAGCTTCGATCCCGGCAGATAAATCGCGAAGAAATAGACGATGCTGCCCAGTCCGGGGAACAGGAACAAGATCATCAGCCAGTACATTTGCTGGCCGTTGCGGATCGCGTGGATCGCAAAAAACAGGGCCACCAGCACGTGCAGCCCAACTCCAAATATCGTCATGCTTACTCCAGCTTTCGTTACACAAAAATAAAAATCGACGGCCGCTTACTGCGCCGGCGTCAGCGTCGCCACCAGCGCGCCCGGTTTGGTCGAGATATGCGTCACCGCGAACTGCACGCCGGCGTAGCGCAAATCGTCGGGCTGGAAGGTGTGGACGGCGACGTCCTTGATGACCTGTTCACCGAGCAGATTGGCGATGCCGGCCAGCTGGTTCTGGCGGCCTTCGTCCATATTGTTGAAGGCCAGCTTGTCGACATGCGCGTCGGCGATGACGATGGCGTTGCGCGCCGGGTCCATCACCAGCCGGCCGGAAATCAGCAACGAGCCGCTCCACGACTGCCGCGCCAGCAGCGGCACCACCGTCACGTCGAGCGCCAGCGCGACGCGGTCGTCGCCGCCGGCGATGGACAGCTGCGGATGGTCGAGCGCCACGTCGAACACCGCCAGCACGCGGTGACGCATGGGGAATTTGCGCGCCAGGCTTTGCTGCAAGCGCTCCTGCGGCAGCTCGACCTGGCGCGGGCCGATCAGCGTCGAGCAGGCGGCCAGCAAGCCGCAGGCCAACAGCAAGGCGGCGGAAAATTTTAGCAAGGTGGACTTCGATGGCATCTGGTTTCCTCTGTTCGATGGGCGCGCCTCGCTGGCGCCCGGCCCGGTGAAAATGCCGTAGAGTTTAGTCGATATCGATGAGGAGGTGTGATGGCGTCCAACAGTATCGGCTGCGCGGGGTGGAGCATCGCCAGCAAAGACCACGCCGAATTCCCGGCCGATGGCTCGCATCTGGAGCGCTATAGCGCCGTTTTCAATGCCGTCGAAATCAATTCCTCGTTTTACAAACCGCATCAGGCCAGCACGTATGAGCGCTGGGGCGCCAGCGTGCCGGCCGGCTTCCGCTTCTCGGTCAAGCTGCCGCGCACCGTCACGCAATACAAGCGGCTGGCCGGCGCCGGGGAGGAAGTGGCGCGCTTCGCGGCCGAAGCCGGAGCCCTCGGCGACAAGCTCGGTTGCGTGCTGGTGCAACTGCCGCCCAGCCTGCAACTCGACGTCGCCGTCGCCGACGCATTTTTTGCCGGCCTTCGCGCGGCCGTCGACCCGGCCGGCCCCACCATCGCCTGCGAGGCGCGCCACGCCAGCTGGTTCGGCGCCGACGGCAGCGCCCTGCTGCGCCAGCACGGCATCACCCGCGTGCTCGCCGATCCGCGGGCCGGCCAGCCCGGCCCGCACGAAGCCACCGCCGACACCGTCTACCTGCGCCTGCACGGCAGCCCGCACATCTACTACTCATCCTACCCGGACGATTATCTGCGCACGGTGGCGCATCAACTGGCCGGCCGCGATGGCTGGTGCATCTTCGACAATACCGCCGAAGGCGCCGCCATCCCCAACGCGCTGGCATTGAAAGCGATGTTGCAAAAATAATCCCCGCGACAATCAGCGCTTGATTTTATAAGTCACAGTGTTATAGTTCACTACAACACTAAATTATATTATCAACAAGGAGGACGTATGCGATTAAGCGTCACAAGCGCAGCGCGGGCGGCGTCATGAGCGGCGACTGGAACGACAATGCGCCGATCTACCGCCAGCTCAAGGAGCGCGTGGTCGGCATGATGCTCGACGGTTTGCTCAAGCCGGGCGACGCCCTGCCCTCGGTGCGGCAGATCGCCGCCGATTTCCAGCTCAACCCGATCACCGTCTCGCGCGCGTATCAGGAGCTGGTCGACGAATCACTGGTGGAAAAACGAAGGGGATTAGGTATGTATATGACTGAAGGCGCCCGCGACAAGCTGCTGGCATCGGAACGCGAACGCTTCCTGCGCGAAGAATGGCCGGCGATGGTGGAGCGCATCCGCCGCCTCGGCCTCGACATCGACCAACTGCTGCGCGGCGCGCAAGCGGGAGGTGCGGCATGAGCGCCGACACCAATACCAATGCCGATACCAATGCCAATGCCAACGCCGGTACCGGTACCGGTACCGGTACCGGTACCGGCACCAACACCATCGTCCGCGCCGCCAATCTGAGCAAGCACTATGGCAAGCAGGCCGCGCTCGACCACACCAGCTTCGAGATCCACCAGGGCCGCATCGTCGGCTTGATCGGACCCAACGGCTCCGGCAAGACCACGACGCTGAAAGCCATGCTGGGCCTGACGCGCTTCGAGGGCGAGCTGTCGGTGCTGGGCCTGGACCCGCGCACCCAGCGCGACGAATTGATGAACGACGTCTGCTTCATCGCCGACGTCGCCATCCTGCCGCGCTGGCTGAAGGTGAAGGATGCGGTCGACTTCGTGGCCGGCGTCCACCCGCGCTTCGACCGCAGCAAGGCCGAGCGCTACCTGGCCAACACCAAGCTGACGCCGGACATGAAGGTCAAGGCCATGTCGAAGGGCATGGTGGTGCAGCTGCACCTGGCGCTGGTGATGGCCATCGACGCCAAGCTGCTGGTGCTCGACGAGCCGACGCTGGGCCTGGACATCATCTATCGCAAGCAGTTCTACCAGAACCTGCTGGAAGATTATTTTGACAAGGACAAGACCATCCTCATCACCACCCACCAGATCGAGGAGGTCGAGCACATCCTGACCGATCTGCTGTTCATCGAAAACGGCAAGATCGCGCTGTCGCTGTCGATGGATGAAGTGGGCGAGCGCTTCACCGAAGTGATGGTCGGCGCCGACTTCGTGCGCGCCGCCGGCGCCCTGCAGCCGATGGCGCAGCGCACCGTGTTCGGCAAATCGGTGATGCTGTTCGACGGCGCCGACCGCCGCCAGTTGGCCGCCTTCGGCGAAATCCGCACCCCCAGCGTCGCCGACCTGTTCGTCGCCACCATGAAAGGAAGCTACGCATGAAAACCATGAAATGGCTGCTGCAGCGCGAGCTGTGGGAAAACAAGGGCATGCTGTTCTGGACGCCCGTCGTGGTCGCCGCGCTGATGGCGGCGGTGTCGCTGGCGGCCGTGCTGGCCGGCGGCACCATGAACTATGGCGATGGCCGCGACGTCCACATCGGCGCCGTCGTCATCACCGACACGCCGCTGCGCATGATGGGCGAAGTGATCGCCAATTCCTATATCGTGACGGCCATGCCCATCCTGCTGATACTGGGCTTGCTGGTATTCTTCTACTGCCTCGGCGCGCTGCACGACGAGCGCAGCGACCGCAGCCTGCTGTTCTGGAAATCGCTGCCCGTGTCGGACCGCATGACGGTGCTGTCCAAGGCCGCCACGGCGCTGGTGGTGGCGCCGCTGATCGTGTTCGTGGTCGGCATCGCGCTGTCGCTGCTGATGCTGGCCATCGGCTGCTTCGCACTGCTCTCGCACGGCACCAACGCCTTCGGCGCCATCCTGTCGCAGCCGGGGTTTTACCTGGCGCCGCTGGAACTGATCGCGCTGCTGCCGGTGTACCTGCTGTGGGCCTTGCCCAGCGTGGGCTGGCTGTTGCTGGTGTCGAGCTGGGCGCGCTCCAAGGTGTTTTTGTGGGCCGTCGGCGTGCCGCTGGCGATCGGCCTGGCGCTGCTGTGGGCCCAGCGCGGGCTGGGCATGAACATCGACGGCAGCTGGTTCCTCGGCACCATCACTTCGCGCGCCCTGCTCGGCGTGGCGCCCGGCGCATGGTTCATGTTCGAGCAAATCTCGCCGGCCGCGCTGACCAGCGGCGCCGACCACCATCCCAACGTCGGCACGATACTCAACGCCTCATGGCTCACGCTGGGCAGCATCGGCGTGTGGGTCGGCGCGGCGGCCGGCGTGGCGATGATCGCCGGCGCCACGTGGATGCGGCGCTGGCGCGAGGAAAATTGAACAAAGCAGCGCTGGCGATGGCGCCGCCGCGAACGATACGGGCCGCACGGAACGCACTCCGTGCGGCCCGTCGTCACTGCGTAGCTTCTACAGGAAGCGCTTCGGAATATCGTCGGCAAACGGATATTGCGAGAAGTGCGGCTTGGCCTCCTCCAGCACCCGCCGCACGGACGGCCGCTGCACCAGCCGCTCGAAGTACGCGGCCAGGTGCTGATACTCCTCCGGGAACGGCAGCACCGTGCAC
>NZ_JANXMI010000165.1 GCF_025354735.1 Rugamonas sp.
CGGCGGCAGCAGCAGCAGCGCTGGCCGCAGCGGTAGCAGCCGCATCGGCCGGCGTCGCGGCGACGCCGGCGGTGGCCGCCGTGGTCGTCGCGACGCTCGTTGCGGCAGCGGGTTGATTGAAGGCGGCGACCAGGGCCAGCAGATTGGCCACCGGGCCGTCCAGCGCGGCTTGCGCGTCGCTGGCGGCGTTGTCGTCTTTTTTGCCGTCGGCCGGCGCGGCGGCGGACGCCGTCGTGGCCGGCTTGGCGCCGGCGGCGCCGGCCGAGGCCGTGGCGCTGGCGTCGGCCGGCTGGGCGGCGTCGGCGTTGTCGTCGCTGTTGTTATTGCCGTTGCTGGCCGCTGGTTTGGCCGGCGCCTGGGCCTGAGCGGGCGCCGCCGTCGGCTGTGGCGGCGCGGCGGAAGCGGTCGGCGTCGGCGCCTTGTCGGCCGGTTTGGGCGCGCTGTTGGCGTTGTTGTTGGCGTTGCTGGCCGCCTGGCGCTGATCCATCTCGCGCGACAGCGCTTGCTGGAACTGGTTGTCCTGCGCGGGCGCGTTCAAGCTGATTTTCATCTGCTGCGCGTTCGCGTTCAAGGCGACGTTCGGGAGTTGAAGGTTGTTCGTTTGCATGATCGCGCCGTGTGGGTTGCGTGGAGCCGGTCAGCCTGGGCCGACCGTCCGCTTATCGTTTGTAATAGGCTTGCCGTGCCGCGTGTTCGTCCGTCTGCTTCTGGTCCAGCTTGGCTTCCCGCTTCAGCGCCACGATGGCGGCGCGGTCCAGCAGGGTGGTGTAGGACAGCCGCTTGCGCTCGCTTTCCTGCCACGCCGTTTTTTCCTCGCCGCTGCGCAACATCGCCACCCGCAGCACTTCCTGCTGGCCGTTGATGGCGTTTTCCAGCTTGCCCATGAAGGCCTGGAAGTTGCGGTAGGCCATGGGCGTGATGCCGGCCTGCTGCGCCGCCTCGAAACGCCGCGCGTACTCGTCGCGGTAGCCGATCAGCATCTGCTTTTTTTCTTCGGCATCGCTGACCGCCTTGAGCGCCACGCCCAGCCGCTTAGCGGCGGCGTCGCTGGCGCGCCGGGCCAGGTCGATCAGGGTTTCAAGTTGGGATAGGGAAGCCATGATGCCCCATTATAGGTAGCGGGCCGGAGCGGCCATCACTCGAACAGAGTGGTAAGTTGGCCCAAGCTCTCGATCATGCTGACGCGCTCGCTGATCTGCTGTTGCAGGAATTGCTCGATGCGCTCGTGCAGCGTGATGGCCTTGTCGAGCAGCGGGTCGCTGCCGGGTGCGTAGGCGCCGACGCTGATGAGGTCGCGGCTGCGCTCGTAGCGCGAATACATTTGCTTGAGCAGGCGCGACTTGGCCTGGTGGTCGGGCGAGGTGATCGCATGCATGGCGCGGCTGATCGACTGTTCGATGTCGATGGCCGGATAGTGGCCGGCCTCGGCCAGCTGGCGGTTCAGCACGATGTGGCCGTCCAAAATCGCGCGCGCCGAGTCGGCGATCGGATCTTGCTGGTCGTCGCCCTCGGTCAGCACGGTGTAGAAGGCGGTGATGGAGCCGCCGCCGACGTCGGCGTTGCCGGCCCGCTCGACCAAAATCGGCAGCTTGGCGAACACCGACGGCGGATAGCCCTTGGTGGCCGGCGGCTCGCCGATGGCCAGCGCGATTTCGCGCTGGGCCATCGCGTAGCGCGTCAGCGAATCCATAATCAGCAGGACATTCTGGCCCTGGTCGCGGAAATATTCGGCGATGGCCGTGGCGTAGGCCGCGCCTTGCAGGCGCATCAGCGGCGGCGTGTCGGCTGGCGCGGCCACGACGACGGAGCGGGCCAGCCCTTCCTCGCCGAGGATTTGTTCGATGAATTCCTTGACCTCGCGGCCCCGCTCGCCGATCAGGCCGACGACGATGACGTCGGCCTCGGTGTAGCGCGCCATCATGCCCAGCAGCACAGACTTGCCGACGCCGGAGCCGGCGAACAGGCCCATGCGCTGCCCCCGTCCCACCGTCAACATGCTGTTGATCGAGCGCACGCCGACGTCGAGCGTGTCGACGATGGGCGCGCGGCCCAGCGGGTTGGCGGGGCGCACGTTGATGGGCGCGCTGTCGGAGGCGTTCAGCGGGCCGAGGCTGTCGAGCGGGCGGCCGGCGCCGTCGAGCACGCGGCCCAGCAGTTCCGGCCCGACCGGCAGGTGGCGCGCGCGGTCGCTGGGGCGGCGGCGCGGGTGGGCCACGCTGCCGGGCCGCGGTATCATCGGTTCGACCGGGAACACGCGGGTGCCCGGCACGATGCCTTCGACGTCGCTTTGCGGCATCAGGAACAGGCGTTCGCCGTCGAAGCCGACCACTTCGGCCTCGACCTTGCCGCCGCTGGGCAGGGGCACGGTGCAGGCGGCGCCGACGGCCAGGCGCAGGCCGACCGCCTCCATGACGAGGCCGGCCACGCGCGTGACGCGGCCCGACACCTGCATCGGCTCGACGAAGCCGATCAGCGCGCCGCAATCGCCGAGATAGGCGCGCCAGCGGCCCGCGTGGGCGTTGTCGGCGCGATCTGATTTACTGTCATCCATAGTGCTGCCATTCATGTTGCGACATCCCCGCTCAAACCAGCCAGTCGACGTCTTTGCCGAGCGCGTGGGTCAGGCGCTGCCAGCGCGACGCGGCCTGGGCGTCGATCTGGTTGCTGGCGGTGTCGACCTTGCAGCCGCCGCGGCCGACGGACGCGTCTTCGATCACGCGCCAGCCGCCCTTGTCGAGCTCCTCGCCGAGGCTGTCGCGCACCAGCTTCACGTCGTCCGGATGCAGCACCAGCAGGGCCGGCTGCTGCAACACCGGCAGGTATTCGATGGCCTCGCGCACGATGGGCAGGATCAGCTCGGGCTTCACGTGCAGCGCGTTCTTGAGCATGCCCTTGGCCAGGTGCAGCGCCAGTTCCATGACGTCGGCGGCGATCAGCTGGTCGGCCTCTTGCAGCGCGGTGCCGAAGGACGTGGCCAGCGCGGCCAGCCGTTCCACCTGTTCGGCCGCCTCGATTTTCCCGGCGGCCAGCGCATCGGCGTGGCCGGCCGCGTGGCCCTCGTCGTAACCGGCCAGACGCGCCTGTTCGCGGATTTCGGCCAGCTCATCCTCGGTCGGCCAGTCCGGCGGCGGCGGGATGGCCGGACCGGCCGGTTCCATGACGCGCGCGTCTTCCTCGGCGCGCAGCTGGGCCTCGAAGCGCAGCCGCGCCGCGTAGGCGGCCTGGGCCTGCGCCGCCTGCTCGGCCTCGCGCGCGGCCAGCTGGCTCGGGCGGTCGTCGCCGAAGGAGGTCATCTCCCAGCGCTGGTAGGCCGACTGTTGTTCTTTCGGTGGATTAGACAAACGAATCCTCGCCTTTGCCGCCCAGCACGATCTGGCCTTCGTCGGCCAGACGGCGCACGATCTGCAAAATCTGTTTCTGCTGCGTTTCCACTTCGGACAGGCGCACCGGCCCCTTCGATTCCAGATCCTCGCGCATCATTTCCGAGGCGCGCGCCGACATGTTCTTGAAGATCTTGTCGCGCAATTCCTGCGACGCGCCCTTGAGCGCGATAATCAGCATTTCCGACTGCACTTCGCGCAACAGCAGCTGGATGCCGCGGTCGTCGATGTCGATCAGGTTGTCGAACACGAACATTTCATCCATGATCTTTTGGGCCATGTCGTTGTCGTAGTTCTTGATGTTGTCCATCACTGAACCTTCTTGTTCGCCGGACATGAAGTTCAGGATCTCGGCCGCCGCCCGCACCCCGCCCAGCGACGATTTCTTGATGTTCTCGTTGCCCGACAAGAGCTTGGTGAGCACGTCGTTCAGTTCGCGCAGCGCGGCCGGCTGCACGCCGTCGAGCGTGGCGATGCGCAACACCACGTCGTTGCGCAAACGGTCGGTGAAGTGGCCGAGGATTTCGCAGGCCTGGTCGCGCTCCAGGTGGACCAGGATGGTGGCGATGATCTGCGGGTGCTCGTTGCGGATCAGCTCGGCGACCGACTGCGAATCCATCCACTTCAGCGACTCGATGCCGGAGGCGTCCTTGCCGCCCAAAATGCGCGACAGCAGCACCGAGGCCTTGTCGTCGCCCAGCGCCTTGGTCAGCACCTGGCGGATGTACTCGTCCGAGTCGAGGCCGACGGTGGACGCCGCCGCGACGGAATCGCGGAAGTCGTCGAGCGTGCCGACCACCTGGTCGTGCGGCACGTTCTTCATGGTCGCCATCGCCGCGCCCAGTTTCAGCACCTCGCGCGGGCCGAGGAATTTCATCACCTCGGCCGCTTCGCTCTCGCCCATGGCCAGCATCAAGATGGCGGCCTTTTGCATTCCAGTATTTTCAGTCATTTGCGCCTAGCCATTCCTTGATGATGTTGGCGACGATGCGCGGATCTTCCACGGCCAGTTTCTTGGCCAGGGCCAGATTGTCGCGATACGTGCGGACGGTGGTTTCTTCCATTTTGCGCAACTCCTCCTCGGCGATGAGCTCGGCGTCCGGCTCCGGTTCCGGCTCCGGTTCTTCCGGTTCCGGCTCCGGCGCGTTGAGGTCGTCGATCTTCTTGAAGACCGGCCGCATCATCGGCCGCACGATGCGCAGGAAGATGTACAGCAAAATCAGGGCCGTGATGAGGAACTTGGCCAGTTCCTTGGCCAGCGGCAGGTTGGCCGGATCGCGCCACCACTCGAGCGTGGCCTCGGACGGCCGGTCGACGCCCTCGAACGGCGAGTTGGCGACGCTGACGGCGTCGCCGCGATCCTGGCTGAAGCCCATGGCTTGCTTGACCAGGTCGTTGATTTTGATCATTTCTTCCGGCGTGTAGGGCTTGACCGTCACCTTGCCGGTCTTGGCGTCGACCAGGCGGCGGTAGTTGATGACCACGGCCACGGTCAGCCGGCGCAGGCCGCCCATGCCTTTTTGTTCGTAGCGCACGGTCTTGTCGACTTCGTAATTGGTGGTCGACTCCTTGTGCGTCGG
>NZ_JANXMI010000204.1 GCF_025354735.1 Rugamonas sp.
AGCCTGCTGGCCGACCGCCAGCAAGCCTCGCGCGACCTGATACTGCGCAGCCACCAGAACAGCAAGGACGCCATCGTCGTGCAGACCCACGTCTGCATGCTGGACCTGTATGAGCTGGTGCTGTCGACCCACACCGACTACGCGCAGCTGCGCATGCACCTGGCCGACACGCCGGTGCTCAACAGCCTGCGCGACCTGGCCTACAAGGCGGCGCGCGACATCGAGTCGGTGGCCTACGCGGTCACGCGCAAGCGCGTCTCGCGCGCGCGCATCGACTACGCGCCGGAACTCGACGCCATCGACGCCGAAATCGGCGCCCTGCACCAGCGCGTGGAAGACGGCAAGCCGGCGCAGGAAGCGCTGGCCGTGCTGCGCGCGCAGCGCAACAAGGTGCGCGCCATCGTCAAGATGATAGGCGAACTGCATCTGTCGACGCAAAAGGCCTACGACAGCACGCCGTTCTGGATCGACGCCGACATGGCGCCCTTTTTGTCACAGCAAAAGTACGAGTTCAAGACCGTGCTGTCGCACCTGCGCTTCGACTCGCCCATCCTGCGCTTCTCGCTGCGCATGGCGATGGCCATATCGGTCGGGCTGGCGATCGGCGAGCACCTGCCCTACGCGGCGCACAGCTACTGGATCGTGCTCACCATCGTCATCATCCTCAAGCCCAGCTTCAGCATGACCAAGCAGCGCCGCAGCGACCGCATCATCGGCACCGTGATCGGCTGCGTGCTGACGGCGCTGGTGATCCGTTTCTTCAATTATCCGGCCGTGATACTGGGCATACTGGTGCTGTCGACGGTGGCCACGCCGACCTTCGTCTACCTGCGCTACCGCTACGCCGCCATCGCCGTCAGCATGATGATACTGCTGGAGATGCACCTGCTGGCGCCGGGCAACGGCAACGTCGTCATGGAGCGCCTGGTCGACACGCTGATCGGCGCGGCCGTGGCGACGGTGTTCAGCTTCGTGCTGGCCAACTGGGAATATCAAAGCCTGCCGGCGCTGATCCGCCGGGTGCTGGACGTGAACCTGTGCTATATGGAGGCGAGCTTCGCGCTGATACAGGGTCAATGCCGCGACGACTTCAGCTATCGCATCGAACGCAAGCGGCTGATGGACAGCCTGGCCATGCTCAGCTCCGCGCTGGTGCGCATGCTCGACGAACCGGCCCGCAAGCAGCGCGCGGTGGAAGACATCAACCTCTTCATCGTGCAGAATTATCTGCTGGTGGCGCACGTGGCGGCGTTGCGCTCGATCCTGCGGCGCCACGCCAGCGAACTGCCGGCCGGCGCCGTCAACGCCATGCTGGCGCGCAGCCACGCGCAAGTGTGCCGCACGCTGACGCTGGCCCTGGCGCAGCACGGCCAAAAGGTCGTCGCGGCACCGCGCATCGAGGCGGAGGCCGCGCTATCGCCGGCCGACGGCGCGTGGTCCGGCTGGCCGCTGGTGCAGCGCCGCATCCGCCTGCTGCAGGCCGATGCCGACAAAATCATCATCCACAGCGAAGCCATCGTGCGCGACGTGCTGGAAATGGAAGGCGCGGTGCGGCCGGCCGTGTAGGTCCGAATCAGGTTGGCCCCCGCCACCCCGCGGCGCAAACCGGTTTAAGGCCCCGATAGCGGCCGCCAGCGCAGCTATGCGGTTTCTGAATGTCCAGATCAGCGATTGGCGATGGGTAGCCACAGCCCCCCATGTTTTATTGCTCATTTACATGATCTTTGGGGCAAGATTCCGCGTCCCCGCCTCTCAAGCAGCCTCCCGGCAATCTTTTTCCATTGCTAACAAACATTAGTTTATCGACAAAATCCGGGTAGAGATATACCGAATTTCTATGGCTCGTATCATGAATTGAAATTTTATTTATGGGAAAAAGGCGCCTATACTGCACTGCAACATCCCCACTAACAGGAGCCCACCATGAATACCGCAGCCACCAGCTACACCTTCGATGAAGCAGCCGTCGCCACCAGCTATACCAGCAATGTCGTCAACGCGGCCCGCGGCCTGATGGCTGCCCTGTTCGCCGTCAAGCAAGAAGCGGCCAACGACCAGACCGCCCTCTACCTGACCCGCATGGCCGACGATTACGAACACATCACGCCCAACCTGTCGGCTGAACTGCGCGTCATCGCGGCGAGGAACTAATCATGCACGCCATTATGGAAAACGTCCTGGTCACGCTGTGCATCGCCGGCGTGCTGTTGAGTGTGTATTTCGCCCACCGCGCGGAGAAATGATATGTTGACCGTCATCGAAAACATCCCGGCGGCCATCGCCGTCATCGGCCTGTCGCTGCGCCTGTACCTGGGCGCCCGGCCGAAACGCACGCCGCGAGTCTGATCATCGGCGCGCGTAAAAAAGCCCCGGTCGCTTGAGAGCACCGGGGCTTTTTAACGTCCTGAAGAAGGAGCGTCGCGACTTATCTCCCTCAGTTCAGGCGCGAATGGCGCATGCCGTACAGGAAATACGTCAGCACGGCGGCCGTCATCCAGATCGCGAAGATGGTGTAAGTCGTCGTCGACAGGCCGAACACAAGGTACAGGCAGGCGACGATGCTCAGGCCCGGCACCAGATACGGGCCGAACGGCACGCGGAAGCCTTTGACGCCCCTGCCCTTTTCCTTCTTGCGCATCACCGGCACGGCCAGCGACACCACCATGAAGGCCGTCAGCGTGCCCATGCTGACCATATCCCACAGGAAGGTGGCGTCGACGAAGCCGGCCACCAGGCCCACCACGCAGCAAACGATGGCCGTGTTGATGACCGGCGCGTGCGTGTGCGGATGGACTTGCTGGAACGATTTCGGAATCAGGCCGTCGCGCGAGATCGCGTACAGGATGCGGGTCTGGCCGTAGATCGTCACCAGCGTCACGCTGAAGACGGAAATGACGGCGCCGGCCGCCAGGATCAGCGCCGGCCAGGTCTTGCCGGTGACGTTTTGCAAAATCACGGCCAGGCCGGCTTCCTGCCCGGCGAACTTGTAGGCCGGCTGGGCGCCCAGCGCCGCCACGGCCACCAGCATATAAAACACGGTGACAATGGCCAGCGCGGCCAGGATGCCGATCGGCACGTTGCGCTTGGGATTGCGCACCTCGTCGCCGGCCGTGGCCACCGTGTCGAGGCCGATGAAGGAAAAGAACACGGTGCCGGCGGCGGCCGTCACCCCGGCCATGCCGGTGAAGTGGGCGCCGTTGTCCGGGCTGAAGAAGGGCTTGAAATTGTTGATGTCGAAGCCGGAAAACGCGATGACGACGAAGAACACCAGGATCGCCAGCTTAATCATCACCATGATGGCGTTGGTGGTGGCCGATTCCTTGGTGCCGCGCAGCAGCAGGAAGCAGCACAGGCAGACCAGCGCGATCGGCGGCAGGTTGATGTGGCCGGGATGGAATTCGATGCCCTGGGCGCCGGACACGATCATCGGCGAGCGCAGCATCTCCGGTATATGCCAGTTGAAGGCGTTGCCGAGGAAGTTGTTCAGGTAATCGGACCAGCCTATCGCCGTCGCGCTGGCCGCCAGCCCGTATTCCAGCAGCAGACAGGCGGCCATGATGAAGGCCAGGAATTCGCCGACGGTGGCGTAGGCGAAGGAGTAGGACGAGCCCGAGGCTGGAATGCGGAACGACAGTTCGGCGTAGCACAGCGCGGTCAGGCCGGCCGTGATGGCCGCGATCAGGAAGGACAGCACCACCGATGGCCCGGCTTTCGGCACGGCTTCGACCATGGTGAAGAAAATGCCGGTGCCGATGGTGGCGCCGACGCCTATCATCGTCAGCGGGAATAATCCGATGGAACGGGCCAGGCCGCTGCTGTTGAGACTCTGCCCATGATCGGCGGAGGTATCGATCGGCTTGGTACGGGTCAGTTTCTGGCCCAGTGTTTGGTTCACAGGCTATCCTTTGTTATCGCGTTCGGTCAAAAAAACTAAGCGATTATAGAGCCTGGGACTATATCGCCATAAGCAAATTTTTGTATTACAAAGGCAAGTGGGTGGCGGCGCAACAGCGCAGCGGGCCCGCGCCGCCACCGTGCGCGGACCGGCTCCGGCGCCGCCCTTATTTCGCGAACAAGTCCCGGCTGCCGTGCGGCGCCGACCGCAGATACTGGGGCGGCGCCTGCACCTGCGCGCCCAGCCTGGCCGCCGCGTGCCACGGCCAGCGCGGGTCGTACAACATGGCCCGCGCCAGCGCCACCATGTCGGCCTCGCCCTGCACGATGATCGATTCGGCGTGCTCCGCCTCGGTAATCATGCCGACGCCGATGGGCGTCAATCCCGTCTCGCGCTTGATGCGCGCCGCGAACTGCATCTGGTAGCCGGGACCGGGGGCTATCTTCTGCAACGGCGACAAGCCGCCGCTGGACACGTGCATGAAATCCGTGCCGCGCTGTTTCAGCTCCTGCGAAAAACGCACGCTCTGCTCGATCTCCCAGCCGCCGTCGACCCAGTCGGTGGCGGAGATGCGCACGCCGAGCGCCATCTCCTTGGGCACGGCGGCGCGCACCGCTTCGAACACTTCGAGCGGAAAGCGCATGCGGTTTTCCAGCGAGCCGCCGTATTCATCGTCGCGCACATTGGACAACGGCGACAGGAACTGGTGCAGCAGATAGCCGTGCGCCGCATGCAGTTCGATGCCGTTGACGCCGAGCGCCCGCACCCGCTGCGCGGCGGCGACGAAGTCGCGCTTGACCTGCGCCATGCCGGCCGCGTCGAGCGCCGTCGGCGGCGCGTCGCCGGGCGTGTACGGCAGCGCGGACGGCGCCACCGTCTGCCAGCCGCCGTCGGCCGGCGCGACCAGGGCGCCGCCCTGCCACGGAATCTGGGTCGACGCCTTGCGGCCCGCGTGCGACAGCTGCACGATCAAAGGGATGCTGGCGTGGCGGCGGATCGCCTGCACCACCTTGCGCAGCGCGGCCTCGTTGGCGTCCGAGTACAGCCCCAGGTCGGCGGCCGTGATGCGCGCCTGCGCGCTGATGGAAGTGGCCTCGATATTGAGCACGCCGGCGCCCGACAGCGCCAGGTGGCCCAGATGGATCATGTGCCAGTCGCTGGCCGAGCCGTCGTCGTGCGCCGAATACTGGCACATCGGCGCGACGGCGATGCGGTTCTTCAGCTGCAAAGGGCCCAGCGCGTATGGTGAAAATAACTGACTCATGTCGCGACCTCGTGAGTGATGGAGTGAGTGATGGAGCAAGTGATGGAGTGACGATGTTACACAACTCGGGGACCGGCCGCGCGCCGCGACGGCGGCGGCGGTTACAGATGCTTACCTTTGATACAGCCTGACGTATAGATTACGGCAACGCGGCCCGCTAACCTTTCAAAACCCAGACCACAGCGCCACTCTCCGGAATATCACCATGAAAAAAATCCCCACCGTCTCCCGCATGCACCCAGTGACCGCCGGCGCCATCGCTTCGGCGGCCGTGATCGCGCTGGCCGGCATCGCGCTCCTGGCCCGCTGGCTGCACAAGGGATGATCAGTTCAAGGCCTCAGCTCAAAATCAGCCGAAGTGGCCCAGATAATCGCGCTTGCCGATCTTCACGCCCTGATTGCGCAAGATGTCATGCGCGGTGACGATGTGGAAGTAGAAATTCGGCAGACCGAATTTGAGCAGATAATCGACGCCCGTGAACTCCGGCTGGAAGGTGCCGAAGTTGATCTTGATTTCGCGCGCGGCGCTATCGTCGAAATGCGCCGCGTCGACGCCCTGTAAATACGCCATCGTATTGGCGATCCGCTCCTGCAACTGCTGGAAGGTGGTTTCGTTGTCCTCGAACTTGGGCGACGCCACGCCGCTCAGGCGCTCGACCGACAGCTTGGACGTATCGCAGGCGCGCTGCACCTGGCCGGCCAGCGACATCATGTCATCGATCAGGCGCGCGCCGATGAGGATGTCGGGCACGATGCCATGTTCTTCAGCGTGCGCCTGCGCCTTTTCCAGCAGCGTGGAAAGCACAGTCAAACCCCGCACGAAAACGGGAACGGAAATCTGGTGCATGGAGAGGGACATGGGAACTCCTGGAGATGGTTATTGAAGATATCGAGGTGCTGAAGCGACGAGTGTAGCGCATCCGGAAGCCCGGCGCTGACTCCCGTAGCCGCTTAAAAACCGGTCGCGTATAGGCTAGCTCAATCGAGCTCAGACCCTGACGTGAAGTGCTGGCTAACCGGCGAAAAAACGCCGGCTTAGTCGCCGGAGCGGTTTCTTCGACTCAGGAACTACGCACCACCATCAAGCCTGCGCGCAGGCCGACACGGACGTCGGGGTTGGGAAACACGACCAGCTCCTCGGCGTGCCTGACCACATACACGGTGGCGCCGTCGCGGGCGATTTCTTCGCCCTGCTTCAGCGCGGTGAAGTTCTGCGTAGCGCGGTCGAAGGCCATGCGGAAATCATCGCTCAACTTGATGATCTCCTGCGCCACCTTGAACACATGCGACTCTACCGTCGCGGCACCGGGAGCCGCGCCGCGCAGCAGGCCGTCGAGCGCGCGCGCGACGTCGGCGAACAAACTCAAATCGTTCCGCCCCAGCGTGCCGACCCGGCCCAGTTCGACCGTGCTGGCGGCCGCGCCATGATGCTCGGCCGAGTAGTAACTATAGGTGCCGGCCGATTGCGGATTCATGATGACGGCGCCGATGCCGGCCTCGCCCAGCCAATGCAGCAGTTTGGTCTTGCCCTCGTCCGCGATCAAATCCGGCACGATGGCGAAGGTCGGATACAGCGACGGCCGGATCGCCGTGTGCAGGTCCAGATGCCAGCGCACCGGTCCCGCGTCGGCGAAGAAGGCGCTGGTCGCGGCGATCAGCGTATCGGCCCGTTCGGCTTCGGCGGCGTCGGCCAGCGAACCGCGACTGGCGCGAAACATGCGGTTCAAATCGGCGTCGATAAACCGCTTGCCGGCCCGGATCGCGGCTAGGTTGCCGACGCAGACCATCAGGTTCACCGCCAGCGACTGCGCCTGCCGCGACAAGGCCTCCAGCAAATGCGCGACGACTTCTATCGGCCCCGTTTCATCGCCGTGCACGCCGACGGACACCAGCACGCTGGCGCGCTGGCGGCCGTCGGCGGCCTTGATTTGCAGGATGCCCGGCGCCGGCAGCGCGACCGCGAAACCGGCGCCGGCAAAGCGCTGCGCGACCGTACCGAAATCGGCTTCGGCCAGTGCGCGCACGGCCTCCGACACCGCAGGCGCGGTGTCGGGGTTGGCGGCCGATGGAACCACATTAGCCATCGCATTCACCATCGGCTTACAGCAAAACCGGCACGGTCGGCGTGGTCACTTCGGACAGCGCCCACACGTCCAGCATCGCCTGTTCCAGATCGGTCGCCACGGCGTAGCCGGTCAGGCCCAGCGCGTTGGCCACCACTTCGACCGCGTCGCCCGCATCGTGACCGTTGCCGGCCCGTTGCAGCACCTGCGTCAGCAGGCGTTGCTGCGTGCGCCGCAGCGCGTGCTGCGCGAAGTTGCGCAACTGCTCCTGCGACTTGCTCAGCGCCGGCAGTTTCAAGCCGCGCTCCAGCGTGTCGATGCCGGCCTGGCCGCGCAGCGCCATGCCCACTTGCAAAAAGGCCGGCAAGTCCATGCCGCTCGGACGATTGACCGACAGCGCGGCAAACACGAAGGCCGCCACGGCTTCGATGGCGTCGACCGATTTCCAGGCCTGCACGAAGGCCGAACGCAGCGACGGCGTCGTATCGGCTTCCGACTGGCCGTCGGCCGGCGTCAGCCTGGCCAGCATTTCCGGCTTGGCGAACAAACGCGTCAACTCCTGCAAGCCGCCGGCGGCGCGCAACTGCTCGGCGGGCACCGACAGCACGCCTTCGATCACGGCCTTCTGCAAACCACGGGTGCGGCCGTCGACCTTGATCGAAACGGCGCGCGGCACGTTCAGCGCATCGGCGTCCAGCGCTTCGAAAATAGGCGCCAGGTTCAGCGCGGACCAGGCCTGGCCCCACGCCAGGATCACGGCCGATTCGTCGACGCCGTGTTCCGCCGCCAGATCGCGCAGCATCAGCGGGCCGCAACGGTTGACGACTTCATTGGCCAGCACCGTCGCCAGGATCGCGTTGGCCAGCGGGTGCGCCAGCGCGCTGCGGGTGGCCACCAGCAGGTCGGGGAAGTAGGGCTTGAGCACCGACTCGGCCCAGCTGTGATCCGTCAGCGGCAGCGCCGACAGGATGCGCTTGTAGCGGTTCTTGACATTGGCGATGACGACCGCCAGCTCCGGCGTGGTCAGGCCGCGGTTGTCGGCGCGGCGGCGCGCCAGTTCGGCGACCGTCGGCAGCTGTTCCAGTTCGCGCGACAGCGCGCCCTCCTCCTCCAGGCTGGCGATCAGCGCCGCATAACCTTTCTGCGCCGCGCTTTCGGTCTGCGCCTGCGCTTCGCGCACCAGCAGATGCGTTTGCAGCGTGTTGTCGCGCAGGACCAGGCGTTCGATATCGTCGGTCATTTCATTGAGCACGCGGTTGCGGTCCGCTTCGCTCAACTGGCCGGCGTTGACTTCCACGTCCAGCCAGATCTTCGCGTTCACTTCATGGTCCGAGCAATCGACACCGGCCGAATTGTCGATCGCATCGGTGAAGATGCGGCCACCGGCCAGCGCGAATTCGATGCGGCCCGATTGCGTGGCACCGAGGTTGCCGCCTTCGGCCACGACCTTGCAGCGCAGCTCATCGCCGTCGACGCGGATATTGTCGTTGGCGCGGTCCTTGACCTGGGCGTGGGTTTCCGTCGAGGCCTTGATGTAGGTGCCGATGCCGCCGTTATAGAACAGGTCGACCGGCGCCTTCAGGATGCGGTGCATCAGTTCTTCAGGCGGCAGCGAGGTTTCCTCGATATCGAGCGCGGCGCGGATTTGCGGCGACAGCTCGATAGCGCGCGCGGTGCGCGGATAGACGCCGCCGCCGGCCGAGATCAATTCCTTGTTGTAGTCGTCCCACGACGAGCGTGGCAGCGCGAACATGCGCTCGCGCTCCGCGAACGAGGTGACGACGTCCGGCGTCGGGTCGAGGAAGATGTGGCGGTGGTCGAACGCGGCGATCACCTTCAGTTGGCGCGACAGCAGCGCGCCGTTGCCGAACACGTCGCCCGACATGTCGCCCACGCCGACCATGGTGATCGGGGTGGTGTTCATGTCGTGATCGAGTTCGTAGAAGTGGCGCTTGACCGCCTCGAACGCGCCCTTGGCGGTGATGCCCAGCTTTTTGTGGTCGTAGCCGTTCGAGCCGCCCGACGCGAACGCGTCGCCCAGCCAGAAGCCGCGCTGCACGGCGATGCTGTTGGCGATGTCGGAGAAGGTCGCCGTGCCCTTGTCGGCCGCCACCACCAGGTAGGGATCGGCGCCGTCGTAGCACACGGTGTCGGTCGGCGCGACGATCTTGCCCAGCACCCGGTTGTCGGTCACTTCCAGCAGGCTGGAAATGAACAAACGATAAACGGCTTCGCCTTCGGCCGCGATGGTTTCGCGGATCGCGTCCTTCGGCATCTGCTTGCAGACGAAGCCGCCCTTGGCGCCGGCCGGCACGATGACGGCGTTCTTCACCATCTGCGCTTTGACGAGGCCGAGGACTTCGGTGCGATAGTCTTCCATGCGGTCCGACCAGCGCAAGCCGCCGCGCGCGACCGGGCCGCCGCGCAG